>DATBJZ010000071.1:0-2289 GCA_036556125.1 Gemmatimonadota bacterium | reverse complement strand
ACGCCGCGGCCGTGTTCGGGCCCGGGCTCCTGTCCCTCGCGGAGCAGGTGGACCGACTGGCGGACCTGGCGGCGGAGAGCGGAGTGGACGGGGTCGTCGCCGCGGGCGAGGAAGCGGGCCGGATCAAGGCGCGTCACGGCGCGGGCCTCCTCGTCGTGGCGCCGGGCGTGCTCCCCGCGTGGTCGGAGGTGGCGTACCGCGACCAGGCGCGCGTCTCGACTCCCCGCGCCGCGCTCGAGTCGGGCGCGGACCTCCGGGTCGTCGGCCGCGCCGTGCGCGACGCGCCGGATCCCGGCGCCGCCGTCCGGCGGCTGCTCGAGGAGGTCGAGTCGGTGGAGGTCGCGTGACCGAGGGGCGGCGGGGGCCCGATCGCGGGGAGCGCGACCTGCTGGAGCGCTTCCGGCGGCGCGGGGCGCTCCTCGAGGGGCACTTCCTCCTCTCCTCCGGGCTCCACAGCCCGGTCTACCTGCAGAGCGCGCTCGTGCTGCAACACCCGCGCGAGGCGGAGGCTCTCGGACGGCGCCTCGCGCGCGCGGTGTGGTCGGCCGTCGGCGGTGACGACGCGGCGCACGCGCCGAAGCTGGTCGTGGCGCCGGCCCTGGGAGGGATCGTGATCGGGCACGAGCTCGCGCGCGCGCTCGGCGCGCGGTCGATCTTCGCCGAGCGCGAGGCCGGCCGGATGACGCTTCGGCGCGGGTTCGCCGTGGAGCCGGGCGAGCTCGCGGTCGTGTGCGAGGACGTGGTCACGACCGGCGGGTCCGCCGCGGAAGTCGTGGGGCTGGTGCGGGAGTCCGGGGCGCGCGTCGCGGCCGCGGCCGCGCTCGTCCACCGCGGGAACGATCCGGCGCCCTTCGACGTCCCGCTCGTGGCGCTCGCCCGCATCCGGGCGCCAGCGCATCCGCCCGAGAGCTGCCCCGGATGCGCCGCCGGCGAGCCGCTCGTGAAGCCCGGGAGCCGGGGAACTTCCGTGCCCGCCGCGCTGTAGTGACTTCGATGCGACCCCGCTTCCGTCCGATCGTCCCGCTCGCGCTCGCGGCCGCCCTCCTGGCCGCCCCCGCCGCCCGCGGCCAGGACGTCCCCGACGGGGACGTCCGCCTGCAGCCCTTCCGTCCGCAGAACGAACCGCCGGGCCCCGCTGCGGCGCGCGTCCTCGACTCCTTCTCCTCGGCGTGGTCCGTCGGGGACGCCGGCGCGGTGGCCGACCTCGTCCCCCCGGACGGTCGTGCGACCGTCGAGATCGAGGGTCGGAGCGTGGAGGGCCGGATGGGCCGGGGCCAGATCGAGGCGCTGCTCGCGAACCTCTTCTCCGAGACCGAGCGTGCCGCGTTCGACCTGTCCGACGTCCACCAGTCCGACGAGACCGCCGCCTGGGCCGTGGGGGAGTGGTCGTACGAGCCGCGTGGACGCGCCCGCCGCCGCCAGGAGACGATCTTCGTCGTGATCCGCCGCGACCTCCCGGGCACCTGGGTCCTCTCGGAGCTCCGGATCCGTCCCACGCGCTGACGCGCGCCGCGCGTCGCTTGACCCTCCCGCGACCGGGCCTCTACCGTCGCGCTCGTGACGACGACCGCCACGAACGCGCGCGGCGCGAAGGTTCTCCCCCTGCGCTTCCACAACACGCGGACCGGCGAGCGGGAGGAGTTCGTCCCTCTCGAGCGGGGCCGCGTGCGGATGTACACCTGCGGCCCGACCGTCCACGACCGCATCCACGTCGGGAACTTCCGCACGTTCCTGTTCGAGGACGTGCTGCGGCGGACCCTGCGCCGGGCCGGCTACGACGTCACGCAGGTGATGAACATCACGGACGTGGACGACAAGATCATCCGGAAGGCCCGCGAGGCCGGCGTGACGATCGGCGCGTACACCGCGGCCTACACCCGGCTCTTCTTCGAGGACGCGCGCCGGCTCAACATCGAGCCCGCCGAGCACTACCCGCGCGCGACGGACTACATCCCGCAGATGGTGCGGCTCGTGGAGCGGCTCCGCGAGCGGGGGCACACGTACGAGCGCGACGGGTCGGTCTACTTCCGCATCGCGACGTTCCCCGCGTACGGCCGGCTGTCGGGCGTGGACCTGTCGGGCGCGCTCGACGGCGCGCGCGTGGACGCCGACGAGTACGACAAGGAGGACCCGAAGGACTTCGTCCTCTGGAAGGCCGCGAAGCCGGGGGAGGACGCGTGGGACTCGCCGCTGGGGCGCGGCCGCCCGGGCTGGCACCTGGAGTGCTCCGCGATGGCGATGGAGCTGCTCGGCGAGAGCTTCGACATCCACACCGGCGGCGTGGACAAC
>DATBJZ010000070.1:0-14899 GCA_036556125.1 Gemmatimonadota bacterium | reverse complement strand
GGCGACGACCAGGACGATGAGCAGTCCCGGCTCAGGCATGCTTCACCAGGATGCCGTCGACGACGTGGGACACCTTCTCGCACATGTCCACGGCGGTCTCGATCATCTCGTAGATGTCCTTCCACTTCAGGACCTCGATGGGCGAGAGCGCGGGGTCGTCGAAGAGCCGGGAGAGCGCCGTCCGGAAGAGCGCGTCGCTCTCGTTCTCGATCCGGTTGATCTCGATGAGATGCGCCCGGATCTCCGCCTTGTTCCTCTTGTGACGGTGGAGCGCCTGAAAGACCTTCTGCAGCTCCTCGGCCGCCTTCACCGGGATCGCACTCATCCGGGAGGCGTCCTCCCGCGGCTTCTGGATGTTGTACATCCCGATCCGCTGTCCGGCCTCCTCCAGATAGTCGATCACCTCGTCGAGGTTGCGGGCGATCGCGTCGATGTCCTCGCGGTCGAACGGCGTCAGGAACGTGCGGTTGAGCCGGTCGAGCGTGTCGTGGGTGATCGTGTCGCCCTCGTGCTCGAGCTCGCGGAGCCGGCCGAGATGGGTCTCGACGGAGTCGGGGTTCTGGACCAGGCGGTCCAGCGTGCGCGCCCCTTCGACGATCGTCGCGGAGATGCGCTCGAAGAACGTGAAGAACTTCTCCTCGCGGGGGATCAGGGCCACGACGCACGGCTCCGGGCAGGGGGTGAACGACCGGGGCGGATGTGACGAAACGGCAACGAAACGGTCACGGCGTTCCCCCCGCAAGGTCGATCCGCGGGCCTTGCCCGGACTATCTTCGCGGCATGTCCTTCCTTCCGCGGGCGCGCAGGGCGCCCCTCCCTCCGCGGGCGCGCCCGGCGCGCCTCGTGCGGGCAGGGCGCGCCGCGCCCCTCGTCGCCGCGGCCGCGGCGCTCCTCGCGCTTCCGGGCTGCGTCAGGACCTACGACCTGACGGTCGACAACCGGACGATGACGTCGCTCACGCTCCGCGTGTATTCGCCCCGCGGCGACGGCGGGTTCGAGCAGATCCCCGACCGCATCTTCACCCTGCCGCCCAACCGCGAGTTCCGGCTCGAGCGCGCGATCACGAGGACGGGCGGCGACCGGCGTCTGTTCGAGTTCCGGGGAAACGACGACCAGCTGGTCGATTCCTTCGTGGTCACCTACGAGGAGCTCGACCGCACGGCCGGGCGGATCACCGTTCCACGCGCGCTGTCCGCGATTCCGCGGGACGCACCGCCCGAGCCGGGCTTCGTGGACTCCTCGGCGTACGAGCACGTCGAGTTCATCCCGCTCTTTCCGGAAGAGCGCGGCGACTCCGCTGCGGCGCCCTGATCGCGGCGCGGCGGCCGGCGCCTCGGGGCCGCGGTCGGCGGGGGAGGGCGTCCGACGTTCCAGGATCCGGCAGCTCGCGGGCGGCGAGGGCGGCGTGGGAACCGGCGGCGACTTCTTCGAACGGGTCTACGAGCGCGTGCGGGAGATTCCGCACGGCCGCGTGGCGACGTACGGGCAGATCGCGGCGCTGCTCGGGTCGCCGCGCGCCGCGCGGACCGTCGGCTGGGCCATGCGCGCCCTGACGGACGGCAGCGGCGTTCCGTGGCACCGCGTCGTGGATGCCGCCGGACGCATCCGGCTGGGATCCCGCGGCGGCGCCGCCGCGCTCCAAGCCGCGTTGCTGCGTCGTGAGGGCGTGCACGTCGACGCCGACGCGGTCGACCTGGCGAGGTTCGGATGGGCGGGGCCGCGGCGCGGCGCACGCCGCGCGTGACCGGCCGCCGCACACGACGAAGGGGGGCGGGGCGGCCCCCCTTCGCGCTGGACCTTCCGAAGGCGGTGCGGGGGCTCGCGCGGGGCGGGAGCTCGCGCGGCCCCGGCGCGACTCAGTACGGGCCGCCGGTGAACCCCAGGGCCGTCGGCACCTGGAGCCGTCCGTGGCCGTACACCGGGTGCTGGGACGGCCCGCTCCCGGTCAGGTCCGCGCTGCGCTGCAGGCGGCTCCGGATCTCCTGCGGGTCCCCGTGCCCGAACTCCTCGACGAGCAGCGCCGCCGCCCCCGTGACGTGCGGGGCCGCCATGCTGGTCCCGAGCGCGAAGGCGAACAGCGCGCCCGGCAGCTCGGTGCTGAGCGGGCTCCACGCGCTCGGGACGAAGTCCTCCGCCGCCCCGACGAAGCTCCCGCCGGGCGCCGAGAGGTCCACGATGTCGCCCGAGTTCGTGTAGACGATCCCGAGGATGTGGCCCGCCTTCGCGTCCGGCCCCAGCGCGGCGACCGTGACCGTGTTGTTGCCCTCGCCGAAGATCCGCTTCACGGAGCGCGGGATGCGGTCCAGGTTCACGCCGTCGTTCCCGGCGGAGTTCACGATCAGGACGTCGTGGCGCAGCGCGTACCGCTCCGCGCGCTGGATCGCCTCGAAGATCCTCCCGCTGAGCCGCGGGTTGATCGTCGGGTCGCAGAGAGGGAACGCCTGCGTGTGGTCGCGGAGGCACAGGTAGCCGCCGATCGAGAGATTGACGGCGTCCGCACCGATGTCGGCGGCGTAGACGAGCCCAGCGATGAGCGAGGATGTCGGGCATCCGATGACCCGCCCGCACGCCTTGGCGGCGTAGAGCCCCGCCTTCGGCGCGACGCCGATCACCCCCACGCCGTTCTGGGCCGCCGCCACGATTCCCGCCACGTGGCTCCCGTGGCCGTTGTCGTCCAGCGGGTCGCTGGGATCGCACGTGGAGGGCAGCGACGCCTCGTCGAACTCGCAGAACGGCGCGAAGAAGTTCACGCCGCCGCGGAAGTTCGGCCCGAGATCGGGGTGCGGATAGAAGATCCCCGAGTCGATGATGACCACCCGCGCCCCGGCGCCGGTGTGGCCGGCCTCGATCACGCGGTCGGCGCCGACCTGCCGGATGTTCCACTGCAGCGGAAAGAAGGGCTCGGTGATCGGCAGCCCTCCGTCGACCACGGGCGCGACGGCCTCGGTCGGCGGAGTCGCCGGCCGGGGCAGGGGAAGGATGTCGTCGTCCTCGATGACGAGGACCTCCGGCGAGCGTGCGAGCGCGTCGAGCTCGGCGGCCGGCAGTCCGCGGATGACGGCGACGCCGATCTGGGGCAGCTCGAAGACGACCTGACCGCCCGCGTTCTCCACCGAGCGGCGGAACTGGGCGGGGGTGCCCTGCGAGCGGCGGAAGCTCACGATCTTGGCGTCCGTCACGGCCGGCCCCGCGTCCGCCGCGAGGACCGCGCCGGCGGAGGCCGGCGCCGCACCCGCGAGCGCGCCGGTCGCGGACTCGGGCAGGGCTCCCACCGGGTCCTCCCCCGAGCAGCCCGCGAGTGCCGCGGTCGCGAGGAGGGCGAGGACGTGACGAACGAACGAGGGACCGACCATGGAGGACTCCGGGCTGGGTGGCCCGGAGCGGCGGCGGCCGCGGTGGCGCCGCCGCTTCGGGCTGACGACGCGGTTACCTAATGCGGCCGCCGTCGCGAGGGAAGGAGAATGGGACCGGCGCCTTCACCCGCCCGGCGGGCCCGCCTAAGTTGAGCGCGTGAACGACCGCATCCCGGATCTCGCCACGCCGCCGGCTCCCGCCCCCGCGGGGGAGCCGCCGGACATCGCCGTCACGCTGCCGGACGGGAGCGTGCGCCGCGTGGCGCGCGGGACCACGGCGCGCGAGGTCGCCGGGTCCATCGGCAAGCGGCTCGTCCGCGACGCCGTGGCGGCGGAGGTGGACGGCCACCTCACCGACCTCGACCGGCCGCTCGACCGCGACGTCTCGCTGCGCATCGTGACCGGGGAATCCGACGAAGGCCTCTACGTCTACCGCCATTCGTCGGCCCACCTGATGGCGCAGGCGGTGAAGCGGCTCTTTCCCGAGGCGAAGCTCGGCATCGGTCCGCCCATCGCCGACGGCTTCTACTACGACATCGAGGCGCCGCGGAGCCTCACGCCCGAGGACCTGGAGGCGATCGGGGCCGAGATGCGGAGGATCGTGGAGGAGGACCTGCCGATCCGCCGGTTCGAGCTGCCGCGCGACGAGGCCCTCGCGTTCGTGCGCTCCCGAGGGGAGGACTACAAGGTCCGCCTCATCGAGGATCTCCCCGAAGGCGAGGCGCTCTCGTTCTACGAGCAGGGGGAGTTCACCGACCTCTGCCGCGGGCCGCACCTCGCCTCCACCGGCCGCATCCGGCCCGACACGTTCCGCCTCCTGAACGTCGCCGGCGCGTACTGGAGGGGCGACGAGCGGCGGGAGATGCTCCAGCGCCTCTACGCGGCGTCGTTCCGGACGCCGCAGGAGCTCGAGCAGCACCTGGAGCGGCTCGAGGAGGCGAAGAAGCGCGACCATCGCAAGCTCGGACGCGAGCTCGACCTGTTCAGCATCGCGCCCGAGGTGGGCAACGGCCTGGTGCTGTGGCACGCGAAGGGCGGTCGCGTGCGCCGCATCATCGAGGAGTTCGCGCGCCAGCGTCACGAGCAGGGCGGCTACGAGTTCGTGTACTCGCCGCACCTGGGACGGTCGTGGCTCTGGGAGACGAGCGGGCACCTGGGCTGGTACCGCGAGAACATGTACGCGCCGATCGAGATGGAGGAGGGGCAGGAGTACTACCTCAAGCCGATGAACTGCCCCTTCCACATCCTCATCTACCGCAGCCGCCCGCGGAGCTACCGCGATCTCCCGCTGCGGTACGCGGAGTGGGGGACCGTCTACCGCTACGAGAGGGGCGGGGTGCTCCACGGCCTGATGCGCGTGCGCGGGTTCACGCAGGACGACGCGCACCTCTTCTGCCGGCCGGACCAGATGCCGGACGAGATCGACCGTGTGCTCCGCTTCTGCCTGGACCTCCTGCGCGCGTTCGGATTCGAGAGGTTCCGGGCCTATCTGTCCACCCGCGACCCCGACAAGGCGGCGGGCACCGCCGAGCAGTGGGAGGCCCCGACGGAGGCCCTTCGCGCCGCGATCCAGCGGGCGGGGCTCCCCTACGAGGAGGACGCCGGCGGCGCGACGTTCTACGGCCCCAAGATCGACCTCAAGTTCGAGGACGCGATCGGCCGCGAGTGGCAGTGCAGCACGATCCAGTTCGACTTCGTGCTGCCCGAGCGCTTCGGGCTCACCTACGTCGGGGACGACGGCCGGGAGCACCAGCCGTACATGATCCATCGCGCTCTGCTGGGCTCGATGGAGCGGTTCTTCGGCGTCCTGATCGAGCACTACGGCGGCGCCTTCCCCGTGTGGCTCGCGCCCGTGCAGGCGGTCGTGATCCCGGTCAGCGACGAGATCCTTCCGTACGCGGAGGAGGTCGCGTCGCGACTCGAGGGACAGGGCTCCCGCGTCGAGCTGGACCGCCGCCGGGAGGGCGTGGGCTGGAAGATCCGCGACGCCGAGGTCCAGAAGGTCCCCTACATGCTGGTGGTGGGGAAGCGGGAGCGGGACGATGGAACGGTGTCGGTGCGGCGGCACCACGGAGGCGATCTCGGCGCCGAGCCGCTGGACGCGTTCGCCGCGCGGCTGCGCCGGGAAGACGTGGAGCGGGTGGTCGGGTAACGCGCCCCGCCGGTGCCGCCGGTGCGCCCCCGTGCGGCCATGGGGGCCTGCGCCCGCATCGAAGGAGTCCACCAGCGGCTCCGGACGGACGGGAAGCGGCCGCCCGGGGTGCACCGGCGCGCGGGCGGCTCTCGCCGTCGGCCCCGGCGCTGTTCCAGCTGGCTCGCGGCGTGTGCAGGCCGCACGGGGCGGCGCCGGCTCGCCGTCGCCGGTGTCCGCCGCGGCATTGCCGCGGACGCCGCCCCGCGCTACCTTCTGCGCGCGTCAGACCAAGTAGAAGCGTTCGCGCTTCTCGCCCAGGCGGGGAACCACGTCCCGACCCCGGCTCCGCTCCAGCCCGCCGCCGTCCGGCCGTTGACCGCCGGCGCGCGCCGCGGGCGTGGCTCGCTGCAGCGGACGGGAGCGTCCGCTGTTTTCGTTTGGGTCCGTTTCGTTCCGCCCGCCGGCGCGCGGCCCGCGCCGACCCGGTGGGCGCCGTTCAACCCGGGGGAAAGGAGATTCGCATCGCCGCCAACGAGCCGCGGGTGAACCGCCAGATCCGCATCTCCCCGATCCGCCTGATCGCGGACGATGGGGAGCAGCTGGGCATCGTCGCCGTGGACGAGGCGCTCCGCATCGCGGAGGAGAGGGGCTTCGACCTGGTCGAGGTCGCGCCGACGGCGCGGCCTCCGGTCTGCAAGATCATGGACTACGGAAAGTTCAAGTACGAGCAGGCGAAGAAGGACCGCGAGGCGCGGAAGAAGCAGCACAACGTGCAGCTGAAGGAGATCCGCTACCGCCCGAACATCGAGGACCACGACTTCGACTTCAAGACGAACCACGTGCGTGAGTTCCTGCAGGAAGGCAACAAGGTGAAGGTCACCGTGATGTTCCGCGGACGCGAGATGACGCACACCGAGCACGGGCGGACGGTCCTCGACCGCGTCGCCACGGAGGTGTCGCCGATCGCGAACGTCGAGATCCCGCCGAAACTGGAGGGCCGCAACATGAGCATGATCGTGGCCCCGCGAGCGAGGCACTGATGCCCAAGCAGAAGTCGAACCGCGGCGCGATGAAGCGCTTCCGGAAGACGGCGTCGGGACGCGTCAAGCGGAAGCGCTCGTTCCTGCGCCACATCCTCACCAAGAAGGCGACCGCGAGGAAGCGGAAGCTCCGGAAGCCGGCGTACGTCGACCCGGCCGACGAGCGACGCGTCAAGCGGCTGCTGAGCTGACCCGACCCGCGCCGGCCCGACCGACGGGACGGCGGCGTCGAACGATCCAGGGGGACCGATGGCCCGCGTCAAGAACAACGTCCAGCGCACCCGCCGCCGGAAGAAGCTCCTCAAGGCGGCGAAGGGCTTCCGCGGAGGGCGCTCGAAGCTCTACGTGCCGGCCCGCGAGACCGTCGAGCGGGGACTGGCGTTCGCGTACCGCGACCGCCGCGTCAAGAAGCGGTCGTTCCGGCGGCTGTGGATCACCCGCATCAACGCGGGGGCCCGGCTGCACGGGCTCTCGTACAGCGAGCTGATCCACGGTCTGAAGGCGGCGGACATCCGCGTGAACCGGAAGCTCCTCTCCGAGATGGCGGTCGAGGACCCCGACGGCTTCGCCCGGCTGGCGCAGGCGGCGAAGGAGGGGCTGGCCCCCGCGTCGTGAGCCGCGCGGCGGGCGACCTCCGCGACCGGCTGCAGGCGCTCGAGGCGGAAGGTCGCGCGGAGCTGGCGTCGGCGGCGACCCCCGACGACGTCGAGGAGCTGCGCGTCCGCTACCTCGGCCGGAAGGGCCGGGTCACCCGCGAGCTCCAGGGCCTCGGCGCGCTCGCGCCCGACGAGCGGCCCGCGGTCGGCGAGGCGGGGAACCGCGTCAAGGCGGCGCTGGCCGAGGCGCTCGACGCCAGGCGCGCGGCGCTCCAGGAAGCGCTCGAATCCGCCGCGCTCGCCGCCGACCGCGTGGACGTCACGCTCCCCGGACGCGTTCCCCGCGAGGGGCTCCGGCACCCGATCTCGATCGCGCTCGACGAGCTCCGCTCGATCTTCCGCGAGATGGGGTTCGAGACCGCCGGCGGGCCCGAGATCGAGACCGCCTACCACAACTTCTCCGCGCTCAACATCCCCGAGGGCCACCCCGCCCGCGAGGAGTCGGACACGATCTTCGTCCGCGGGACCGACCTGCTCCTCCGCACGCACACGTCGCCGGTCCAGATCCGCACGATGGAGTCCCGGCCGCCGCCGATCCGGCTGCTCGCCCCGGGCCGCTGCTACCGCAACGACGCCCCCGACGCGACGCATTCGCCCGTCTTCTACCAGATCGAGGTGCTCGTCGTGGAGGAGGGGATCACGCTCGGGCACCTGAAGTGGACGCTCGAGCGGTTCGCCCGCGCCTACTTCGGCCGCGACGTGCGGCTGCGGTTCCGCCCCGGCTACTTCCCGTTCGTCGAGCCCGGCGCCGAGCTCGACGTGGCGTGCGTGTTCTGCGGCGGAGCCGGGTGCGCGACGTGCAAGGGCTCCGGATGGATCGAGGTCCTGGGCTCCGGGATGGTGCACCCCGCCGTGTTCGAGGCGGTGGGGTACGATCCCGAGCGGTGGTCGGGCTTCGCGTTCGGCACCGGGGTGGAGCGGCTCGCGATGCTCAAGCACGGGATTCCCGGGATCCGCCTCTTCTACGAGAACGACCTGCGCTTCCTGGCGCAGTTCGCCGGCGGCTGAGGCCGTGCGCGTCTCGTACCGCTGGCTCCGCGAGCTCCTGCCCGCGCTGGAGCTCTCCCCGGGGGACACGGCCGAGCGGCTCACGCGCCTCGGCGTGCTCGTGGACGAGATCGAGCGGGCCGACCGCGGCTTCGAGCGCGTGCTCGTCGGCCGCGTCGAGCGCGTCGACCCTCACCCGCGCGCCGATCGTCTGAAGGTCTGCGCCGTCGCGGACGGCGCGGGCGTGCGGACGGTGGTCTGCGGCGCCCCCGTCGTGAAGCCCGGCGCCATCTATCCGCTGGCGCTGCCCGGCGCGCAGCTCCCGAACGGCGTCTCCCTCGAGGCGAGCGAGATCCGCGGCGTCCGCTCCGAGGGCATGCTCTGCTCCGCACCCGAGCTGGGCCTGCCGCACCTCGGCGAGGCCGGCGGCATCCTCGAGCTGACCGCCGCCGGCGCGGGCCCGGGCGATGCCGTCGCGCCCATCCTCGGCCTCGACGACGCGGTCTTCGTCCTGGACGTTCCGGCGAACCGGCCGGACTGGGAGAGCCACGTGGGCGTGGCGCGGGAGCTCGCGGCCGCGGTCGGAGGCGACCTGCGGATCCCGGAGCCCGAGACGCTCGCGTGGTTGGACGAGCGGGAGGGCAGCGCGGCGCGGCTCTCGCGTGGAGGCGCCGCCTCGGAACCCGCCGGCGATCGGGACGCGGCGGGGGAGGCAGGCGTCCGGATCGTCGTGGAGGACGCCGACGGCTGTCCGCTGTACACGGCGCGCGTCATCGAAGGCGTCCGGATGGGGCCGAGCCCGCTCGCCGTCCGGCAGCGGCTCTGGATGCTCGGCGTGCGGCCGCTGCTCAACGTGGTGGACGCGACCAACTGGGTCCTCCTGGAGCTGGGGACCCCGACCCACGCCTTCGATCTCGCGAGGATCGCCGGTCCGGAGATCCGGGTGCGACGCGGAGTCCCCGGAGAGACCCTCGTCACCCTCGACGGACGGACGCGGCGGCTCGATCCCGCGATCACGGTCATCGCCGACCCGGAGCGTGCCGTCGCGGTCGGCGGCGTGATGGGCGGCGTGGAGACCGAGGTCTCGGAGACGTCCTCCGCGGTCCTTCTCGAGGCGGCGTTCTTCGACCCGGCCCGCATCCGCGGCGCCGCGGCGCGCCTCGAGATGCGCACCGAGGCATCCCACCGGTTCGCGCGCGGCGTGGACCGCACGGCCGTGCCGCGCGGGCTTCGACGCGCGACCGAGCTCGTCCTGGCCTGGGCCGGCGGGCGGACGCGGGGGCCGGCTCTCTCCGTGGGAACCCTCGACGCTCCTCCTGCGACCGTTCGGCTCAGGCCGGCGCGCGCGGCCGCGCTGACGGGGCTCGACCTCGACGCAGCCGCCGTCGGCTCGGCGCTCGCCGAGACGGGGCTGGAGGTGGATCCCGCGCCCGGCGGAGCCTTGGCCGTGCGCGTGCCTCCGCACCGGTACGACCTCGCCCGCGAGGAGGACCTGATCGAGGAGGTCGCACGGCGGGTGGGATACGACCGCGTGCCGTCCACGCGGCTGCCCGCACGCGACGAGCCGCTGCCCCGCGAGCGGGCGGCGGCGGCCGCGGCCCTCGCCGGTCGGCTGCGCGGCGCCGGCTTCGACGAGGCGTACACGACGACGTTCTTCGACCCGGAGCCCTTCGGGCCGGGGTTCTTCCCGGGCCGCCTGCTCGAACAGGCGAACCCGCTCGCGCAGGACGCGCGCCACCTCCGCCCGACCCTGGTCGCAACGCTCGCCGGCGCCGCTCGCCACAACCTCAGGCGCGGGGCTGCGGGGGTCGCGTTCTTCGAGATCGGCCACGTCTTCGAGGCCGCCTCCGGCGTCGACGCCGGGGGGCGCGCGGGCCCCGTCGGCCGCGCGGACGATCGCGGGCGCACCGGCGATCGCGGGCGCACGGACGGCGGCAGTCCGACGCGGGGCGACACGCTGCCGCCGCGCGACGCTGCGGCCCCCGCGGACACGCCGGCGCGGGGCGACGCGCTGCCCGCGCTCCCCGGCGTGCGGGAGCGGCGCGCGGTCGCGGCGCTGCTCGCGGGCAGCCCGTTCGGCGGAGACTGGAGCGAGGGCGGGAAGCCCAGGCCCGCGGACTTCTGGGACGCCAAGGGGGTGGTCGAGCTCGCTCTCCGCGGTCGGCCCGTCGCGTTCCGGCCCTCGGATCTGCCGTGGCTGCACCCGGGCCAGCAGGCGACGGTCCTCGAGCACGGACGTCCGATCGGGTTCGTGGCGCGCCTCCACCCGCGCGTCGAGCGCGCACTCGATCTCGACGCCGCCGCGTTCGTCGTCGAGCTCGACCTCGACGCCGTGCTCACGGCCGCGCCCGCGGCGCGCCGCGTATCGGCGCCTCCGGCGTTTCCCCGCGTCGAGCGCGACGTGGCGCTGCTGGCTCCGGCGGAACGGCCGGCGGCGGAGCTCCTCGAGCGGATCCGCACGGCGGACCTCGCGGCGCTCGTGGACGTGCGGATCTTCGACGTCTACCGCGGCGCGCAGGTTCCGGGGGGGATGCGCAGCCTCGCCTTCCGTCTTGTCTTCCAGAGACCCGACCGTACGTTGACCGAGGCCGAGGTGGACGGCGCGCTCGAAGGCCTCCTCGCGGATCTCGCGCGCGAAGGGGTGACGCGCCGGTGACCGCCCCACGCCGCCGTTGCGTCGCGCACGGTGCGGAGAAGGGCGGACGGACGGGGACGGCGATGCGGAGGACCGGGTGAAACGCGGCGACGGACCGGCGGCGACGCCCGACAACTTCGAGCTCTTTCCGAGCGTGAAGGCTCTGGACGCGCTCGAGAAGAAGATTAGCTTGCTGATCGCAAGGAACGCGCGGCTGCAGGAGGAGAAACGCGCGCTCGAGACCCGCTACGCGGAGCTCGAGGAGATGTTTCGGCGCCTGCGCAAGGGCAAGATCGACCCGCTCCAGCAGGACGAGACGATCCGGTCCCTGGCCCGCGAGAAGGACGAGCTCGAGGCGCACGCCCGCCGCCTGGAAGACGGTGTGCGGGCGATGCTCACCCGGGTTCGATTCTCCGTCAACGAGTGAGGGGCTCCGGCGTCACGACCGGGCCCCGGTCCTGAAGACAGCGAGTCCGATCCGGTTTTCCGATGGCCGACGCCAGGAACCGCATCCAGGTCAGCATCCTCGACGAGACCTACAGCGTTCGGAGCGAGGCGGACCGGGATCACACCCTGCAGGTCGCCGGACACGTGGACTCCGTCCTGCGGTCGCTTCGGCGGTCGCTGCCCCAGCTGGACTTGTACAGAGTCGCCATCCTGGGAGCGATGGAGATCACGGACGAGCTCTTCCGGCTGAAGGCGAGCGCGGAGCACGAGCGAACCGATCTCGCCACCCGGCTGCAGCGGCTGGCTGCGGCGGTCGACCAGAGCCTCTAGCAGGAGGGCGTCGAAGGGGGAACACCGGACGTTCGACGAGCGGCTCGTCGTCTTTCGACCCCGCTCCGGATGCGGTAACGCACGAATTTTGACCCTAAAAGAAGCGCCAGGGGACCCGGCTTCGGGCGTGGATCGCCTGCCTCCTCGCGAGGACTCGAGAAGCGGCCGAGAGGGTTCCCGACATGTGCAAAAAGGGAGTCAAAATTTCCCTTTACCGATCCGGGCGGGGTCGTGTGTTTGACACCCCCTTGCGGGCGCTTCGAGGCGCCGCACGGGCGGTGATGGCCGGGGCGGCCGGGGCCCCCTTCCAGGGGGCACCCACATGGAATCCATCCAGCCCGTGCTGTGGGGTCATCCCGCGCTCTGGGCGGCGGCGGGAGGGGCGATGGCCGGCGCCGTGCTGGCGCTCGCGATCGCCGCGGCGTTCCGCCGCCGCGACGGGCGGCGCCTCGCCGACGCCACGGTGCGCGCCGAGACCCTGCTGCGTGACGCGCGGCGTGAGGCCGAGGCCGTTCGCAAGGCCGCGCTGCTCGAGGGACGCGAGGAGCTCCTCGAGGCCCGGGCTTCCGCCGAGCGCGAGGCCGAGCGGCGGCGGCGCGAGCTCGACCTGCAGGAGAAGCGCCTAACCGAGCGCGACGCCACGCTCGATCGGCGGCTGGGGCTCCTCGAGCGCAAGGACACCGATCTCGCCGACCTCGCGGAGCGGCTCGCCGCGCGCACGGCGCAGGTGGAGCGGCGCGAGGCGGAGCTCGCCGGCGTTCTCGAGCGCGAGAACGAGCGCCTCGAGCGGATCGCGGGGATGAGCCGCTCCGAGGCGCGTACCGAGCTCCTGCGGGGCCTGCGCGAAGCCGCGGAGAGCGAGTCGCTCCAGCTCGCCCGCCAGATCAAGGACGAAGCCCGCCGGAACGCCGAACGCGAGGCGAAGCGGATCCTCAGCCTCGCCATCCAGCGCTGCGCCGCCGAGCACGTCGCCGAGACCACGGTGTCGGTGGTCCACCTCCCGAACGAGGAGATGAAGGGACGCATCATCGGCCGCGAGGGCCGGAACATCCGCGCCTTCGAGGCCGCCACGGGAATCGACGTGGTGATCGACGACACCCCGGAGTCGGTGGTGCTGTCGGGCTTCGACCCCGTGCGGCGCGAGATCGCCAAGCTCGCGCTCGAGAAGCTCGTCTCCGACGGCCGGATCCACCCGGGCCGCATCGAGGACGTCGTCCGGCGCACGCAGGAGGAGATCGCGGAGCGCATCCAGGAATTCGGCGAGCTCGCCTGCCACGAGCTCGGCATCCAGGGGCTGCACCCCACGCTCGTGAACGTGATGGGCCGCCTGCACTACCGGACCAGCTACGGCCAGAACATCCTGCGGCACTCCAAGGAAGTCGCGCACCTCGCGGGCCTGCTCGCCGCCGAGCTCGGGCTCGACGTTCATCTCGCGAAGCGGGGAGGGTTCCTGCACGACGTCGGGAAGGCCCTCACGCACGAGACGGAGGGCTCGCACACCCAGGTGGGGCTCGACCTCGCGCGCCGCCTCGGCGAGCATCCGGTCGTGCTGAACTGCATCGCCGCCCACCACGACGACGTCCCTCACGAATCCCCGATCTCGGTGCTCGTTCAGGCCGCGGACGCCCTCTCCGGCGCGCGCCCGGGCGCCCGGCGCGAGACGCTGGAAGCGTACGTCCGCCGTCTCGAGCGGCTCGAGTCCGTGGCCGAGGGGATGCCCGGCGTGCTGAAGTCGTACGCGATCCAGGCCGGACGCGAGCTGCGCGTCGTGGTCGTGCCCGAGGAGGTCGACGACCGGGCGGCGGCACGGCTCTCGGAGGAGCTGGCCCGGAAGATCGAGGACGGGCTCCACTACCCCGGCTCGATCAAGGTCGTCGTGATCCGCGAGACGCGCGCCGTGGAGTACGCGCGGTGACGGACGACGCCGTGACGCGCGCACCGGGTCCGACCTCGGGGGCGGACCTCGGGCGCGCCCTGACGGCAGCCAAGGACGCGATCGTCGCCGACTGGGTCGCGGCCGTGCGCACCGACCCGCGCATCCAGACCGATCGCTCGGTCTCGTACGCCGAGTTCATCGATCACATCCCGAAGGTCGTCGAGGAGATCTGCCGCCTGCTCTCCGGCCGCGACGCCATGCGCGAGGCGGCGCAGATCCGGGAGGACGCGGAGGTCCACGGCGCGTTCCGCTGGCGGCAGGGCTACGACCTCGGAGAGGTGATGCGCGAGACGGCGCACCTGCGGGCCGTCCTCCTGGAGCACGCGGCCAGGATCGGCGGGCACGTCGGAACGACGCACGAGGAGCAGCTCGCGTTCATCCGGCTGGTCGTGCGCGCCGTGGACGAGGGACAGGTCGTGACGATCCTGACGTACCTGCACGAGCGCGAGCGCGAGGACGCCGAGCGGAAGGCCGCCGAGGCGGAGCGGGAACGCGCCTTCGGCGCCCGCGAACGGGAGCTGCAGGAGATCCTGCTCCAGCGCGAGCGTGAGCGGGTGGGGGCGCTGGAGGAGGCGGCGCGCCTCAAGGACGACTTTCTCGCGACCCTCTCGCACGAGATCCGGACGCCGCTGAATGCGATGGTGGGCTGGCTCGCGCTCCTCCGCGGGCGGACGCTCGACGACGGGGCGACCGCCCGCGCGCTGGACGCCCTCGACCGCAACGCGCGCGCACAGGAGCAGCTCGTGAACGATCTGCTCGACGTTTCGCGCATCGTCGCGGGCCAGATGCGGCTCGACGCGCACCCGACCGACCTCGGCGAGGTGGTCCGCGCGGCGGCGGACGTCGTCCGGCCGGCCGCGCTCGCGCGCGGCATCGCCCTGGACTTCCGGCTGGACTCCGCCGTCCAGCCCGTGCTCGGAGACCCCGCCCGGCTGCAGCAGGTCGTCTGGAACCTGCTCTCGAACGCGGTGAAGTTCAGCCCCGCCGGCCGCCGCGTGGAGGTCCGCCTGGAAGCCGCCGACGGCGGGGCCCGGCTCGTGGTCCGCGACGAGGGTCGGGGGATCGCGGCGGACGACCTCCCGTGGGTGTTCGACCGCTTCCGTCAGGGCTCCCGGGAGGGGGTCGGCGGCGGCCTCGGACTCGGGCTGGCCATCGTGCGGCACCTCGTGGAGGCGCACGGCGGTACGGTGCGCGCCGACAGCGAAGGACCGGGACGCGGCGCCGTGTTCACGGTCGAGCTGCCCGCTGCCGCTCCGGGCGCGGCGGCGACCCTCGTGCCGGCCGGCGCAGCGGACGCCGCGCAGGCCGCCCGGGCCGCGGGCGAGTCGCTCGCGGGCTCGCGAATCCTGGTCATCGAGGACGAGCCCGACGCACGGGAGCT
>DATBJZ010000069.1:0-5107 GCA_036556125.1 Gemmatimonadota bacterium | reverse complement strand
CGAGCCGGCCGGCGCGCGGCCCGACGCGCCGCGGACACCCGTGCTCGGTCCCGCGCGGCCGCACGAGGTGGGGGAGCTGCGCCTGGCGACCCTGCCGAACCTCCTCTCGGTCCTGCGCCTGCTCCTCGTGGGGCCGTCGATCGTCGCCCTCCAGCGGCAGGCGGACTGGGGGACCCTGCCGGTGCTCGCGCTGGTGGTCGTCGCACTCGGCTCCGACGCCGTGGACGGTCTCCTCGCGCGAGGCCGCGGGGCGGTGACCAGCGCGGGGCGGATGCTGGACCCCCTCGCCGACAAGGTCTACCTGGGCGGCGTCCTGCTCTTCCTCGCGGTCGAGCGCGGGTTCCCGCTCGTGCTGGTCGGAGCGGTGCTGGCGAGGGACGTGCTGCTCGTTGCGGGCGGCGCCCTGATCGCGCGGCGCTACGGCGTGGTGTTCACGCCGAGCCTGGCGGGCAAGATCAGCACGCTCCTCCTGAGCCTGCTGATCGTGGCGTGGGTCCTCCGCGCGGATCCCGACCTGCCGGAGCTCGCCCGCGCGGCACGGGCGGCCGCACCCTGGCTCGTGGCGGGATCCCTCGCCGCCGTGCTGGTGTCGCTCGGCGGGTACGCGACGACCGGGGTGCGGTTCGTGAGCCGGGCGCGGCGGGCGGACCGCGCTCGAGCCGATTCCGGCACGGCCGTCGCGCCGCCGGGGAAGGGAGCGGCGGGGTGATGGGACGTTCGGCACGACACGCCGCGGCCGCGGAGGCCCTCGCGGCCGGCGGGGGACTCGGGCCTGCGCGGGCGGAACGCGACGGCGGGTATCGCCGCCGGCCCTGCGCCTGCATCTTGCCCCCGCGAGCGGGGGTGGCGAAACCGGTAGCCGCGTGAGACTTAAAATCTCATGCCCGAAAGGGCGTGCGGGTTCGAGTCCCGCCCCCCGTACCTCTCCCTCTCAGGCCGCGGTCGCGGCGGCCCAGCTCTCCTCGATCGCCCTGACCCGCTCCTCCGGCACGCCGTAGGCGGAGAGCATCAGGAACGAGTCGCGCCGCCCTCCGGCGTCGTCCACCCACGCCCGCAGCAGGGCGTCGTTCAGGTTCGTCACGACCCCCACGAAGTCGCGCGGGGGGTCCCAGTCGCGGACGGTGCCCTCGAGGGTGCCGCCGGAGCCGTCCGCCACCGCGAACCGCGCGCCCGGGCGCCCGCCGCCGAGGCCGGAGAGCGCTCCGTCCGCCGCGACCAGGCGGTTCCACACCTCCTCGCGAGGGGCTTCCCCGAAGCGGTGCACGTACGCGACGAGCCGGGGCACCCCGCGATGCCGCTCGAGGTAGTGCTTGAGCCCGTCCAGTTCCATCCTCCAGCCGCGGCGGATGCCCTCGACCTGCTCGTCCCACGTCTCGCCCTCGCCGAAGCCGGAATGGACGAGGCGCAGGATCGTGCCGCCGCCCTCGCCGCTGAGATGGAAGTCGACGGCGAGCTCCGCGTGGCCGGGCAGCGCCGATTCCGGAGGGGGCGTTCCGGCCGCGTGCTCCTCCGGAGACTGACCGGCGCCCGCCGACCACACCGTCCGGAGCCGCCGATCGGGCTCCCACACCCGGATCGGCATCTCCGCCTCGTACTCGCCGCGCCACGACATCCAGATGGACCCGTCGGGGCCGGGGCGGACGCGCGCATCCATCGGGAACCAGCGGACGAGCTCGTCGGGGTCGGTGAGGGCCCGCCACACCGCCTCCGGCGGCGCGGCGATCCGGATCGTCCGCTCGATCGTCCGTCCGGCGGCGGTCTCAGGCGTCTCGACCTTGCTCACGATGACCTCCCTTGGCGTGGGGTGGACTCGCATGTCGTGCCCCGGTTCGGGACCTCCCCGGCCCGCGCTCCGGACGAGGGCGCCGGGTGCGCGCCGAGGACGAACCGGAACGTCCGTCCGGCGGGCGCGTGCTCGTCGTGGTGACGGGCGGCGAGGCGGGCCGCCTCGCGCGCGAGGTCCTCGGTGAACGCGTGCAGCGCCGCCGGCGACGCGAACCGCACGTCGGTCTGCAGCGTGAACGTCGGCACCGTCGTGCCGTTCCTCTCGGATCGCGCGCGCAGCTCGGCGACCTCGCGGATCAGCCGCGTGGCGACCGCGATCAGGTACGCCGACGAGAAGCGGTCGCGGATCCCCGCCGGGTCCGCCCCCGGATCGCCCACCGCGCGCGGCACGACCAGGTAGGACCTCGCCGCGGCCCTCACGAGACGCTCGGTGCAGTTCCCGCGGCGGCGCTCCGCGACGAGCTGGAGCAGTCCCTCGCGCTCGAGCTCGCGCAGGTGGTAGTTCAACCGCTGGCGGGGAAGCGAGAGCCTGCGTGCGAGACCGGCGGCGGAATCCGGCTCGGCGAGCTCCTCCAGGATGCGGCGTCGAAGCGGATGGAGGAGGGCTGCGGTCTGCGCGTCGTCCTCGAGCACGCGAAGGGCTCGTTCGGGTGCGGGGGCGGGTGGGACGGGGCGCACGTTCCTGGCAGGGTCGGAGGGCATTTCCCGGACGGGTGGGGTGGATCTCCTGCCCGCAACGTGTTGCCGACAAATTCAACTGTCAAGACGAATAAAGCTGTCCGCGCTCGAGTCGACTCCGACCCGGGTTGCGGCCCCAGGCGCCCGAGAGCGCCACGGGGGCCCCCACCGGATCCCGGACGGCACGCGCCGTCGGCGGCTGGGGGCGGACGGATTCATCTGGTACTTGAAATCGGCGCGGATACGTACTGCCGAACGAACGAGATGCGGCGGCGCTTGCCGAGCGCGCCGAAGCTGCCGCTCGGGGCCGGAGGGCAGGGGGGAGGCTGGGTCCGGAGAGGTGGAGGCGGCGGGCGGAATCGAACCGCCGTATGGAGGTTTTGCAGGCCTCTGCCTTACCGCTTGGCTACGCCGCCTCGCCAGAACGCCGGAGCCCTTCCGACGAGAGGGGTCGGAAGGGCTCCGGTACGACGTGGAGCGGGAAACGGGATTCGAACCCGCGACCCCAACCTTGGCAAGGTTGTGCTCTAGCCAGCTGAGCTATTCCCGCGTGGTGCAGGGAACGTACGGGATTCCGGAGGCTGGTGTCAACGCTCCGAGGCGGCCGCCGGCCTCGCCCTCCGTCAGTCGGGCGACGCTCCCGCGACGCCCGCGACCGGGCGCGCCGTGGAGACCGCCGGGTCGCGGTCCTCGGCGACCACGCGGTTCTTCCCGAGACGCTTGGCCTCGTACATCGCGGCGTCCGCACGCTGCATCAGCTCGCGGTAGTCGCGCGGGTCGCGCTCGGGGTCGAAGTGCGCGACCCCGACGCTGCAGGTCAGGTCCTCGAGCACGTTGCGGCCGTCGATCTCCCTGTGGAGATCGCGCTCGACTGCGCGGCGCAGCGCCTCGCCGACGGAGGCCGCCTCCGCCAGGGGCACGCCGGGAAGCGCGACCTCGAACTCGTCGCCCCCGAACCGCGCCGCGAAGGAGCCGGCGGGGAGCACGTCGCGCACACGGCGGCCGATCGCGATCAGGGTCTCGGCGCCGACGAGGTGGCCCCACGTGTCGTTCACTTCCTTGAAGTTGTCGAGGTCGAAGAAGATCAGGCTGAACGGCTGCTCGCCCCGGACGAGTCCCTGGAGCTCGAGCGTGAACCACCAGTCGTTGTAGAGCTGCGTCAGGTAGTCGCGCTTGGAGATCTCCTCGAGCGTCTTGGCGTCGAGCGCGGTCTGCACGTTGATCGCGATGTAGTCGGCCAGGATCTCGAGGATCTCGCGGTCGCGCTGACTGTACCCCGCGGCGCCCTCGCGGTTGACGAGCTGGATCGCGCCGATCGCGACCCCTTTCACGAGGAGCGGCGTCGAGAGGAACCCGTGCGGGGAGCCGCCGGCGCCGGCGTCGAGCTCGGGGTCGAAGACCAGCCCGTCCGCCACGTCGTCCGCGGCCAGCGTATGCCGTCCCAGGTAGCTCCGCCCGGCCAGCGATCCGGCCGCCGCGAAACTCCGGCCCGCCAGCTCGCGGGCCCCGCGCCCGAAGCAGGCCGCGACCACGAGGCGAACCGCCGAGAGGTTCACCTCCCGGGACCGGGGGTCGAATTGCTTGGTCGCCGGATCGTCGAGGAGGATCGCGCCCGCCTCGGAGGGGATGAACTCGTCGGCCTTCCGAAGGGCCTCGCGGAACACGTCCACGAGGTTGACCGTGCGGAACTTCTGATCTCCCTTGCGCCGGAGCAGCCCCGCGTAGGCGTCGGCGGACGCGGCGTGGATCTTCGCGTTCCGGTTCGCGTTGGGCATGGCTCGGGGAGGGGCCCGGTGAGGGAGCCGAGGGCAACGTACGGTGACTGCGCCCCCTGCTACAAGAAAGGGGCCTCGGATCGACGCCGGGCCGGACGCCGGGGCTCGGTGGTCCACCACAGGCCGGGTAGAAGCACATTTGGATATGTTTGAGCAGACTCGACCAAGCAAGAAACGCACCCGCCGACGGAACCTGCCTCACGGGGGCAGGGTAGATTCCCGCATTCCGGTTCGGCATCGAAGGGGTGGACGGGCGAGTGCGCGGGCGGAGAGCCGCACTTTACCACGGGGGCTACCCGCATGCATCTGGCGCGTCTTGGGTGGCTGTGCCTCGCCGCGGTCATCGCCGTCGCCGCCGCCACGGCCCTGGTCGAGCACGACCGGGACGCGGCGGGCGCCGTCAGCGCGCTGGCGGAGATCGGCCTCGACCGCGCGGAGCGGCCGCCGCCCGGGGCCGGCTTCCTGGGGCTGGCGGGGGTGGCGGGCTTTCCGCACCCGGCCGGCAGCCCCTTCCTCGGGCACGCTCCCGGCGGCCCGTTCTCGGTCTCCCTCCTCCGCTCCCTCCGCTTCAGCCTGATCGAGCCCGTCGCGCGGCCGCCGGCCGGCGGCCGATCCACGCCCGGAGCGGCCTGGCGCGAGGCGACGCTCGTCCGCGCGACGGGTGCGGACCGCGCGCGCATCCAGGCGTACGCGCGCCGGTACCGCATCCCGCAGGGGCTCTCGGCGCAGATCTACGAGGCCGCCGTCGCCGAGCGCGTGAACCCGGCGCTCGCCTACAGCCTGGTGCGCACCGAGAGCGGCTTCGACCCGGAGGCGGTGGGGATGCGCGGCGCGATCGGGCTGACCCAGATCCGGCCGAGCACGGCGCG
>DATBJZ010000068.1:0-17814 GCA_036556125.1 Gemmatimonadota bacterium | reverse complement strand
ATGAGGGCGAGCGCGAACCGCTTCAGCCAGCCCTCGTCGGCGCCCACGAAGTAGACGCCCAGCACGAGCACGGCCGCGAGGGACGAGAGCGCGAGGAAGACGGTCTTGGAGGCGTCGCCGAGGTGCAGGCCGAACGCGGCGCCCTCGTTGACGATGTACGTGAGACGCACGACGTCGCCGAGAACGTCCACCGATTCGCGGAAGGTCAGCTCGCGCTGCACGAGCTCCTTCGTGACCACGTCCAGCGCGAACAGGCTCCCCGAGACGACCGCGAGCATCAGGACGAGCGGCGCCCACCGACGCCGGTCCGAGACCGCGAGCGCCGCTTCGGCCTCGATCCCGCCTCCGGCCTCAGGCACGAGCACGTCCGTTCTCCTGGGCGGCCTTGCAGTGGACGCAGAAGCGGGTGTGCGGAATGGCCTCGAGGCGCTCCCAGTGGATCTCCTCCCCGCACGCCTCGCAGCGCCCGAACGCGGGCTCGTTCGCGTAGAGCTTGCGCAGCGCGTCGTCGATCGAGAGCAGCTGCCGGCCCTCGTTGGACGCGAACAGGAACGCCTTCTCGCGCTCCATCGCGTCCGTGCCCTGGTCCGCCATGTGGAAGCTGTAGGCGGACAGGTCGCCCGCGGCCGCGCGCGTGGTGGGCGTGTAGTTGTCGTCGAAGTAGCCCAGCTCCTTGAGCACCTGCGCGCGCTCCTCCAGCAGGCGGGCCTCGAGCACCTTCAGCCGTTCCTTGTCCATCCCTCTCCTTCTCCTTCCAGGACCTCCACGCACTCGTGGCACAGCGTCGGATGCACCTCGCTCCGCCCCACCGTCATACGGTACAGCCAGCAGCGCTCGCACTTCGCACCCGGCGCGGGCCCGACCGCAAGGACCGCACCCCCTCCGGGCGCTTCCGCCGTCTCGGCCGTCCCCGCCGGAAACGCGCCGAGGACCTCATCGGGCCGCCCTGCGAGCTCGACCGCGGACACCAGGAAGACCTCCTCCAGCCCGCTCCCCAGGCCACGTACAAACGCTTGCAGCTCAGGATCTTGGACCCACAGCGCGAGAGCGGCGTCGGTGGACGCCCCGATCCGTCCACCCGCACGAAGCGTCTCGAGGAGCCGTCCCGCAATCGGTCGCAGGCCGATCAGAGCCCCCCACGCGGCGGCGCCGCCCGGGGCGATCCGGGTGGCGATTTCCCGGGGCATCTCGCAGAAGTGCACGCTGGGCTCCCGCCCCTCGCCCGGCAGGTGCGCCCAGACCTCCTCGGCCGTGAAGGGACGCACGGGCGCGAGCCAGCGCGCGAGCGCGTCGGCGATCGCGTGGAGCGCCGTCTGCGCCGAGCGCCGGCGCTCGCGCGAGCGCGTGTAGAGCCGGGTCTTGAGCGCGTCGAGGTAGAACCCCGAGAGGTCCACCGCGCACCAGTTCACGAGCAGGTGCGTGAAGACGTGGAACTCGTACGCGGCCAGCGCCGCGCGGGCCTCGCCGCCGATGCGCTCGAGCTCGGCCAGCGCCCAGCGGTCGAACGGCTCGAGCGTCGCCTCCGCGCGCGCGTCGGCCGCGGGATCGAAGTCGGAGAGGTTCCCCAGCAGGAACCGGCACGTGTTGCGCAGGCGCCGGTAGGCGTCGGCGGCCTGGTCGATCGCGTCCCACGAGAAGCGCCGGTCGCCCGCCCAGTCCGTGGCCGCGGTCCACAGGCGGAGCACGTCCGCGCCGTGCCGATCGACGACCTCCATCGGCGAGATCACGTTCCCGGCCGACTTGTGCATCGCCTTCCCCTGGGCGTCCACGATCCAGCCGTGCGTCAGCACCTCGCGGTACGGCGCACGCCCGCGGGTGGCGACGCCGAGGAGCAGGGACGAGTTGAACCACCCGCGGTGCTGGTCCAGCCCCTCGAAGTAGACGTCGGCGGGATACCCGAGCCCGCGCGCCTCGAGCGCGGCGCGGTGCGACGAGCCCGAGTCGAACCAGACGTCGAGGATGTCGGTCTCCTTGCGGAACGCCGTCCCCCCGCAGCGCGCGCAGCTCGTGCCGGCCGGCAGGAACGCGTCCGCGGGCTCGTCGAACCAGACGTCCGATCCGTGCTCGGCGACCTTCGCCGCGACGCCGCGGGCGAGCGCGCCCGTGACCAGGACCTCGCCGCAGGACTCGCAGTAGAAGGCGGGGATCCCCACGCCCCACGCGCGCTGGCGCGAGAGGCACCAGTCCGGCCGCTCGGCGACCATCCCCGCGATCCGCCCCTCGCCCGAGGGCGGCCGCCACCGCGCGCGCGCGATCTCGTCGAGCGCGCGGGCGCGCAGCTCGCGATGATCGAGCGCGAGGAACCACTGCACGGTGGCGCGGAAGATCACGGGCTCCTTGCAGCGCCAGTCGTGCGGATAGCTGTGTCGGATCGCGCCGTGCGCGACGAGCGTCCCCGCCCGCTCCAGGTCGGCCACGATCCGCGGGTTGGCGTCCCAGATCGACAGCCCCTCGTAGAGCGGCGCCTCGGCGGTGAACCGGCCGCCCTCGTCCACCGGGTTCAGCACGTCGAGCCCCTCGCGCCGCCCGACCTCGAAGTCCTCCGCGCCGTGCCCCGGCGCGGTGTGCACGACCCCCGTGCCCTCGGCGAGCGAGACGTGCTCGGCGAAGAAGAGCGGGGAGGGACGAGCGTACCCCTCGTGGACGGATGCGAGAGGGTGCGTGAAGACGAGCCCCGCCAGATCGCGGCCGGGAAGCCGCCGCACCGGCGTCGGGTCCGCGTGCGGCAGGAGCGGGAGGACCCGCTCGGCGGCTCCGGCGGCGAGCAGCACGTGCTCGCCTCCCGCGCGCACGATCAGGTACTCCAGGTCCGGATGCACGACGACGGCGCGGTTCGCGGGGATCGTCCAGGGCGTCGTCGTCCACACGAGGACCGAGGACGGGCCCCGCGGGAAGACCCCGCCGGGATCCTCGCGCAGGGGGAACCGCACCGTGAGTGAGGGCGACGTGCGCTCGCGGTACTCGAGCTCCGCCTCCGCCAGCGCGGTGCGGCAGACCACGCACCAGTGGATGGGGCGCAGGCCGCGGTAGACCCATCCTCCGTCCAGCAGGTCCGCGAAGAGCTCGAGGATCGCGCCCTCGTACGCGGGATCCATCGTGAGGTACGGCCGCTCCCAGTCGCCCCACACGCCGAGGCGGCGGAACTCCCGCGACTGGACCTCGACGAACTCCGCCGCGTACCCGCGTGCACGGGCGCGGATCTCGGGGCGCGTGGGCTCCCGCCCCTCGTCGCGGAAGGCGCGCGTCACGTGGATCTCGATGGGCATTCCGTGATTGTCCCACCCGGGCAGGTAGGGCGCGTCCAGCCCCGCCATCGAGCGGCTCCGGACGATCAGGTCCTTCAC
Organism: Gemmatimonadota bacterium; assembly: GCA_036556125.1. Lineage (GTDB taxonomy): Bacteria > Gemmatimonadota > Gemmatimonadetes > JACCXV01 > JACCXV01 > DATBJZ01. The sequence continues at coordinate 14,470 of DATBJZ010000068.1, read as the reverse complement.
GATCTTGTTGACCGCCGTGCCCAGGTGGATGTGGCCGTTCGAGTAGGGCGGCCCGTCGTGGAGCACGAACCGGGGACGGCCTGCGCGGCGCGCCCGGAGCGCCCCGTAGGCACCCTCCGCCGTCCATCGTGCGAGGATCTCGGGCTCGCGATCGGGGAGCTTCGCCCGCATCGGAAACGCCGTCCGCGGCAGGCGGACGGAGCGGGCGTAGGTCTTCGTGTCGCTGGCCACGCTAGCCGGCCGCAACGGAGGAACCGGCCGGCGCCGAGGCGAACGCATCCCGCAGCGTCCGCTCGAGGAGCCGCGCGAGGCGCGGTCCCGCTTCCCCCGCGACCCGGATGATCTCGGCCACGTCCACGGGCTGCAGCGCGTCGGGCAGGCAGAGATCCGTGATCACCGCCACGGCGAGCACGCGCATGCCGGCGTGCTTGGCGACGATCGCCTCCGGGACGGTGGACATGCCGACCGCGTCCGCGCCGGCCGTGCGCAGGAGGCGGTACTCGGCGCGCGTCTCCAGAGACGGCCCGCAGACGGCGGCGTAGACGCCGCGGCGCAGCTGCAGGCCCTCGGCCAGCGCGGCCGTCTCGGCGGCCGCGGCGAGCACGCGGTCGTAGGGTTCGGACAGGTCGGGGAAGCGCGGGCCGAGCGCGTCGTCGTTGGGACCCCGCAGCGGATTGTCGCCCATCAGGTTCAGATGGTCGTCGATCAGCATCAGGTCGCCCGCGCGGAACAGCGGATGCAGACCGCCCGCGGCGTTCGTGAGGACCAGCGTGCGCGCACCGAGAGCGTGCAGAACGCGCACCGGGAAGGCCACCTGGGAGAGTGGCAGCCCCTCGTACATGTGGAGGCGGCCCTGGAGCACGTGCACGGGCAGGCCGGCGAACTCCCCGGCGGCCAGCCGCCCCGCATGACCGAGGGCGGTCGCGCGCGGCACGTGCGGGATCTCGTCGAAGGGCACCTCGACGCGGCGCCGGAACCCGGGGCCCAGGCCGCCGATTCCCGTCCCCAGCACGAGCGCCACCGGAGCGTCCCCGAACCCGCGCGCGCGAAGCCAGGCTGCGCTCTCCGCCGAACGCCCGCCGACCCCAGGCGGCGCGGCGGCCGCCCACGGGCCCCCTCCCATCACGGCGAGGTTCCCGCGCCGGAGGGGGACCGCAGCTCCCGCGGCCGCTCGAGACGGTCGCGGACGGCGGGCGGCTCGAGCACGCCTTCCGCCGGGTCGGGCCGCAGCGAGTCCGGATCGGGCCGCAGCTCGTGGAGCGCCTGCAGGCGCATCAGCTCGTCCTCGAGGAGCCCGCGCACGCGCAGGAACAGGCCCTCGCGCTCGGCGCGCAGCTGCCGGATCCTCTCCTCGAGCGCGCGGACCTCGCTCTCGGCGTTCTCGAGCAGGCGCCGCGCGTCCATCTCCGCCTCCTTGCGCAGCAGCTCGGCCTCGCGCGCGGCCGCCTCGCGCGAGTCCTCGGCGAGCCGCTGCGCGGCGAGCAGCGTCTCGTTCAGCGTGCGCTCCATGCGCCGGTAGCTCTCGATCGTCTCCTCCAGCTCCGCGCTCCGGGCGCGGATCTCCTCGCGGCTCCGGATCAGGCCCTCCCAGGCGTCGGCCGCCGCATCGAGGACGCTCCGGACCTCGGACGGGTCGCAGCCGCGCCAGACGCGCCGGAACTCCTGCTTGCGGAGATCGATCGGCGTCAGATCCACGAGCGCTCCCCCGAGCGTCGTCCCGGCCGCTCGTCGGGCGCGAACACCGCGCTGCCCACGCGCACCATCGTCGCCCCCTCCTCGATCGCGAGCTCGAAGTCTCCGGACATTCCCATCGAGAGGTGCCGCAGGTCGAGCGCGGCGGCCCCGGTGCGGAGCGCGTCGAACGTCCCGCGCACGCGCCGGAAGATCCCGCGCAGCTCGCGCTCGCCCGCATCCAACGGCGTCACGGCCATCAGCCCCGCGAGCTCGAGCCCGGGCATCTCCGCGAGCGCCCGGGCCGCGTCCTCGGTCTCGGCCGGCGCCACGCCGTGCTTCCCCGGCTCCTCGCCGCCGTTCACCTGCAGCAGCACCCGCGCGGGCGAGCCGCGGGCCGCCGCGGCCGCGGCAATCTTGGACCCGAGCCGCAGTGAATCAACGGACTGCACCAGGTCGAAGAGCTCGAGCGCGGCGTTCACCTTGTTCCGCTGGAGCGGTCCGATCAGGTGCCGGCGGACGCCGCGTGCGGCGAGGAGCGGCCCCAGCTCCGCGGCCTTCGCGCGCGCCTCCTGCACGCGGCTCTCCGCGACGTCACGGGCGCCGAGATCCACGACGCGCCGCACGTCCGCGGCGGCGCGGCCCTTCGCGACGACCACGAGCGTCACCTCGTCGGGACGCCCGCTCCGGCGCCGCGCGGCGTCGATCCGCTCGTGCACCCGGCGGAGGTTCCCGCCCAGCGCCGGCGCGACCTCCTGCGACGGCCGTTCGGGCATAGCCTTTCAATGTCGCCGATGGTGGAGGCGTCGGCAACCCGCGCGGCTTCCCCGCCCGGCGCGTCGAAGCCGTGCCGCGGTTCGTCCCCGGATCGTGTCGCGCCCCGGACCCGCTCGTTACATTGGATCCGCCGCAGTCGGCGATCCGATGATGACGACGTCCTTCCCCGCCCGCTCGCGAACGCTCGCCGCGCTCCTCCTCGCGATCGGATCCGTCGCGGCCGCCCAGGAGCCCGCGGCCGGCCCGCCCGACAGCTCCGCGTCCGCAGCCGTCTCCACACCGACCGATCCGCAGCCGGTGGAGAGCGCTCCGGCTCCGCAGGACGCATCCACCCCCGGAGCGGCGGCCGCCGGGGCGGCCGCGGGCACCGGCGCGGCGCGGAGCGACGAGAGGCCGGCGCCGGACGCCGCCGCGCCCGCCGCGCCCACGAGCGCACCCTCCCATTCGGCCACCGAGTCCGCCGAGTTCACGGCCGCCTACGAGACCCTGGCCCGGGCGGAGGCGAGCGGCGACCCCGACGGACTCGACCCGGTCAAGGAGCTGTTCGAGGAGGAGATCGACGCGGGCCGGAACCTGGCGCGGGCGCACAACGGGCTCGGCCGGTACTACCTGCAACAGCACGAGCACGCCATCACGATCCTCGAGAGCATCCAGAAGCTCTTCAACTGGGATCACATCACGCAGGCGCGGAAGCACTTCCGGCGCGCGACCGAGGCCGACCCCCGCTACGTCGAGGCGTGGTACAACTGGGCGACCGCGGGCCGCCGGGCCAAGGACGACGATGCGCTGCGCGAGGCCGTGGCCGCCCTGCGGCGCGTCGTCGCCCTCGACCCTCACTACCGCGACGCCTATCGCCTGCTCGCGGTCACGCTGCGCGACCTCGAGGACCCCGACGGGGCCGAGGCCGCCCTCGCCGAATGGCGCGCGACGCCGGGCTTCAGCCTCGCGCTCGCGAACCTCGAGGAGGCCTACATCGCACTCGGGATCCGCGACCAGCTCGCGGACGGCGCCCGGCTCTACTGGGACGGCCTCGCCGCGGCCGCTTCCGACGAGGAGGTGGACGCGTACGTCGAGGACGTGAAGGTCGTCCTCTCGCGCGACGAGACGGACGAGCTCGCCGAGCTCGACGCAGCCGCGCGGCGGGCGTGGCTCCAGACCTGGTGGCAGGCGGCGGCGGACCGGGCGCTGGTGAGCCGCGACGAGCGCCTGGCCGAGCACTACCGCCGGCTCGCGCACGTCGAGCGCAGCTACGCGCTGATGATCCCGCAGCGCCGCCACTACTCCGCGATCTCTGCATACCGGCCGCGCGAGCAGTCGGGCTTCGACGACCGCGGCGTCGTCTACCTCAGGCACGGCGAGCCGGACGACGTCGCGCGCTTCACCGGGCCCAACGTCCAGCGCAACGAGTCCTGGCGCTACCGCCGGTCGGAAGGCGACCTCGTGTTCCACTTCGTGAGCGACGAGGACACCGAGGACTTCAAGCTCGTCACGAGCCTCGCCGACGCCCTGATGCGCAACAGCGCGACGCTGGCCCAGAACCGCAACTCCGCCGAGAACGCGGGGGAGCTCTTCCAGTCGCGCGCCACCCTCGATCCGATCTACAACCGCCTCGCGTTCCAGTTCGACCCGATGCTGCTCCGCGAGGAGGAGGAGGACGTCGCACGCGACGTGAGGGTGGGGACGAGCACGGCGTCCTACGTTCCCGAGAGCCCCGATTCGTTGCCGTTCTACGCCGTTCCGGCCTCGTTCCGCGGCGAGGGCGGAGACGCCGAGCTGCTCCTCTACTTCGGGGTCCCCACCAGCGACCTCGAGATGCCGGCCGGCGCCCGCGGCCCGCGCGTCGCGTACGCGGCCAACATGGTGCTCGAGGATCCCGACGGGGACGAGCCCGTCACCGGGCGGGCGACCGACAGCCTCGCCGTCGAGCTGCCCGAGGCGCCCTCGCGCGACGCCGGCGTGCTGATCCCGGACGTGCTGCGCGTGCGCGCCGCGGAGGGGGAGTACCGCTACCGGCTGCGCGTCCGCGACCTGCACTCGCGCAACACGGGCACGCTCGAGGGCGACGTCGAGATCCCCGACTTCCGCGGCTTCTCGGCGAGCAGCGTCGTGCTTGCGAGCCGGGTCGAGGCGGCTCCCCCCGGAAAGTTCAGCCAGGGTCCGCTGAAGGTCGTGCCGCTGCCGTCGCAGGCGTTCCGCGAGGGCCAGCCGGTGTTCGTCTACTACGAGATCTACGGGCTCGAGCCCGGCGAGGACGGACGCGTGCGCTGGCGGACGGAGTACACGGTCCGGGCCCGCGAGCGGAAGCGGAACATCGCCGTGCGGCTGCTGGGCGCCGTGGGCAACCTCGTCGGCAGCGGGCGCGAACGCGGGGAGGAGGTGGGTCTCGCCGTCGATTCCGAGGGCGAGCCCGCCGAGCGGATGCGCGAGCACCTCACCCTCGACCTCAACGAGAGCGAGCCGGGGCCCTACGAGCTCGTGGTGAAGATCGAGGACGCCGTCAGCGGCCGTTCGGTCGAGCGGCGCGCTCCGTTCGTGCTGGCGCCGTAGGTTCTCAGGATTCCCCCGCTTCCACGACGTCGCCCTGCCGCTCCTCTCCGGCCCAGGCGGCTGCCTTCGCGACCCGCACGCTCGACTTGCCGTGCTTCAGCCGACGCCCCGCCCTGCGCGGTCGAGGGCGGCGCGCAGCTCGCGCAGCGCGGCGGCGGGGTCGGCGGCGGCCTGAACCGTCGAGGACACGACGACGCCCTCGACGTGCGGGACCCGCAGGACCTCCGCGCAACGCCCGGCGGTGACGCCGCCGATCGCGTAGACGGGAAGCGGATAACTCCGGGGGAGCGCCGAGAGCGCGTTCCTGGGGTCCGCGCGCACGGACGGCTTGGTCGGGGACGGGAAGAAGGCGCCGGCGGCGGCGTAGTCGGCGCCCGTCGGCGGCGCGCCGCGGAGCTCCTCGAGCGTGTGGCACGTCACGCCGATCACGAGCTCCGCGCCGCCGGGCAGGGCTCGGACGGCTTCCGGCGGCACGTCGCCGGAGCCCACGTGCACGCCGTCCGCTCCGGCGGCGAGCGCCACGTCCGCCCGGTCGTTGACGATCACGATGGGTCGCCGTCCGTGGGGCGAGCGGCGCAAGCCGCGAGGACCGCGGACCACGCGCGGGGCTTCGCCGGCGCCGCTCCGCGCGGCGTCGAGGACGGCCTCGACGGCCGCCACGAACGGCCCGGCGGGCGTGTCCTTGGCGCGGACCTGGACGAGGTCGGGAACGGCCCAGGCGTCCGCGATTCGGGAGACGAGGTCCCCGAGAACGCGTTGCGGAGCGGCCGGCAGGTCGAGCAGCAGATAGAGGATCGAGGCGCCGTTCCCGAGCGGCGCCCCGATCGAGTCGGAGGGGTCTGCGGCGCAGCGCCTCAGGCCGGGGGTGGTACGAGTGCGGCGGGCGGAGGGGGCGGCGGAGGCGGCGGCTGCTGCACCGTGAAGGTCACGCGCTCCGTCGTCTCGTTGCCGGCGTGGTCCGAGATCGTGAACGTGAGCGTCTTCCCGCCCTCCGGCAGAGGGGGGATGATCGTCCCGGACGGAACGATCAGCTCGCCCGCGTCCTCGTCGCAGCCCACCCGGAAGAACTGCGAGTAGTCGGTGCCGTCGATGCTCGCGTCGGTCGACGTGCAGAACACCCCCGTGCCCTGGTCCGAGAACGTGATCTCGAAGCGCGGCCGGGGGCTCACGAACGCCGCTTCCGCGGGCTGCACGATCGTCACCTCGGGCCGCACCACGTCGTCCACGTCGACGGGGTCCTCGTCCGAGCACGCGGCGGCGAGCGAGGCGGCACACACGGCCGCCAGTCCCCAACGCGGCAGACTCATCCTGATGCTCTCCTGAAGAGGTTGCCGGCTGCGCCGCGGCCGGAGGGAATCCGGTCCACGGCGCCGTCCGTCACTCGCGGATGATCTCCTGCACCGCCTCGACCGGGAGCCGCTCCTGCCAGTCCGGCCGTCCCTCTTCCTCCGGATCCGTCGTCGTGAGCAGGATGTAGCGTCGGTTCCGGAACTCGTCGAGGAAGACGTACTTGTAGCCCGTCGTGTAGTAGATCCAGATCTCGTACGGGGCCGCGAAGCCCGTCTCGAGCACGCGCTCCACCCGGCGATCGGGCCTTCCGTTCTTGAGGTAGATCCGCCCGCGCGGCGTCTCCCATCCCTGCTGGCCCGGGCTGCGGAAGTTGTTCTCGATGTGCGTGAGGCGCTCGTCGATCTCCTCGCGGAACGCGTTCTCGGGCGTGCCCGGCGTCGGGTCCTGCCTCGCCCAGAACGCGTTGAGGAAGTTGCGCTTCCCCTCGACCGAGAGGCCGTCGTAGATGTCCTCCTCGCGGTCCTTGAAGAAGACGTCCAGCAGCACGAAGACGCTGTCGAGCTCGGCCTCGGTGAAGTTCGGGTACCAGTCGCGAACGGACGTGGCCGGCTCGCCGGCGGCCGGCGCGGTCGCGGTCGCAGCCGCCGCGTCCGCCGCCATCGTCGGCCTCGCCTCCCGCACCACGACGAGGTTCTCACGCCGGGTGAGACCCTGGTAGGGCTCCGGCAGCTCCCCGCCGGCGGGGGCCTCCCACGAGACCTCGAGCGAGTACGATCCCGCCGGCAGGCCTGCGACGTTCACCGCGCCGAAGTCGATCGTCCAGCCCGGCTGATACGTCTTCGCCGCCCGCAGCTCCTTGACGACCTCCTCGGAGCCCGCGGCGCGGAAGCGCAGCACGCGCTCGAGCGGCAGCGGCTGGTCCTCCACGTTCTCGAACTCGAGATAGAAGAACACGAGGGGCGAGGCGCCGGTGGAGTAGACCTGGCCCGGATTGGGATTCAGGACCAGCCGGTTCTTGCGCAGCGGATCGTAGCCTTCGGGCTCGGCCTCCGCCGTGTCGGGCAGGATGCGCGACGCCAGCAGGAGGTCGCTGGCGGGCGGGTTCTCCTCGGGCGCCTCGAGCGTGCGGTCCAGCCGGCCGAGCTCCCTGCCGGAGGCGTCGCGGATCGCGCCCTCGAGCCGGTACGAGCCGGGCGTGACGAGGAACGCGTGGGTCTCCACGAAGTAGCCGTGGCTGGACTCCAGCAGGGCCCGGTCGCCGATCGTCTTGGTCCGGGTCCAGGAGTCCTCGAGGACGACCTCGTCGCCGCGGCGCACCGCGAGCGCGAAGTCCAGGGTCGCCTCCCAGCGACCGTCCGCCTCCTGGAACGCGAGGACGGCGGTGGGTATGCGGCTGTAGATCTCCACGAGGGTCTTCCCCTCGACGCCGAACAGGCGCACGACGTCGAAGGTCACGTCCTCGCGGGGGTCGGTCGCCGCCGCTGCGCCGCCCCCCGCCGCCTCCTGTGCGCGAGCCGGCGTGAAGGCGAGCGGCGCGGCCACGGCGAGCACGCCGGCGCTGCGGACGAGGGCTCGAAGCATCGACTCTCCTTGACGGATGGATGGCGGAGAGCGGGCGCGGCACGGGCGCGTTCCGCCGGGCAGGCGCTCCGCGGCCCGGGGGCGGGCACGACACAAAATAAAGGATGGGCCGGAGGGCGGGAGAGACCCGACCGTGGAGGCCGGGTGGGGCCTCCGGCCGGGAAGGCGGCCCGGGGGCTGGAGACCGCGTACCGCCGGAGCGCGGGAGGCCGTCCGGGGAGCGCCTGCGCTCCTCAGCCCGACAGGTCCGTCACGCGGACACGCAGAAACGAGCGGGCCGGGAGACTCCCCGGGGCGCTTCCCTTCTCACCGGAGCCGATCCCGATCCTCGGACGTCGGCGGAGGTGACGGGCGCCCGGGGGAGCTCCCGGCCCGCGGTGGCAACCTAGGCGCGCGCGGGAGCTACAGCCCCACGCTCACGCTGAACAGGTTGTTCTGCGTGATCCGCCCCAGGTCGCGGTACGCGTAGTCCAGACCCGCCGAGAACATCCCGAAGTCGTACATCAGCCCCGCGCCCAGGCTCAGCCCGCGCAGGCTGTCCGAGTCGTTCGGCGAGTCCCCCAGGTCGATCTCGTCCTGCTGGAAGAACCAGCCCCCGCGCAGGCTCACCGACGCGTTGCGCCCCTCCGAGCCCTCCGTCCCGCCCCCCGCCAGCGCCAGGTCGCGCCGGTACTCAGCCCCCAGCGCGAACACCTCCTCCTGGTTGTTCGGGTTCCAGAACTCCCCCGCCAGCGTCAGGCTGTTGCCCGCCTCCTCCAGCACCGCGTAGCTGACCCCGGTCTTGAACACCGCCGGCAGCGTGAACGACCCCGTCCGCTGCTCCGCCCCGCGGTTCCTCCGCGGGAACAGGTTGTCCGGCAGCTTCACGATCGGCGACTCGATGTTGTCCCGGTCGTCCAGATCGTCCGGGTCCGAGTCGAAGAACAGCCGCGTGCCCTCCAGCTTCAGCTCGCTGCCGATGTTCTGCACCGCGAACGCCAGCCGGATCGAGCGCCCGAACAGCGTGGTGTGGTAGTTCGACCCGAAGTCGAACGCCAGCGCCGTCCCGTCCACGTCCGCGATCGACTCGTTCACCACCTTCGCCGTCGCACCCGCCGAGAACCGGTCGCTGATGTTGTGCGCGTACGACAAACCCGCCGCCAGACTGTTCGACTCGAACAGGATCCCCGTCCCCTCCGGCTGCAAAACCGTCGTGATCTCCTGGCTCGGCAAATCCAGGAGCTCGAAGAACCCGCCCACCACCCCCACCCCGCCGAACACCGGCGTGGCGATCGCCGCGTACGACAGGTTCACGTTCAACGGCATGTTCACGAACGTGTAGAACGCCTCCGGCCGCTCCATGAACGCCAGCCCCGCCGGGTTCCAGTAGATCGACGTGATGTCGTCCGCCGCCGCCGCGAACGCGCTCCCCAGCGCCGTCCCCCGCGCCCCCACCGGAATCGTGAGGAACTCCGCCGCCCGCGCGCCCACGTTCGAAAAGTCGTCGTCCGCCGGGGCGAGCTCGCCGGGCTGCTGCGGGTTGCCGGGAATCCCCTGGGCCCCGGCGCCCCCCGCAAAGCCCACGACGAGCAGGAGCCCGAGAAGCGGGCTCAGCTTCCAGCGTCTCGTCATGACCTTCCTCCTTGAAAACCTGGTTGCCTTCGCGTGGGACGGAGCGGCCGGGCCGGCATCCTCCGCCGGCCCGGCGCCCCGGGGCCCGTTCTAGTTGGCGCCGATCTCGTTCTGGATCAGCGACAGCAGCCCGAGCGTGGTCTCACCCTCCGGCGTCGTCACGTGCCAGTAGTACGTGCCGCTCGCCGCCTTCAGGTTGAACCGCGTCCGCAGGTCCCACGCCTCGGTCCCGCTTCCGTCCGTGTGCTCGAGGACCCGCACCAGGTTGCCGCTGATCGTGTAGATCCGGATCGTGGCCACCGGCGGCAGGTTCGTGAACTCGATGCGCTGGTTGTCCTGGCTGAAGTCCCACACCGCGTTCGCGACGTAGGGGTTCGGAACCACCTTGATCTGCGACAGGTCCACGCCGGCCGGGTCGTTCGAGCCGCCGGCCACCGTGAGACGCCAGCGCGCGCCCGGGTAGACGTTCACGATGCCGCGGTCGTAGGGCACGGGCGAGAGCGTCTGCCCCTGCTCCGATGCGTCGTTGTTGTCGAGGTACGAGAAGGGTGCCTCGGCGACGTTGGGATCGGCGCCGCCACCCTCGCGGCCGAAGTCCCCGCGCTGCGAGCCCGTGTCGATCAGGATCGTCCAGACGTCGCCGGCCGCCGGGATCTGCCGCAGCCCTTCGATGAAGAGGCTCTGGCCCGGCACGATGATCGCGAAGTTGTCGCCGGCGGTCAGGTTGATCGTGTTCGTGAGCGGTCCAGCAGCCGGGAAGACCGTCCCCCGGACCACGTCCGAGGGCCCGGGTCCGACGAAGCCCCAGTTGTAGCCGGCCACGAAGTCGGCCGGCGTATTCGGGTTCGACGGCCCCTTCGGCTGGCCGCCCTGCGGCACGACCTCGCCGCCCGGCAGCCTGCGCAGCGTGCCCGTCAGGCCGCCGCCCTCGGCGGCCTCCCAGGTCAGCTCGAAGGAGGTCCCGCCGGCCGCGAACGGCCCGGGATGAGCGTACTCGCGGGCGTTGGCCTTCCCGCGGGCGTTCCCGATCCAGACCGTGTCAGCCAGGGCCGAACCCGCGACCTTGTGGGGCCGGGCCTCGCCCTGGTGCTCCCCGCCCAGCTCGCCGAGATGCACGGACTGCCCGTTCACCTCGAGGTCCTCGATCACGCTGAAGTCGCTCGCCACGACGAGACCGATGCCGAGGTCCGGACCGACGTCGCTCGTGTTCGTGTCGAGCCCGAAGTTCACCGGCGTCTCCGCCGCGTGGAAGAAGTCGAACGTCTGCGCGAACGACCCGACGTTCGGCTGGATCGCCGAGGCCAGGTTGCCCTCCGCGTCCTCCCAGTGGAACCACGCGAGGTTGTTGCCGAACGCCAGCGTGTAACCGCCGGCGCCCGCCAGGTCGTACGGATGCACCGCGTCGTTCGTGGTCAGCGAGTCGATCACGAAGAAGAACTCGCCGCTCGGGATGTTCAGGTCACGCAGGGGCGACAGCGTGGCGCCGACGATCGCGTTCGAGCAGTCCACGAAGTCGGTGTAGTGGCCGGTCGCCTCGTCCACCGTCGCCGTCGGTTCGTCGGTATCGCAGACCGTTCCATCGGCCTGGAGCGCCTCGAACCGCACGTTCGCGGCCGAGAACGAGGACGCGTCCGACCGCGGCCGGGTGGACTTCAGCTCGCCGGGCTGGAACGAGATGCCCGCCGAGAGGCTGATCTCCGGGCCGCGCAGCGTGTTGGACGGGTTGAAGTCGAACGGCACCACGTCGTAGAAGTAGCGGATGCCGTTGATCAGCCCCGTGTCCACGAACGAGAACTGCAGGCCCGTGTTCGGCAGGGAGATGATCGTCGAGATGTCCGTCGGGAGCTCGACGATCGTGTCGCCGACGGTGAAGCTCTGGAACGTCGTGTCCTCGATGGACACGACGTCGTTGGCGATGTCCACGATCAGGAGCGTGTCGATGTCCGTCGGGTCGCCCGAGGTCGACCGCACGAGGACGTAACCCTCGAAGTCGAACTCGCGGAACAGCGGGTCGAAGGCCGGGTTCTCCGGGTCGCCGGCGATGTCGAAGAACGGATCGGCGACCTGCGACACGTCCGACCACACGACCGTGACCTGCTGGTCGCCGGGGATCAGCGTGAGGTCCGGCTTGGGCGGCGGCGCCGGCGCGAGGAAGCCCGCGTCGAAGATGACCTGCGCCGCGCGCTGCACCGTGATGAGCTGCTCCAGCGCGGGGTCGTTGGGGTCCGGCAGGAAGCAGGGCACGCCCTGCGGGAAGCAGCGCGTCGCCGAGACGTTCAGCGAGCTCACGCCGGCGACGTTCTCGGCCCAGAGGAGGCCGGCCACCACGCGCTGCACCTGCCCGGGCGCGAAGGTGATCGGGCCCGAGATCTCGACGAACCGCATGTCGGTCGGCGTCGCGTCGATGAACGGCGCGCGGGTGCCGAGTCCGGCGAGCAGGTCGTACTGCTCGGTGTCGGTCTCCGGGTCCGGCTGCGGCCGGCCCTGGCTCGGGTTCGTGGTCAGCGTGAACCGGACGAGACCCAGCGTGTCGCCCGCCTCGCTCACCGGCCCCTGGAAGAACGTGACCCCGACGAAGCCGGGCTCGTCGGGATCGTAGGTCGCCTCGGTGAAGTCCGCGTCCCAGCAGAAGCCGAGGTTCGTCTCGACCGTCTCGCCGCTCGAGTTGTTGCCCCCCGGCGGCACGCTCGGGATGGCCGAGCAGCGGTCGTCGGTGAAGTTGTCGCCGATGTCCATGTCGAAGTTCACGCCGACGAAGGCGTCCTCGACGGTGTTGGACCCGGTGTTCGCGATGTCCCAGACGATGAACACGACCTGCGAGAGCAGGCCGAACGTGAACGCCATCGAGCGCTGGCGGACCTCGAGCCCGATCGGCGTCGTGACGTCACGCGCCTGGTTGGTGTCGTTGTAGATGTAGACGCAGTCCTTCTGGCTGAACACGATCGGCTCGCCCGTCGTGGGATCCGAGAACTCCGGATACCACTGGGCGAGGTCGGCCGCGTTGTTCGAGCAGAGGATGTCGCCGCCTCCGCCGCCGTTCACGGCTGCGCGGCCCGCCGCGTACTCCGAGAAGCCGCCCGACGCGTCGTAGGCCGTCGAGACGATCTTCGTCCCGTTCACGACGCCGCCGACCCAGAGACCGCCGCCGAACGTGTAGTTGTTGGGACTGTTCGCCGGGAAGAAGCCGAAGCCGTTCCCGGTGCGCGGGTCCTGGGCGATGATGCCGCGGTTGTCCAGGATCGTCAGGACGTTGTTGACGTTCACGAGCTCGAAGTCGATGGCCTGCTGGAGCGCGGCGTTCCCGCCTCTCTTGCCCTTCCGGCTGCGGTCCCGGTCGGCGACGTCGGCCGCCGGGAGCGCCTGCGCCAGGAGCGCGAGGGCGAGGAGGAACGCCGCTCCGCCGACGGCCTTCGACCGGCCCGACCGAACGACGAGGTGACTCATGCCAGGTCCTCCCGTGATGGATGCGTCAGCGTGGCGGGCCCGCGGGGGGCGGCGCACGCCGCCCCCGCGGAGCCTTCCGGCTAGAACCGCAGCTCGACCCCGAGGCGGTAGCTCCGCTTCGGCTGCGCATCGAGCTCGCGCGCCGAGCCGAACGCCAGGATCCCCATGATCCGCTGCTCGGCCGAGGTCACGACGCCGTCGCCGTCGATGTCCGAGAAGCCCCGGAACTCGCGCGTGATCGCGCCGCCCGGCGTACTCGTGTCGATGTCGGCCAGCACGATGTCGTCGGTCACCTGCTGCTCGGCCTCGAGCCGCTCGTTGCCCTGCAGGAGCCGGCCACCGGTCGTGTTGAACACGCCGTTGTTGACGCCGGCCTCGCCGAAGGGGATGACCTGGTCCTCGGTGAGGTTCTCGTTGTTGAAGACGTTGAAGACCTCGAAGATCGCGCCCAGCTCCACGTCCGAGGCGAGCTCGAAGTACTTCGTGGCCCGCACGTCGGTCTGGAAGTTCGAGTCACGCCGGCTGGAGTTCGGCGGCTCGATGAACGCGCCGGACGCGATCGGCTGCCGCGTGAACGGCAGGCCCGAGGCGAACCGCGCGGTCGCGAACACGCCGAAGTTCTGGAAGATGTCGCCGACCGTGCTCCCCTCCTGGAAGTCGTTGGGGAACCGCAGGCTGAAGGTCGACGCGAGCTTGTGCGTCACGTCGAAGTCCGCCGGCAGCGGCGTGGCCGGGGCGTCGATCGGATTGTCCGCGGTCGAGTTGAAGCCGCGGTTGAACGTGAACTGGTCCTGGTCCGAGTCGGTGAGCTTGGAGTCCAGGTACGAGTAGGTGGCGTCGGCCGACCAGTAGTTGCTGAACCGCTTCGTCAGCGTCAGGTCGAAGCCGCGCACGTTCCCGTTGTTCACGTTGAACAGGAACCGCATCGCGCCGGCCTGCGGCGTGATGATCTGGCGCGCCGCCGTGCCCTTGTCGATGTCACGGTTGTAGGCCACCAGGTCGAGGACCACGTCCTCGGAGACGAGGTGGGTGATGCCGAGCTCGAACGACTTGGTCTGCTGGAAGTCGAGATCGGGATTCCCGACGATCGCGTTCGAGTTCAGGTCGTTGAACAGGATGTCGCTGGTCATGAACAGGTACATCTCGTCGAGGCCGGGAAGCTGGTTGAACACCCCGTACGAGAACCGCACCTGCGTCTTCTCCGTGACCGGGTGCGCGACGCCGAGGCGCGGCGCGAACGCCGTCTTGGAGTCGTACTCGGTCAGCGAGCACTCGGCGGTGCCGCTGTTGTCGCCCACGCCGCAGTTGCCGTCGAGGTCCGTGCGCGCGATGCCCGGCACCTCGGGGAGCAGGGTGTTGTGGTCGAAGTGGTCGACGCGGCCGCCGAGGTCGAGCACGAAGTCTCCCAGGTCCACGCGGTTCGTCGCGTAGAACCCGTAGAGCCGCGGCTCGACGAAGTAGCCCGTGTTGAAGAGACGGTCACCGAGATCGAAGCTGAACTTGCGGACGTCGAAGAACTTCAGGTCGACGCCGCCCTGGAGCCGGTCGA
>DATBJZ010000067.1:0-11754 GCA_036556125.1 Gemmatimonadota bacterium | reverse complement strand
GCCGCGGCGGCGAGACGGGTGCGTGACATCGGAAGCGGATCTCCTTTCAGGTGGACTGCATGCGATCGGGCGCGGGAACGAAGCCGACGCTCAGGGCCGGGTCTCCCCGGTCGCGCCCGTGGTGAGCCGCGCGAACGGCCGGAAGGCCGCCGCGGCGAGCAGCGTCGCGGCCGCGGAGGCGGCGGCGAGCTGGGGAGAGGTGACGGCGTGGAGCAGCGCCTGGCCGATCGCACCGCCGGTCGTGGCCAGGGCCCCGAAAGGCGCCAGTCCGCCCACCACCGCGGCCAGGCCCCGCGCCGCCGCGGCGGGAACGCCCACGAGCAGCGAGACGTTCGCCCAGTCGCCGAGGACCGGCAGCGCCACGAACGAGGCGCCGAGGACGCCGAGCGATCCGAGGAGCAGCGCGGCGATGGCGGCGGCGCGCGACCACACGCCGGCCGGCGTCCAGCGGGCCCAGACCGGCACCGGCGCGGGACGCACCTGCGCGAGGACGCGGTCGGCGAACCCCGGCCGCGGCGCGGGCCGCTCGAGGGCGCCCAACGCGGCGGCGAGCCGCTCCATCTCTGCGAACTCGCCGTCGCAGCGCGGGCACACGGCCCGGTGCTCCGCGAGCCAGCGGCGGCCCTCGGCCTCGAGCTCACCGTCCAGGAGCCGGTCGTGCAGACCGGCGGCGATGTTGTGAAGTCCCGGCTTCATGGCATCTCCACCTACGTCGAAGCTGGATCGGAGGTTTCGGCCCCCGGGGGGCCTGCCAGCGCGGGCCGCCTCCCCTGCCGGGGGGCGGCGGCCGACTCCCGAACGGTCGCGGCTCGCGCCTCGGCCGCGCCGGGCATGTGCTGGGGCAGGAGCTGCGCCAGCTCGCGCCGCGCCCGGAACAGGAACGTCTTCACCGTGCCGAGCGGCAGCTCGAGCACCTCGGCGATGTCCTCGTACGCCATGCCCTCCAGGTGGCGCAGGACGATCACCTTCCGGTACTCGGGCCGCAGGCGGCCGAGCGCCCGCTCCACGTCGCCCCGGAACTCGGCGTCGGCCGCCGCCTCGTCGGGCGAGGGCGCACGATCGTCCGGGAGCCGGGCCATCGGATCGTCGGCGCCCTCCGGGTCCCAGGGGGCTGCCGAGGCAGCCGGCTCCGCGCCCCGGCGGCGGAGCGCGTCGAGCGCCGTGTTGTGGGCGATCTTGAACAGCCAGTTGGAGAACTTGTAGGCCGGATCGAAGGTGTCCAGCTTGGTGAACGCCTTCACGAACGCCTCCTGGGCCACGTCCTCCGCGTCCTCGCGGTTGAGGACGATCCGCATCACGAGCGACAGCACGCCGCGCTCGTAGCGCTCCACGAGGCTGCGGAACGCCCGTTCCGAGCCGGCGAGGGCCGCCCGCACGAGGTCGTGGTCGGATGGAGACACGGTGCGCGGATGCGGCGGCGTTCGGTTGCGGAATCGATCGGGCGGCGTCTAACATACTCAACCCCCCGTCCCGCATGATCTCCCCCCTTCGCAAAGAGGGCGCCTCGATCCGCCGGATGTTCGGCGCCATCGCGCCGCGCTACGACCTCCTGAACCGCGTGCTCTCGGGAGGGCTCGACGTGCGCTGGCGGCGCGCCGCCGTGCGGGCGCTCCTCGGCGGCGCGGCGCCGGCGGGGCCGGCCGGCGGGCGCGTCCTCGATCTCTGTGCGGGAACGCTGGACCTCGCCTGCGCGCTCTCCGACAGCCGCCGGTTCGACGGCCGGTGCGTCGCCCTCGACTTCGCGCTGCCGATGCTGCGGCGGGGGCGCCGCAAGCTCGGCGGACGGCGCGCCCGTCAGATCGCGCTCGTCTGCGGGGATGCGATGGACCTTCCCCTGCGCGACGGCAGCGTCGGAGCTGTGATGGTGGCGTTCGGAGTCCGGAACCTGGAGAACCTGGACCGGGGTCTCGCCGAGGCGTTCCGCGTCCTCGCGCCCGGCGGACGGCTCCTCGTGCTCGAGTTCTCGCAGCCCGCCAACCGCCTGCTCCGCGGCGCCTGCGGTCTCTACGAGCGCCGCGTCCTGCCCGCCGTCGGCGGCGCCGTCTCGGGTCACCCCGAAGCCTACAGCTACCTGCCCTCGAGCATCGCCGCCTGGGCCGACCCGGCGTCGCTCGCGCACCGGTTCCGCGGCGCGGGGTTCGAGCACGTGCGCACGCGCGCGCTGTCGGGCGGAATCGTCGCGCTCCACGAAGCGCGCCGACCCCACGCCTCTCCCGCCGGAGTGGCGGCGTGACCGCCGACGTCGTCCAGATCATCGGCGTTCCGCTCGACCTGGGCGCCGGCCGGCGCGGCGTGGACATGGGTCCGTCGGCCGTCCGCATCGCCGGGCTCGCGGGGAGCATCGAGCGGCTCGGATACCAGGTGGTGGACGCCGGAGACCTGGAGATTCCGATCGCCGAGGTCTCGGAGATCGGCGCGCGCGAGCAGCGCTACCTGAACGAGATCGCCGCGACCTGCGAGCAGCTCGCGGTGATGGTGCGCGACGCGCTGGGCGCGGGGCGGCTCCCCCTGGCCGTCGGCGGCGACCACTCGCTCGCGATCGGCTCGATCGCGGGCGTGGCGATGCACCTGCGGCCCTCCGGCAAGCCGTTCGGCCTGATCTGGATCGACGCGCACGGCGACATGAACACGCCCGAGACGACGCCGAGCGGGAACATCCACGGGATGCCGGTGGCCGCGTCGCTCGGGCGCGGCGACCCCCGGCTCACCCGGATCGGCGGCTTCTCGCCCAAGGTGGCGCCGGAGCGGGTGGCGCTGATCGCCGTGCGCTCGCTCGACGAGGGCGAGCGGCGGCTCATCCAGGAGACCGGCGTCGAGGTGTTCTCGATGCGGGACGTGGACGTGCAGGGCATCAGCGCGGTGATCGAGGACGCGCTCAAGATCGCCACCGACGGAACCGCGGGCTTCCACGTCTCGTTCGACATGGACGCGATCGATCCCCGGTTCGCGCCGGGAGTCGGCACGTCGGTCCGCGGCGGCCTCGATTACCGCGAGGCGCACCTCGCGCTCGAGATCATCTCGGACACGGACCTCGTCCTCTCCGCCGACATCGTCGAGGTGAACCCGATCTGCGACACGAACAACTCGACGGGCGCCCTCGCGGTGGAGCTGGTGGAGAGCCTGCTCGGGAAGAGCATCCTCTGAGAATGACGGCGGCGCTCTAGCCGTGGCGTTCGCCGGGCTCGCGGACTACCTGCGCGGGCTGGAGCGTCGCGGCGAGCTTCTCCGCGTCGGCGAACCCGTCTCGCCCCGCCTCGAGATGGCCGAGGCGGCGCGGCAGGCGTTCCTCGGCGGAGGCCCGGCGCTCCTCTTCGACGATCCCGCCGGGGTGCCCCCGCTCGCGGGCCGCCGCGTTCCGGTCGCGATGAACCTCTTCGGGAGCGAGCGCCGGATGGCGTTCGCGCTCGGGGTCGAGCGGCTGGACGAGATCGCCGACCGGGTGCGGGAGCTCGTGAAGCTCCAGCCGCCCCAGGGTTTCCGCGAGAAGCTCGCGATGCTGCCGCGCCTCGCGGAGCTCACGAAGTTCCCGCCGCAGACCGCGCGGAGCGGAGCCTGCCAGTCGGTCGTGCTGCGCGGCGAGGACGTGGACCTCGCGGCGCTGCCGATCGTGACGACCTGGCCGGAGGACGCGGCGCCGTTCCTGACGCTGCCTCAGGTCGTGACGCGCGATCCGCTGACGGGCGCCCGGAACGTGGGGTGCTACCGCATGCAGGTCGTGGATCGCCGGTCGACGATCCTCCACTGGCAGCGGCACAAGGACGCCACGCGCCACCACGACGCGGCGCGTCTCACCGGCGGGCGGATCCCCGTGGCCGTGGCGCTGGGCGGCGACCCCGCGGCGATCTACGCCGCGACCGCCCCCCTGCCGCCGGGCATCGACGAGTACCTGTTCACCGGCTTCCTGCGCCGCGAGCCGCTCCGGCTCGTGCGCTGCGTCACCAACGACCTGGAGGTGCCCGCCGAGTCCGACCTCGTGCTCGAGGGCTGGGTGGACGCCGCGGAGCCGCTCCGGCCCGAGGGGCCGTTCGGCGACCACACCGGCTACTACACGGCGGAGTCGGAGTACCCCCTGTTCCACGTCGAGGCGGTGACGCGGCGCGACGACGCCGTGTATCCCGCCACGATCGTGGGCCGGCCGCCGATGGAGGACTTCTGGATGGGGCACGCCACGGAGCGGATCTTCCTGCCCCTGCTCCAGCTCAACCTGCCCGAGGTCGTGGACTACCACATGCCGGCCGAGGGGATTTTCCACAACCTCGTGTTCGTCTCGGTGCGGAAGAGCTTCCCCGGCCAGGCGTGGAAGGTCATGAACGGGATGTGGGGGATCGGCCTGCTCTCGCTCGCCAAGGTGATCGTGGCGGTGGACGAGGACGTGGACGTGCGCAACGTGCAGGAGGCGTGGTGGTCCGCGCTCGTGAACCTCGACCCCGAGCGCGACGTGCGGTTCACGAAGGGCCCGACCGACGTGCTCGACCACGCGAGCCGCGAGTTCAGCTTCGGCAGCAAGATGGGCCTGGACGGGACGACGAAGTGGCCGGAGGAGGGCGGCCGCGCGCCGTGGCCGCGGAAGGCGGTGCCGGACCCCGACGTGGAAGCGCGGATGCGCGAGCGGCTGCGGGCGTGGGGTGTGACCGGTTGAGGCCGCGGCGCCGGTCCACGCCGTTGCGCGCGGGGCACGAGCCCGTCGGGCCACTCGGTCGCACCGGCCCGCCGCCACGGGCACTCAACCCGCCGCAGATGGTGTTCCGTTGAGCGATCCGGATCCGCCGAAGGGCTCCGCCCCGAGCCAGCGGCTGCGCGCCCAGGAGATCGGCGTCCCGGCCACGCGCCGGCACGTGTTCCTCTGCTGCGACCAGACGAAGCCCAAGTGCTGCGATCCGGAGCAGGGGCTCGCGTCGTGGACGTACCTCAAGCGCCGGCTCCGCGAGCTCGGGCTGTCCGAGGGCGGCGGAGTCCAGCGCACGAAGGCGAACTGCTTCCGGATCTGCGAGGGCGGCCCGATCGCGGTGGTGTACCCCGAGGGCGCCTGGTACCGTCGCTGCGATCCGGCCGCGCTGGAGAGGATCATCCAGGAGCACCTGATCGGCGGGCGTGTCGTGGAGGAGCTCCTGATCGTCGAGCGGCCGCTCGACTGACGCGCGGGCCGCCGGCCGGCAGGCCGCCGTCTGTATATTCCCCACGATGACCTCGTCGACCACCGCGTGAGCCGGATGACGGCGCCCGACGCCGTGGAGGAGCCCGCGGCCGCTCGGCCGACCCGGCGCCGGCGCTGGTCGGCCGCAGGCAACCGCGCGCGACTGTATTCGCGGCTCGTCTACCTCCCGCACACCCTCTTCGCGCTGCCGTTCGCGGTCGTCGGCCTGACCCTCGCGTCCGTCGAGCGGACGCTCACGCCGCGGGTGGTGCTGCTCGTTGCCGTCGCCTTCACCGCCGCGCGGTTCGCCGCGATGGCGTTCAACCGGCTCGCGGACCGGCGTCTCGACGCCGAGAACCCGCGGACCCGTGAGCGGGAGCTGCCGCGCGGGCTTCTCGGCACCGGCGAGGTCGCCGCCACGGTGGTCGTCGCGTCCGCCGTGTTCGTCGCGGCCGCCGCGCTCCTCAACCCGCTCTGCCTCGCGCTGGCGCCGCTCGCCCTGGCGTGGGTGCTGCTCTACTCCTACACGAAGCGCTTCACCTCGCTCAGCCACGTGGTCCTCGGGGTCGGTCTCGCGATCGCGCCGGTGGGCGCGTCGATCGCGCTCCTGGGGCGTCTGGACCCGCGCTTCCTGTGGCTGGCGGCGGCCGTCACCCTGTGGGTGGCCGGCTTCGACAGCATCTACTCGCTCCAGGACCTCGCGTTCGACCGCGCCCGCGGACTCCATTCGCTCCCGCGGCGCCTGGGACCGTCGCGCACCCTGACGCTCGTGAGCGTCGCCTTCGCCGGGGTCGTGACGTGTCTGACGGCGGTGGGCCTCGCGTTCGACCTGGGGGCGGTCTACTGGATCGCGGTCGCGGGCGTGGCGGCGACGCTCGCCTACGAGCGCTCGCTCGTCGCGCCCGGCGACCTCTCCCGCGTGAACCGCGCCTTCTTCACGGTGAACGGCTGGATGAGCGTGGGCTTCGCGGCGCTCGTCGTGATCGACCGGCTGCTGGCGGGGACGGCGCCGTGACGAAGCCGCGGCCCCCTCTTCCGTGGGAGGATTTCGGGCGCCGCGGCAGGGACGGTGACGCCGCCCGCGCACGCGGGGGCGCCCCCGGCGGCCGCGTTCGTCCGGCCGGGGGGGAGGCCGCCGATCGCGGTCCCGCGCCCACCCGCCGCGGCGAGCCGCTGGTCGTGGGCGTCACCGGCGCGAGTGGAGCGATCTACGCCGTCCGGCTGCTGCGCGCGCTGCTGGACGCCCGCGTGCCGGTGGACCTCGTCTTCACGGAGTACGGCCTCTACCTGCTCAAGCTCGAGCTCGGCCTGCGGACGGTGACCGCGTCGAACCTGGAGTCGCTCCGGGCGCACCTGGACGTGCCGGAGGAGCGCTGGTCCCTCGTGCGCGTCTTTCGCAACCACGACCTCGCAGCCGATCCGGCGTCGGGCTCGACGAGGTTCCGCGGCGTCGTCGTGTGTCCGTGCTCGATGAAGAACGTGGCCGCCATCGCGCAGGGCCTCTCCGAGACGCTCCTCCAGCGCGCGGCCGACGTCGCGCTCAAGGAGCGGCGGCCCCTGGTGCTGGTCCCGCGCGAGACGCCGCTGCACCTGATCCACCTCGAGAACCTCGCCCGGATCTCGCGCGCGGGCGGCACGATCATCCCCGCGATGCCGGCGTTCTACCAGGGGCCGAAGACCTTCGAGGACCTCGCCGACTTCATCGCCCAGCGCGTGCTCGATCACGTCGGGGTCGAGGCGCGGCTCGTGCCTGCCTGGTCCGAGCGCGAGCGGGCGCGTCCGGCCGATGCGGCGGGATCGAGCCGGGACGCGCGGAGAGCCGGGACGACGGGAGGTCCGGAGAAGCGAAGCGCGGATCGGGGCGACGACTAGCCGTCGTGCGCTACGGGATCCTCAGCGACACGCACGGCCGGCTGCACCCGGCGGTGGCGGAGGTCTTCACGGGCGTGAACGAGATCCTCCACGCGGGCGACGTGGGGAGCGAGGCGGTGCTCGACGAGCTGGAGGGGATCGCTCCGGTGATCGCGGTGTGCGGCAACGTCGAGCCGCCCGGGCTGGAGCGCCGGCTCCCCGAGGTGAAGACGCTGGAGCGGGAAGGGCTGCGGATCGTGGTGCTCCACGGCCATCTGGTGCGCGCCGCGCGCCCGCGGGAGCTCCTCGACGCCGTCCGGCCCCGCACGCCCGACCTCGTGGTCTTCGGCCACACCCATCGCCCCCTCGAGGAGACGCTCGAGGGGGTCGTCTTCTTCAACCCCGGCTCCGCGGGTCCGGCGCGGTTCGGCTCCCGACCGACCGTCGGCACGCTCGAGATCGGGGCGGACGGACTGCGCCTGCGTCATCATCGGCTGGACCGGTCCGGGCGCTAGCGGACCCGGCCGCGGCGCAGCGGGCCCCGAACGCCTCTTGTCGCCGCACCGTCAGGCCGGTGAGGCCGGCGCTGCGGCGTGAATGGAGGGCTCCCCCTCCGGCTCGGCGAGCAGCGCCTTGCCGCGCTCCGTGATCCGGACCTCCACCGGCTCGGGGTCGGCCAAGCCCACCCACCGCACCTTCACCACGCCCTCGTTGTGCAGGCGCCACAGCCGCGCCTTCCAGTCCTCCGGGGGCGACTCGCGGCCCAGGCGCTTCAGGAGCTCGTCGGTGCGGAGCACGCCGTCGGAGCCGAGCGCCTCGAGCAGCTGCCGGCGGACGTCCTCCCGGGGCTGGCCCGACGCCAGGCCGGTCTCGTGGGCCAGGGCCTCCTGGCGGCTCGCCTCGTCCAGGTGGGGGGTGGGCGTCGTCGGGCGCGGATCGGCCATCGGCTCGCTCCTGCGTGGAGGGTCGTCGCGTCGACCGGGAGAAGCACCGGCTCCATCCCTGGATCGGTGGGGCCGCCGACGCTCAGCGGCGGCGCTGGCAGGCCGGACAGAAGTACGTGGAGCGCTGCGCCTGCACGATCCGACGCACCGGGGCGCCGCAGCGCGGGCAACGCTCGTCCTCACGGTCGTACACGCGAAGCCTGTCGGCGAACGCACCGCCTTCGCCGTTCGCACCCGCGTAGTTCACGATCGTCGTGCCCTCGTGCTCGATGGCCTCGCTCAGGACCCCGCGGATCGCCTCGTGCAGGCGCTGCGCCCCCGACCCTCCCACCCGATCCGCGCGCGTGCGGGGATCGATGCCGGCCCGGTACAGCGCCTCGGAGGCGTAGATGTTCCCGACGCCGGCCAGGATCCGCTGGTCGAGGAGGACCTCCTTGATGCGCCGGCGCGTGCGCCGCAGGCGCACGGCGAGCTCGGCGGCCGTGAACGAGGGGTCGAGCGGCTCGGGTCCGAGCTCCCGTTCGCGACGGCTCCACGCCGCGGCGCCGATCACGCCCAGCTTTCCCAGCGTGCGCACGTCCACGTACCAGAGGCGCTCGCCGCCCGCCAGGTCGAACGCGGCCCGCGCGTAGGCGGGAGCCGGCGTCGGGCCCGCAGCCGGTCCTCCGGCGGAGGGGGCCTCCGCCCGGGCCGCGGCCGCCAGAAACCGCGCGTCGTCCGCGCGGCCGCCCCGCGGGTCCAGACGGTAGTGGCCGGTCATCCGCAGGGAGGTCCACCAGACGCGGCCGTCGTCCAGGTCGAAGCGCAGCAGCTTGGCGCGGCGGCCGACCCGCTCGATGCGCCGTCCGGTGACGGCGCGCTCGAAGCGGCGCGGCGACCCCACCACGACGTTCGGACGCCAGACGCGGGCGCGCACGACCGTGCTGCCCTCGAGCGCCGGACGCAGGCCGCGCACGATGGTCTCGACTTCCGGCAGCTCCGGCACGGCGGCTCCGAGGGACTCAGGAGGGCCCGGCCGCCGCTTCCCGAACGGCCCCCACCGGCGCGGCGACGCCGATGTCGCGCCGCGCGTGGAGTCCCGGAAACGAGATGCGGGAGAGCCGCGCGTAGGCGGCCTGGCGGGCGGACCCCGCGTCGGGGCCGACCCCCGTCACCGCGAGCACGCGGCCGCCGGCGGTGACCACGTCGCCGTCGCGCAACGCCGTTCCGGCGTGAAAGACCACCGACCAGGAGCGTCCTCCCGTGCCGGCGGACTGCGGTCCCGGGGACCCGCGGTCACCGTTCGACCTGCGCTCGTCCCGCGCACGATCCACGCTCCGCCCGCCGTCGCCGGCGTCCCCCTCCACCGCTCCGTCGTCGAACCGGATCGGCAGCCCGCGTTCGTAGCGCTCCGGATATCCCGCCGAGGCCGCGACGACGCAGCACGCGGCCGCGGCGCGCCAGCGCGGCTCGAGCTCGATGAGGGCCGGGGCTCCGCGGACGGGCGTCGAAGCCCGGCTGCGCGATCCCGGAGCGGACGGAGGCACCCGGCGTGCGCCGCTCCACGCGCACGCCAGGAGCAGGTCGAGCAGCGAACCCTCCAGGAGCGGCAGGATCACCTCGGTCTCGGGGTCGCCGAAGCGGGCGTTGAACTCGATCACGCGCGGGCCCTCGGCCGTGAGCATCAGGCCGGCGTAGAGCGCGCCGCGGAACGTTCGCCCCTCCGCCGCGAGACCGCGCACCGCCGGCTCGAGGACCCGCACCCGGATGTCCTCGAGCACGTCGTCGCCGACGTCGGGCACGGGAGCGACGGCGCCCATGCCGCCGGTGTTCGGGCCGCGGTCGCCGTCCAGCGCCCGCTTGTGGTCGCGCGCGGGGAGCAGCGGCCGTACGGCGCTGCCGTCGGTGAGCGCGATCACCGAGAGCTCGCGGCCCTCGAGCCGCTCCTCGATCACGATCTCGCTTCCCGCGTTTCCGAACGCGCCGCCGCGCAGCATGTCGTCCGCCGCCGCGCGCGCCTCCGCCCGGTCGGCGCAGACGAGGGCGCCCTTCCCCGCCGCGAGCCCGCTCGCCTTCACGACGACCGGGCCTTCGCCCGCCGCCAGCCAGCGGTCCGCCTGCGCCGCGTCCGTGAAGGAGCGCCACGCCGCGGTCGGGATCCCGTGCCGGGCCATGAACGACTTCGCGAAGCTCTTGCTGGACTCGATCTCGGACGCCGCCCGGGAGGGCCCGAACACCGCCAGTCCTTCGGCGGCCAGCGCATCTGCGAGACCGGCCGCGAGCGGGGCCTCGGGGCCGATCACCGTCAGGTCGGGGCGCCGGCTCCGCGCCAGCGCCACGACCCCCTCGACGTCGTCGGGCGCCACGTCGACGGCCTCGGCGTGGCGCTGCATCCCGGCGTTCCGTCCCGTGAACGCGAACCACGCCTCCGGCACGTCCCGCCGCAGCCGCCAGAGGAGGGCGTGCTCGCGGCCGCCCTGTCCGACGATGAGGATCGTCACAGGGCCGCCGTGGACGCGCCGCGGAGCGATTCCAGGAACCAGAGCAGCGCGCGCCCCACGGGGGCGGGATCCTGCAGGTGGAGGAGGTGGCCCACGCCGTCCAGGCGGGCGCAGGTGGCGCCCGCCAGGTGCGGTCGCGCCCGGGCCACGTCGGCGTCGGTGAGCATCCCGCCGACCGCCGGGTCTGCCTGGACGAGGAGGGTCGGACAGGCGACGTCCGCAAGGAGCGCTCCCGGATCGTAGTCCGCGAGCGCGGAGCCGCTCAGGATCTGGGAGAGGACCGCGGGATCGCTGCGGAGCACCGAGGACGCGAGGTACCGGCGGACGGCGGGGTCCATGCCGGGGAGCGCGCCCCAGGAGGCCGGCTCCGGATGCCCGGGGAGCTGGACCGGGATCTCGCCGATCCGCCTCGCGAGGTCGTCCACCCCGTGCCGCGCCGGCTCCAGCGCGGCGAGCGCCGCGAAGAACGCGGGGAACGGACCGGCGAGGAACGTGTCCAGGTTGATGAAGCTGTCCAGCAGCGCGAGCCCCGCGACGCGGTCGGGGTACCGCGACGCGAGGCCCATTCCCACGAATCCGCCGAGCGAGTGTCCCGCGATCACGGCGGGAGCGCCGACGCGGCTCGCCAGGAAGCCGGCCGTCTCCTCGAGCCAGGCGCCGAACGTGTAGCGCTCGCGACGCGCGGAGCCGCCGTGCCCCGAGAAGTCCGGCGCGAGCACGCGCCAGCGGGGGGCGAGCTCGGGGAGGAGCGGCAGGAACTCCTCCCACCCGAGGAGGGCGCCGTGGAGGAGGACGAGCGGCGGACCCGCGTCGTCGCCCTCGGCGTAGCGCAGCCGCAGCCCGTCGATCTCGACCGTGTGCTCGCGGATCATCTGCAGGACCGTGCTCCGACGCTGCGGGATGTCGCCCTACGCCGGGGAAGGCGCCGCGGGCGTGCTGCTCAGGCGGCGCCTCGCGCAGCCGCCGCCAGCGCCTGGGCGAGGTCCTCGCGGAGGTCTTCCACGTCCTCGATGCCGACGGACAGCCGGGCGAGGTTGTCCACGAGCCCCATCCGCTCCCGCCGCTCGGGCGGCACGGTGGCGTGCGTCATCGCCGCGGGGTGGCTCGCCAGGCTCTCCACGCCGCCCAGGCTCTCGGCCAGCGCGAAGAGCCGCAGACCGGCGAGGAACCGCCGCGCGGCGGCGCCGTCCGAGAGCTCCAGCGCGATGATCCCGCCGAAGCCGGCCATCTGGCGCCGCGCGAGCTCGTGCTGCGGATGGGACGGGAGCCCCGGGTAGTGGACGCGCACGAGCGCGCCGCGGCCGGCCTGCGCATCGAGCCAGCGCGCGAGCTCGCGCGCCGAGGC
>DATBJZ010000066.1:0-23325 GCA_036556125.1 Gemmatimonadota bacterium | reverse complement strand
TCTTCGATTCGCGGACGAGCGCGTGGTCGAGTCTTCCCCCGATGAACCTGGGCCGATGGTACCCGACGGCCACGACGCTCACGAACGGGGAGGTGCTCGCGATCTCGGGCTTCGTGACGCCCGAGCTCAAGAACAACGTCCCGCAGGTGTGGCAGGTCTCGGGGGGATGGCGGACGCTGCTCGGCGCGGTCAACGAGGTCCCGCTCTACCCCTGGACGTTCGCCACGGCGAAGGGGCAGGCCTACATGGCCGGTCCAAACCAGGTGACCCGCTTCCTGAACCCGTCGGGCGCGGGGAAGTGGAAGGCCGGACCCTCCAGCCTCTGGGGGACGCGGATCGACGGCACCTCCGCGATGTACGAGGAGGGCAGGATCCTGATCGCCGGCGGCGGCCGCACGTTCGCGACCGCGACGGCCGAGATCATCGACCTCCACGCCGCGACGCCCGCGTGGCACGCGGTGGCTCCGATGGCGTTCGCTCGGCGGCACTTCAACAGCACGATCCTCGCCGACGGCGAGGTGCTCGTCACCGGCGGGTCGGCGTACGCGAACGACACGACGCAGGCGGTGCTGCCCGCGGAGATCTGGAACCCGCAGACGGAGAGCTGGACGACCGTGGCGCCGCTCGCGGAGCGCCGCCTGTACCACTCGACCGCGGTTCTGCTGCCGGACGGACGCGTGCTCGTCGCCGGCGGCGGGGCGTCGGGGAAGGGCGACACCGACCACCTGAACGCGCAGATCTACTCGCCGCCCTACCTGTTCGCGGCGGACGGCCATCCGGCCGTGAGGCCGGTGATCAGCGCGGCGCCGGCGAGCGTCGGATACGGCGCGAAGTTCGTCGTCGAGACCCCGGATCACGCGCGGATCGCGCGGGTGAACTGGATCCGGCTGTCATCCGTGACGCATTCGTACAACATGAACCAGCGTCTGAACCATCTCGTGTTCACGGAGGTGCGGAAGGGCGTGAAGGTGACCGCCCCGATCCGTGACCAGGCGCCGCCGGGCGACTACCTGCTCTTCCTCCTTGACGCGTCCGGGGTGCCGTCCGTCGGCCGCGTGGTGCACCTCGGGTAGCCGGGGAACGGGCGCCGGGCGCGACGGCGCGCCCGGCCCTGGGCAACGCGAGAAGGCCGGCCGCGGACGGAGCCGCGGCCGGCCCCGCACGCTGCACGGAAGGCGACGTCGGGCGGGGAACACGAGGAAGGGATCGGAAAAGGGCCGACCGCGAGGATCGAACGGCGGTCGGCCCTTTCGCATGGGGACGCCGGAGCGGCCCGGGCTCAGAAGGCGGTGGTCACCTCGTTCGAGCAGAACGTCGTGCCCGCGTGGCAGATCTTGTGGACGTAACTCGGCTTCGTGCGGCGAATGCTGTCGGTGTGGAAGCCGTCGTTCGCGGTCGTGGCCACCCTCCTCCCGTTGCGCCAGACGTCCACCTGGGCCGACGTCGCGCCGCTCCAGGTGAGGTCCACCTTGTGCACGCTCCGCTTGATGTATCCGCGTGCGCTCAACGTGATCGCTCCGCCTTCCGGCGGGAACTCGACGGGCACGAGCGGCGGCGCCGTTCCGCAGTCCGCGAACCCCGTCATCGAGGGACGAGCGGGAGGTGGACTCGAGCCGCCGTTCCACGTGTTCCCGTCCGCGGCCCAGTTCAGCACGACGGAGGCGTCGGGATCGGCCGTCGTCCAGAAGTTGTTCAGGAAGTCCGACTGGCGCACGCCGCCGGCCTCGAACGCCGAGTCCTCGTTCAGGCTCTGGTTGCAGGTGTACGTGAGGAACGCCGGCACCCGGTCCTGATCCTCGTCGTCGTTGGTCCCCTTTCGGAGGATGCCGAACCCGTGCTTCCTCGAGTTCTGCGAGAGGTTGTAGCTGAACTCGTTTCCCCAGCCTCCCGCCTGCTGGGAGTAGTTGTTGGCTGTCCGGTCTGCGCTGTTGCGCGTGATCACGTTCCAGCTGGCGTTCACGTCGAGCGCGATGCCGCGACCAAGGTTGGCGATGTTCCGGACGGTGTTGTACGAAACCACGTTGTACGCCGAGTTCCCGCCGACACGGATCCCCTCGTTCATGAAGTGCTTTTCCGTGGCCACGTTGTCGTGGACGACGTTGCGGGTGACCAGCCACTCGTCACTGAACGTGTTGACGAGGATCCCCGGCCCCGAGCACTCCGTGACCGAGATGTCGTTACCCTCGATGCGGCCGCGCCGACTCGTGAGGGTGACGATGCCGCGGCGGCGCAGGACGTTGTTCACGATCTCGACGCCTTCGTTCGGGACCGATCCGATGTAGGCGTAGGCGGCGTCCTCCTGCGAGGGATCGTTCGTCGAGCGGCCGGGGACGTTGCGGTCCCGTATGAAGGCGCGCGCCGCCTCGGCGTTCGTCCCCTCCACCAGGATTCCGCCGTCGATTCGCAGGCCCTCCACGAGCCAGTGACTGGCGCCGGGAGCGAAGGTCACGGTGCGCACCTCGGTGGGCGACGTGGCCGAGCAGCTCACCGAGGCCAGCGCGGCGGTCAGCACCGGCTGGCTGTCCGCGTCGGCCCGCGTCAGCACGATCGGGCTGCCCTCCGCTCCGGCGGTCGTCACGTCGATCCGGCCCGAGTAAGTGCCGCCGTGGATCTCGATCCGGTCGCCCGGACCCGCGACGTCCACCGCCTTCTGCACCGTGAGGAACGCAGTTGCCGCGGAGGTGCCGTCGTTGCCGTCGGATCCGGTGGTGGCGACGTGATGGACGATGCCCGAGGCGCCGGACAGGCGCGGCCCCCCGGCGGGCTCGTCGCGGCCGAGCGGGGCCGCGTCGTCGCCGGAACACGACGCCGCCGCGAGGGCGGCGCCGAAGGCGAACCAGGAACCGCCGGCGAGGCGGGAGAGCGGGGCGGACCGACCGCGGAGGCGGAGGGGGAGCGTCGGGACTGCTGCACGGGGGAGGGCGGGCGGCGCGGCAGGGCCCGCGCCCGCCGAACCCCCGGTCACGAACAGGAGACGGGGGGCGGGTTGGCCGGCGGGAGCTGGGACGTTCCGTTCCAGGTGTTTCCGGCCGCCGCCCAGTACGACGGCACGGGCGCGCCGAGCCGGACGGCGCCGAAGGAGTTGTTCGAGAACGCCGACCTCTGGACGCCGCCGATGTTCAGGTCGGCCACGTGGCCCGTGGCGCGGTTGCACTCCACGACCAGGAACGCGGGCGTCCTCTCGTGCGGCTGCGGGTCGTTCTCCCCCTGCCCGTAGACGTTGAACGCGTAGTGCCGGTTCCCTTCCGCGACGTTGCCGATCCATCGGTTGCCCCATCCTCCGGACTGTTCGTTGAAGCCCTGGTGGGCCCTCCGCACGACGTTGTTCCGGAAGGTGGTCCAGCTCGCGTTCACGTCCGCGGTGATCCCGCGGGAGAGGCCGCCCACGTCCTCCACGGTGTTCCCCTCGACCAGTCCGTAGGACGATGCGGCCACGTGCCGGATGCCTTCCGACATGTGGTGCCGCGTCGAGGCCGTGAGGTGGTGCACGTGGTTGCCGCGGATCGTCCAGCCGTCGCTGAAGCGGCCGAGCCCGATCCCGCCGCCGGTGCCGCAGTCGATGTTCGAGATCTCGTTGTTGATGATCCGGCCGAACCGGGAAGCCAGGGCGAACACGCCCCTCCCCTGGATCCGGTTGTTGAGGAGGATGATCCGGTCCGCGCCGTCGCTCCCGAGGAGCGGGAGCACCCGGGGGTAGGCGGACGGATCGAACGAGCTGCGCCCCGGAAGCGAGCGGTCGCGCAGGTGGTCGTTGAGCCGGCCGATGTTCGTGCCCTCGATGTACACCCCGCCCACGATCGTCAGGCCGCGGATCGTCCAGTCGTCCGCGCCCTCCAGGATCTGGATCGTGCGTTCGCGCGTGGGCTGGCTGGCGCTGCACGGGATGGCCGCGAGGTTCGCCCTGAGGGTGACGGGGCCGTCGCCCGCCCAGGCCAGAGTGATCGGCTGCGACTGCGTGCCCGAGCGGGTGATCCGGACGGCGCCGGTGTAGGTGCCCGCGTGGACGAGGATCACGTCGCCGGGACGGACGACGCCGACGGCCTTCGCCACGGTCTTGAACGGGCGTGCGAGCGTTCCCGGGTTCCGGTCCCGCCCGTTCGTCGCGACGTGGTACGTGACCGCCGTCGCCGCGAGCGCCGGAGCGCCGCTCGCCGCGGGCTCGGGATCCACGGGGGACCGGCAGGCGCCAGCGAGCAGCAGAACGCCCGAGGCGAGCAGCCTCAGGCGGCGTGTGGTCTGGAAGCTGGTCATGAGCGGGTCGGTGCGTCGGTGCCACGTCCCGGCCTCCGCACCCGTCGGCCCCACGGGTATCAGCGCGCTGCAGCCGGGGCAAGAGCCTTGTCGGCCCGGCGCCCGAGGACGCACCCGGTCGCCGCACGGTGCCGGGACGCGGCTACGCATCGCCGCGTTCCCCGGCGGACGACTCGCGTGACCCGCTCGACGGCGCGGGTGCGAGCGCCGTCACGAGGCCGTCGATCCGCCGGCTCAGCTCCTCGACGACGTCGCGGAACGCGCGGGGCCGCTGCGCCTCCGGGGCGGCGGCCGGGTCCTCCACGTCCCAGTGCTCGCGGACCGCGACGTCCGGGATGAAGGGACAGGTCTCGCGCGCCCGGCTGCAGACCGTCACCACGACGTCCCAGGGCTCGCGCGCCGCTTCGTCGATCCCGCGCGGCCGCCGGCCCCCCCACGCGATGCCGTGCTCCCGGAGCACCTCGACCGCCAGGGGATGGACCTCGGGTTTCGGCTGCGAGCCCGCGCTCCCGGCGACGATCCGGCCGCCGGACCGGTGCTGCAGGAGCGCCTCGGCGATCTGACTCCGCGCCGAGTTGCCCGTGCACAGGAAGAGGACGCGCCGCGGCCGCCGGGCCGGGGTGGCGACGTCGCCGCCGGCGCCCACCGCCACGTCAGAACACCACCTTCAGGAGACCCTGGCTCTCGGGCGTCGCGGTCTCCCAGCTGAAGGCGGCGGCGAGACGGGGGAGGGGCGACGCGTCGGGCCCGGCCGGCTCGCCGTCGGGTGCGCACCCCGCACCTGCTACGAGGGCGAGGATCGTCAGGAGCTCCTGACGGAGCCCTGAAACCCGGACGGCGGGATCCTGCCGACGCGACGCCACGGTGGGATCCGGGCGCCCCGGGCGCGCCGCGCGGGGGGAGGCAGCAGCGCGGGATCGGCTCGTCCGGCGCGGCCTTCTCAGATCGGCGTCACTCCGGTGTCAAGGATCGCGGGACGGCCGACGCGGATCGTCCGCGGAGCAGCGGCCGATGAGCCGCGCGGGTCCCCGCGCCGATGACCGGACTCGGCGCGGAGGAACGTCAGGGAGAGCCGGGCGGACCGGCGCCGGTGTCCGCGGCACCGCCCGGCGGAGGCGGCGCCGCACCGGCTCCGGCGCCCGGCGCCTCCGGAGCCGCGGGCGGCGGGAACGCCACGCGCGGCGCCTCGCGCGCGCCGGGCGTCGTCACCTCGAAGTACTCGCGCGGCTCGGCGTTCACGACCTTGGCCGTGATCACCTGTGGAAACTGCCGGATGTACGCGTTGTACTCGCGCACCGCCTCGTTGTAGTCGCCGCGCGCCACCGCGATGCGGTTCTCGGTGCCCGCGAGCTCGTCCTGCAGTCGGATGAAGCTCTGGTCCGACCGCAGCTGCGGGTACGCTTCGACGACGGCCAGCAGGCGTCCAAGCGCCCCCGTCAGCTGCTGGTCGGCGTCGGCCATCTCGCTCGGGTCGCCGCGCTGCACCGCGCCTGCCAGCGCCGCGCGCGCCTGCGCCACCGTCGAGAAGACGGCCAGCTCCTGCTGGGCCGCCCCGCGGACCGTCTCGACCAGGTTCGGCACGAGGTCGGCCCGGCGCTGCAACTGAACCTCGATCTGGTTCTTGGCGGCGGCCGCGCGCTCGTCGAGCCGCTGAATGGGGTTGTAGCCGCACCCGGCCGTCAGTGCGGCGACGAGCGCGAGCCCGGCGAGCCGGCTGCGAGTCATTCTCGGCCTCCTCGGATGGTGGTCCTGTTCCGTTCCCGTCTCGTCACGAAACCTCGTCTCCGCGGCCTCGCTGCGCTGCAGAGGTGCTGACGCCGACCCGAGACGCTGCGCGCGCGCCGCGGCTGCATCCCGGTCCGGACCTCGCCGGCGCGCGGTGCGCCGCACGCCGTTCGCGCGATCCGGCGGCCGCTCCCGTCACCCGCCGTCCGCCAGCGCGTTGACGTGCCGCGAGAGCCGCTTTCCGGCGTCGAGCCAGCCCGCGAGCACGCCGTCCACCTCGCCCTGCGGGAGGGGCGTCCCGCGGAGGTGCGCCGCCACCCGGAGGAACGGCGTCCCGTCGAACCCGGCACGTTCCGCCACGAGCCGGGTGAGCGCGTCGTAGTCGGACGGCGGCCTCTCGCCGTGGAGGCGCGCAACGGCGCGGAAGATCACCATCCACGTGCTGAAGCTCGCCGCGAGCAGCTCGACCAGGTCCCTGCGGCTGCCGCCCGCCGCCAGGATGCCGCGGCGCAGCTGCACCAGCTTGCCGAGCGCCTGGTTCTCGGTCTGCAGCCGCAGGTGCTCGCGGTCCACGGCCAGCCCCTCGACCGGCAGCCGCCCGTGGACCACCCGGTGCGACTCCAGGATGTCTGCGTACTCCATCGGGAAGACGTCGGCCGACCCGCGCCACTCCTCGGCGGTCAGGGTGATCGGCGGCGGATTTCCGGCCTCGGCCCATCCCCGCGCGATCGCCCCTTCGCCCCGGAGGAGCTCCAGCTCCAGCCGCTCCACGACGACCAGCACGTTCGTGTCGGATCGCTTCGGGATCCGCTCCCCGGCGACCGTGGAGCCGTACACGGCCACGGCCTGAAGGGCGTCCCCGTAGAGCTTCTGCAGCTGCTCCACGAACAGCTCGAGGGTCATCCTCGCCAACGTCGCAGCCTCCCTTCAGCTCCCGTTCGGGCCCTGGCCCGAGCGGCCCGTCCTCGACCGTACGACCGCGCGATGGTCACCAGCTGCGACTCGAGCCGCCCCCGCCGAAGCCCCCACCTCCGCCGAACCCGCCGAATCCGCCGCCGAAGCCGCCGCCGCCGCCCCAGCCGCCCCCCCTCCGCCCCGTCGGAGGGGGCACGAAGACCGGCACGCACCCGCAGCAGCCCCGCCGGGACATCACGCTCAGCAGCACGAGCAGGATCACGACCGCGGCGACCAGCGCGAGCGGCGGCAGCGTGAACGCCGGCGGCGCGCCGACCGGGGCGGGCGCAGCGCGCGGGGGCGCGCGGGTCGCGGGGCCCGCCTCGTCCGAGAGCCGGAATCCGAACTCGCGGGCGAACTCTTCCGCAAGCCGGCGGACGGTCAGCTCGAGGCCGCGCCCGTAGTCCCGCTCGACGAAGTACGGCAGCGCCTGGTCCTGGATGCGCCCGGTGAGGGCGTCGGGCAGGAAGCCCTCGGCGCCGAGGCCGGTCTCGATGCGGAAGCGTCCGCGGCCCTCCGGATCCGTCTCCTTCGGAACGACCAGCACGATGACGCCGGTGTTCCGCGCCGGGTCGCCGGGCTCGCCCGCGCGCCCCACGCGCCACTCGCGACCGATCGCCCGCGCGACGTCGGCCTGGTCGCGGCCGGCGAGGTCCGGCAGCGTGACGACCACGATCTCGCCGCCGGACTTCTCCCGCACCTCCCGGATCACGCTCTCGATCCGCCGCTCGCTCTCGGCCGGGATCACCTCCGCGAAGTCGTTGACGAACCCGCGCGGCGCCGGCAGCCGGACGTCCGCGGCGGGCCGCGTCCGGACGTCGTCCGAGGCCGTCGGGGAACCGCCCCGCGGGGGCGCCCCGCCCGGGCCGCACGCGCCGAGCAGCGCCGCCGTCGTCCAGGCGAGCGCTGCTCCGGCGCCGGGGCGTCCCCGACGGACGGCCGCGATCCCCATCGGCGAGGTCCGCGACCGCGCCGGGCGGGACGGCCTCCCGCCGGCGTGCGGAGCTCGTGGCTCCGGACTCAGTCGACGATGTCCTCGGCGGCGTCACCCACGCCTTCGGCGGCGTCGCCGGCCTGCTCGACGGCGTCCTCGGCGGCGTCTCCCACCGCGTCCCCGGCCTCCCCGACCGCGCGACCCGCGTCACCGCCGGCTTCCTCCAGTGCGCCTCCGAACTCCGGGTCGTCCCGCTCGCCTTCCACGGTCTCGCCCTCGACGTTCTCGTCGACGTCGCCGTCGCCGTCCACGTCGGCGCCGCCCTGCACGTCCACGTCCGCGTCCCCGTCCAAGTCGGCGTCGCCCTCCAGGTCCGCCTCCCGGTCGTTGCACGCCGCCCACAGCGGCAGCGCCAGCGCCAGCAGGACCATCGGAAGCTTCCGCATCGGTTCCTCCTTGCTCGAGAAGAGTCCACGTCCACCCCGCCCGCGCGCCGGCGTCCTAGGGCGTCTCCGTCCCGGCTCCCGCCATCGCCGCTTCGCGCGAAACGGCGCGGAGCACGTCGAGCGTGCCCGCCGGCGCCGGCCATCGCAGGACCTCGAGGGCGTCCTTCACGTACTCCGGCCGCCGCATTCCGTTCAGGACCGCCCCCACGCCCGGCGTCCCGGCGGCGAGCCAGAGCGCCTTCCGCGCCAGCGGCTCCCCCCGCCGGTTCTCCGGCAGCAGCGGATCGAGCACGCCGGCGAGGCGCCCGAGACGCGCACGGCTGCGGAGCGCCGCAGCCGTGCGCGCGGCCTCGAGCAGCGCGTCCAGCTCCGCGAGATACCGCTCGCGCCACGACGCCCAGCGCTCCGCCGGCGGGCCCGACAGGCCGCGGTCGAGAGCGGCGACGACGTGGCCGACCTGCGGCAGGATCGCTTCCTGCTCGACGCGGGTCCATCGCTCCAGGGAATCGGCGCGCGCGGCGAGCACCGGGATCCGCGCGGCCCAGCGGAAGAACTCGGACGGTGCGACGCTCCCGCGCGTCACGCGAACCGCGGGCGCGATGTCGCGGCGGAACTCCGCCTCGAGCGCCTCGAGCGCCGCCGCGTCGGGCGCCGTGCCGCGGGAGAGCCCCGCGCCTGCCCGGGGCCCGTCCTCCCCCCCGGCGAAGTCGGCCAGCCGCACCAGCGCCCCGCCGGCGAAGGCGTTGAGCGGCCGGTTCGCGAGAACCGCGACGCCCGCGCGGGCGGCGAGGTCCAGAACCGGCGTGGTGTCCGGGGACGGTCCGTCGGCGGAGACCGGGGCGGACGCGGGCGCGAGCGCCGCCTCGGATTCCAGCACGTTGAACGGGAGCTGGAGGACGGCGAACCGGTGGTCGTCGCCCCCCGCCGCGCGGGCCGCGTCCAGCATCCGCGCGAGCGACGTGGCCTCGGGATCGGACGCCGGCGCGGCGACGGTGTTGGACGAGACGCCGTACCACCGGATCCTGCCTTCCGCCGCGTGCTCTTCGAGGGACGCGAACGCCCGCCGGAGTTGCAGGTCCAGCTCCTCGCGCGCGGCCTCGGGATCGACTCCGCGGCGCCGCGCGTGACCGAGAAGCTCCTCCGGGTCGTGGAGCAGGAGCACGTCGAGGGTCTCCAGCCCGAGGCGCTCCAGGGAGCGCTCGAGGCCCGCGCGCAGCACGTCGGGATCCAGCGAATAGCCCACGCCTTCGCCGAGCGTGATCACGTCCGGCGTGGACCCGTCGGTGTGCCGCGCGAGGTCGGCGCCCTGCAGGTACCCGAGCTTGGAGACGACGACGACCTCGTCGCGCCGGAGCGCGCCGCGTGCGATCAGCTCGCGCAGCGTCTCGCCGACGACGCGCTCGCTGCCGCCGCCGGCGTAGTTCGCCGCGGTGTCCACCAGGTTCACGCCGCCCTCCAGCGCCCGGACCAGGGCCTCGCGGTGCTCCGGGGCCTCCTCGTCCACGCGATAGCCGCCGAACCCGACACGGCTCACCGTCAGGTTCGTCCGGCCCAGGACCGCGTAGGCCGAGTCGGGCAGGAGGCCACGCTCCGCGTGACGACGCGTGCCTTCCGGTGTGGCCGTTCCCGGAACCGCCGCTTCCCGCGCGCCGAGACGGGGGGCCGTCGTCTCCGGTCGGCGCTCCGCCAGCGCGCGCTCCACTCCGGCCCGGTCCACGACGGGCGCCGCGCACGAGAAGTTCCGGCAGACGTAGAGGGCCGCTGTGCCCCGGACCAGATCCTTGCCGGCGAGGAGCGGCAGGTCCGAGGGACCGCGCGCGGGGTCGTGATGGCCCACGACGCGATTCGGAAGGAACCGCCGGCCGACCTCGCGCTCGAGCTCCCGCAGCTCCCGGGTGTCGCGGTCCCCCGCGAAGGCCAGCTCCACCGGGGCGTCGAGGAGGAAATCCGCCGCGGAGAGCGTGCGGGTGAAGGCGCGCGGCCAGCGGGCGATCGCCCTGCCGTGGGCGGTGATCGCGCGCACGGCCCGCGCGCGCAGGTCGGGGCGGTCGAAATGGAAGGAGAGGCGCGCGAGGACGGACGCCGCCACTGCGTTGGGCGACGGCGTGGCGCCGTCGGCGCCCTCGCGGTGGCGGACGATGAGCGGCTCGTGGGAGCGGGCCGTGCCCCAGAAGCCGCCGGCGGCATCGTCGCCGAAGTCGGCTGCCATGCGCTCGGCGAGCCGCAGCGCCTCGTCGAGCCAGCGGCGATTCCCTCCGGCCTCGTAGAGGTCGAGCAGACCCTCCGTCAGGTACGCGTAGTCCTCGAGCACGCCGTCGAGGCTCGCCCGTCCCGCCCGCCAGGTCCGGTGCAACCCCCCGTCGGGCCGCGAGAGTCGCTCGAGCACGAAGGTCGCGGCGCCCGCGGCCGCCTCGAGCCAGCGCCGCTCGCCGAGCGCGCGGGCGCCCTCGGCCAGCGCTCCGATCGCGAGGCCGTTCCACGAGGTCAGGATCTTGTCGTCGAGCGCCGGCTGCACGCGCCTGCGCCGCGCCTCGGCGAGGCGCGGCAGGGCGTCGGCGATCGAGCGGCGGAGCTCCTCGACCGGGATCGAGAGACCCGCCGCCACGCTCGGCTCGGGACGGCGGCGATTCGGGATGCTCCGCCCCTCCCAGTTCCCCTCGTCGGTGACGTCGTAGGCGGCGCAGAAGCGGCGCGCCTCCTCGGGCCCGAGGACCTCCTCGACCTGGGCCGGCGTCCAGACGAAGAAGCGGCCCTCCTCCCCCTCCGAGTCCGCGTCGGTGCTCGACCACAGACCGCCCTCGGGACCGGTCAGGTCGCGGACGAGGTAGTCCAGCACCTCCGCGGCGACGTCGCGCCAGTCGCCCTCGCCGGTCGCCTGCCAGCCCTCGAGGTAGGCGCGGGCGAGCAGCGCGTTGTCGTAGAGCATCTTCTCGAAGTGCGGCACGAGCCAGCGCTCGTCCGTCGAGTAGCGGCAGAAGCCGCCGGCGACGTGGTCGCGGATCCCGCCCGCCGCCATCCCGTCGAGCGTCCTCCTCACCATCGCGAGCGCGTGCTCGTCGCCCGTCCGACGGTGGTGGCGCAGGAGCAGACCGAGCGCGGACGCCGGCGGGAACTTGGGGGCGGGGCCGAATCCGCCGTGCACGGGGTCGAAGTCGCGGGCCAGCGCGGCGACCGCCGCGCCGATCTCCTCGAGGCCGACGCCCGAGGGCGGCGCCGGCCGCGCCGCCCGGCGCAGGTGCTCGGTCAGCCGCCGCGCGGTCTCGCGCACGGCGCCGCGGCCCTCGCGCCACGCATCGGCCACGCTCCGGAGCACCGTCGGGAAGCCCGGCCTGCCCCAGCGGTCCTCCGGCGGGAAGTAGGTGCCGGCGAAGAACGGCTCCCGCTCCGGCGTGAGGAACACCGTCATGGGCCAGCCGCCCTGGCCGCCGTTCAGCGCCTGGGTCGCCGCCATGTAGACCTCGTCGAGGTCGGGGCGCTCCTCGCGGTCCACCTTCACGCTCACGAAGTGCTCGTTCATGAGTGCGGCGATCGCCTCGTCCTCGAACGACTCCCGCTCCATCACGTGACACCAGTGGCAGGACGCATAGCCGATCGAGAGCAGGATCGGCCGGTCCTCGTCGCGGGCGCGCCGCAGCGCCTCCTCGCCCCACGGGTACCAGTCCACGGGGTTGTGGGCGTGCTGGAGGAGGTAGGGACTCGTCTCGCGGGCGAGCCGGTTGGCGGGCCGCGGGGGAGCAGAAGCGGTCACGGGCCTGTCCGGGCGGAGGTGAAGACGGAAGTTGGCGGGCGCTCCGACGGCGCGCGACCCCGGATCCCCCGCAGTGAAAAAACTGCTCCGCGCCGGGCTGCCGGAGCTCCGCGAACGCGCACGTTTCACGGCGCCGGCCCGTCGGCGGCGCTCTCCATCCGGCTGCGTGGGAGTCCGCCCAGCAACCACTTACGTCATCTCGTTCCGGGCCCCGGGGTCTCGGGCCGTCCCGCAGGGTCCGCCCTTTGCAGGAATCGGGCGAACCGAACCAACAGGAACGCCCACTCCTCTCCGGAGGCGATGATGACTTCCCCCTTCCGGCGCGCGAGCGCCGTTCTCCTCGTCACCGCCTCGGCCGTGGCGTGCTCCGACCGCCAGGTCGAGGACGAGACACCCGGCCGCGTCTCGCCGGCAGCGGACACGATGGGGATGCAGGACACCACGGGCGCCGACACCGCGTGGGGCGCCGACACCGCGGACGTCGACATGAACCCCCCCGGCGGCGCCAACCCGGGCCAGTCGGGCACCTCGGACGCGGGCACGACGGGCGCGACCTCCGATGCATCCGGAGGCACGACGGTGAACTTCGAGGACGGGGTCGCCACCGACGCCAGCGGGGCCGAGACCGAGATCGGCGGAGTGACGGGCGGCAACGTCACGGTCCGCGAAGGGGCCGCGGCGGACGAGGGCACGGCCGCGCCCGACGGCGGGACGTCGGCCGACGCCGGCGGCTCCGAGGACGGCGCCGCCAACCAGTAGTTGCTCGCCGGACGGGGGCGGGTCGCCTCCCGCTGGACGGGAGGAGGCGGCGGGACGTCGACGGGCCCCGCCCCCGGCGCGGTCCGCGCCGCGGTCTCGCCGGTCTTCACGACCGTCGCCTTCGCCGTCGCGGCCGCCGCCTGCGGCGGAGATCAGCGCACCGCCGTGCTGCGGAACGACCCCGCGGCGCGGCGCGACCTGGGCCACCGCGTGGACGCGGTGGTGCAGGTGATGGCCGCGTCCCCGGCCGGCATCCGGCACGGCTCCGGGTTCGTCGTGGACGACGACGGCCTCGTCGTCACCGCCTCCGACCTGCTGCACGACGCCAGCACGATCTTCGTCCGGTTCCCCTCCGACGATGCGTACTTCCGCGCCGCTCCGGTCGCCCTCGCGGAGCACGAGCGCCTGGGCGCGCTCCGCATCGACGGGGGGTCCTTCCCCGCGCTGCGGCTCGATCCGGACCATCGGGCGCCCGTCGGCTCGCGCGTGACGGCCGTCGGCAGCGCCGTCGCGCCCGCAGCGGCGGCGCATCCGGCGCGCGTGCGTCAGCGGCTGGATCCGGGCGGCTACTACCTCCTCGAGGCGGCGGGTCCGATTCCGGCGGCGGCGGCGGGAGGGCCCGTGTTCGACCGCGACGGCGCGGTCGTCGGCGCGCTCGCACGGTGGACCCTCGACGGCCGGGTGCGGGACGTGGTGGTGCCGACGGAGCGGATCGCCCGCGTCGTCGGGAGCGCGGCGGCGACCGGCGAGATCGCCGTGGCGGCGGTGGGGCCCGAACCGCGGTGGCGGAGCGTGTCCGATGAGCGGCCGTGGGTCACGACCTCCGGGTCGGTGCCGCCGGAGTCCGGCGGGGCCCGGGCCGCGGCGCGGCGACCCGCCTCCGGGTCGCGGCGTCCGGCGGAACCGCAGGCGTCCCCGGTTCCGCCGCGGCCGGCTCGCGCCCCGCGGGAGACCTCCGCGCCCCGCTCCGCAGATCCCGTCGCCGACGCGCCGGACCTCTCCGGCTCCTGGATCGTGACGAACGTCGTGCGCGAGCACCCGCACCCGCCGTTCCGCGGCCTGCGCCTCGGCTTCCGGTTCGACGTGGTCCAGCACGGCAGCCGCGTGTCCGGAACCGGGGTGAAGGTGAGCGAGAACGGCCGTCCGGTGGCCGGCACCGCACGCTCCCCGATCCGCTTCGACGGCCGGCTGGACGGACGGACGCTGACGGCGACGTTCCGCGAGCGCGGCGCGCGTCGAACGATCACGGGCGTCTTCGCCTGGACCGTCTCCGGGGACGGACGGACGCTGCGCGGCAGCTTCCACGACGCGAGCCTGGGCGCCGGCGGATCGTCCACCGGCCGCCGCGGCTGACGCCGCGCGCCGCCCTCCCTATCTTCCGGGTCCTCACCCGCCCTGGCGCCTCCGCGGCCGTCGCGGGGGGCCGCGACGCGATCACCGGGCCGCCGACCGCATGCCCCGCTTCCGACTTCCCCTCGCGCTCGCCCTCACCGTGCTCGCCCCCGTCCCGGGCCGTCCGCTCGCGGCGCAGTCGCCGTACGACGTGACCGCGCCGCCTCCGCCCGGGTTCGACCGCCGGGCTGCCGCGCGTGACGCGCAGGCGAGGCTCGAGGCGCTGATCCGCATCGACACCCGGAACCCGCCCGGGAACGAGCGCGCGGCGGCGCTCTGGTTCGACTCGCTGTTCTCGGGGGCCCCCGGCTTCGAGACGCACGTCGTGGACGTCGGCGGGGGGCGGGCCAACTTCGTCGCGCGCCTGCGGGCCCCGCGCGCGACGAAGCGCCCGCTGCTCGTGATGGGGCACATGGACGTGGTCGGCGCGGACACCACGAAGTGGACGACGCCGCCGCTCGAGCCGACGGTGAGGGAGGGGCGGCTCTACGGAAGGGGCGCGATCGACGACAAGGGCATGCTCGCCTCGGCCGCCACGGCGCTGCTTCGTCTGGCCGAGCGGCGGGACCGGCTGTCGCGCGACGTGGTGTTCCTCGGGACGGCGGCCGAGGAAGGCGGACCGAACGTCGGCATCGACTCGGTGGTGGCGCACCATCGCGACCTGCTCGGCGACCCGGAGTTCGCGCTCAACGAGGGCGGGCGCATCCGGGTCGAGAACGGCCGGATCCGAACCGTCGGCATCCAGACGACCGAGAAGGTCTACAGCGACGTGCGGCTCACCGCGCGCGGCACCGGCGGACACGGCTCGGTCCCGCTGCCCGACAACGCCCTCGCGGCGCTCGCGCGCGCCGCGGCGCGGCTCCACGAGTGGCGGGCGCCCGTGCGGCTCATCGAGACCACGCGTCTCTACTTCCGTGCGATGGCGGCGATCGAGGAGGACCCGGAGATGCGGTCCGCGATGGAGCGCGCCGCCGCCGCGGAGGATCCGGCCGGGATCGAGGCCGCGGCGGCCGTCCTCTCCCGGAACCCGCTGCACGACGCCGTCCTCCGCTCCGCCGCGTCCCTCACGATCCTCGACGGCGGCTTCCGCGCGAACGTGATCCCGTCCGACGGCACCGCGAACTTCAACCTCCGGCTGCTGCCCGGCGACGACCCGGCCGCGATCCTCGAGGAGATGCGGCGCGCCGCGGGCGAGGAGAGCGTCACGCTCGAGTTCGCGACGGAGCCCGAGCTGGGCGCGCCGCCCTCGCCCGTGGACTCGGACCTGTTCCGCGCGATGGAGGAGGCGGCGAACGAGATGGCGCCGGACGCCGTCGTGATGCCCTACATGTCCACCGGAGGCACGGACGGCCGCGTGCTCCGCAGCGCGGGGATCCCGACGT
The DNA here is from genome assembly GCA_036556125.1 of Gemmatimonadota bacterium. GTDB lineage: Bacteria > Gemmatimonadota > Gemmatimonadetes > JACCXV01 > JACCXV01 > DATBJZ01. The sequence continues at coordinate 7,734 of DATBJZ010000066.1, read as the reverse complement.
ACGGCATCCTGCCGATGCCGCTGCCGCTCGAGGACGAGATGCGGATGCACGGCGACGACGAGCGCGTCCCCGTGGCGGCGCTGGGCTGGGCGACGGAGTACCTGTACCGGGTGATGGAGGGCGTGACCCGCTAGGCCGTCTCAGCGGGCGGCGCCGGTCTCCGCCTCGATCCTCTCGACCTCGGCGGTCGCGGCCGCCCAGGCCTCGATCGCGCGCTCCAGCTCGGCGCGCGCCGCCTCGAGGTCCCGCCCCAGCGCGGCGGACGCCCGGATCCCGTCCTGGGTGGAGTAGAGCGCCGGGTCCTCGAGCCGCCGCTCGATGCCGCGCACGCGCTCCTCGAGCTCCGCCACGCGCCCCTCCGCCGCGGCCAGCTCCCTGCGCGCCGCGCGCAGCGCGCCGGAGCCGGCGCGCGCCGCCGGCGGCCGCGTCTGGCGCCGCTCCGCGACCCGCCGGAGCGCCTCCTCCTCCTCGGCGGCCACGCGGGCGGCGTGCTCCCGCTCCTCGCTCGCCGCCTCCCACTCCTCGAACGTGCCGGGGTAGTCCGTGATCCGGCGGTCGTGGAGCACCCACACGCGCGTGGCCAGCGCCCGCAGCAGCGCGCGGTCGTGGCTCACGAGCAGCGTCGTGCCGCCGTAGCCGCGGACGGCGTCCTCCACCGCCTCGATGGACTCGACGTCGAGATGGTTCGTGGGCTCGTCGAGCAGCAGGAAGTTGGCGCGCGAGAGCACGATCATCGCCAGCGCGATCCGCGCGCGCTCCCCGCCGGAGAGGCTGCCCGTGCTCCGCCGCGCCTCCTCGCCGGTGAAGCCGAAGCGCCCCAGGTGCGACTGCACCTGGCCGCGGGTCCACTCCGGCGCGAGGTCGTGGACGACGTCGTAGAGCGTGCGCTCGCGCGGGACCTGGGCGAGGTCCTGCCGGTAGTGCGCGAGGCGGATCGACCCGCCGATCCGGACCGACCCGGCGTCCGGCCGGCGGTCGCCGGCGAGGGCGGCCAGCAGCGTGGACTTCCCGGCGCCGTTCGGTCCCACGAGGCCGATCACGTCCGCGCGCCGGATCGTGGCCGAGAAATCCTCGAGCAGCACCCGGCCGTCCGCTTCGAGGCGGACCCGGTCCAGCACGGCCACCTGGTCGCCCCCCCGCTCCCCCGCGTCGAACGCGAGCGCCATCACCCCCTCCTCGCCGGGCGGCGGCGACAGGCGCGGCAGGCGCTCGAGGCGGCGCCTGCGGCCCTTCGCCTGGCGGCTCTTCTGGCCGGCGATGTTGCGGCGGATGAATTCCTCCTCGCTCGCGATGGCCGCCCGCTGACGGTCGTACGCGCGCCGCTGGGCCTGCCGCCGCTCCTGACGCTGGCGCACGAACTCCGAATAGGAGCCGCCGTACACGGTGGCGGTGCCCGACGCGGCGCCGGGCGCGTGCTCGAGATGCAGGACGTGGTCCACCACCCCCTCGAGGAAGGCGCGGTCGTGGCTCACGACGAGGAGGCTCTCCTCCGAGCCGCGCAGGTGGTCCTCCAGCCAGCGCGTGGTCTCGAGGTCCAGGTGGTTCGTCGGCTCGTCGAGGAGGAGGAGGTCGGCCGGCACGACGAGCTGACGGGCCAGGCCCACCCGGCCCCGCTCCCCGCCGGAGAGCTGCGGGAGCGGCCGCCGCCGTGACTCGTCCGGGTCGAAGCCGAGGCCGTGCAGGACGGCGTCCACGCGCGGCGCGAAGGTGTAGCCGCCCTCGCGCTCGAACCGCTCGAGGTCCCGGTCGTAGCGCGCGAGCTGGCGCGGCGTCGCCGCCTCGCCCGCGCGGCCGAGCTCCGCCGCCTGCTCCGCGAGCGAGCGCTCGAGCTCCAGGAGCTCGGCGAAGGGACCCGCGGCGGCTTCCCACACCGTCCGGGCGGCGCCGAAGTCGCGGTGCTGCTCGAGGTACGCGAGGCGGAGCCCGGCGGCGCGGCTCACGCTCCCCCGCGCGGGCGTCAGCTCGCCCGTCACGAGCCGGAAGAGCGAGGTCTTCCCGGTGCCGTTCCGGCCGACCACGCCCCAGCGCTCGCCGCGCTCGATCGCGGCGCTCACGTCCTCGAGCACGCGCGTCGCCCCGTACTCCACCGCCACGCCGTTCAGCGCGACCAGGCTCACGCCCGGGCCCCGCGCTCGATCCCGAGCGCGGCCTCGATCTCCTCGAGCGGGACGCCCTTCGTCTCCGGCATCACGCACGCCACCCAGCCGAGCTGGAGCAGCATCATCGCCGCGTAGAAGGCGAAGGCGTGCCCGCCCGATTCCGCGGCGATCATCGGGAAGGTCCACGAGATCGCGGCCGCGAGCACCCAGTGCGTGAACGTCCCCAGCGCCTGGCCGCGGGCCCGCACCCGGTTCGGGAAGATCTCGCTGATGAAGACCCAGATCACCGCGCCCTGCCCGAAGGCGTGCGACGCGATGAACACGAGGATCGCCGCGAGCACGACGGCGCCGCCCGTGGCGGTGAACGCCGCGTCCCAGCGGTAGAACGCCCACGCCGCGACCGCGAGGCTCACCACGTACCCGACCGACCCCGCGAGCATCAGCGTCCGGCGTCCGGCACGGTCGATGACCAGCATCGCGGCGATCGTGAAGACGAGGTTCACGCCGCCCACGGCCACCGCCTGGAGCAGGGCCGCGTCCTCGGCCGCGCCCGCGAGCCGGAAGATGTCGGGCGCGTAGTACATCACGGCGTTGATGCCGGAGAGCTGGTTGAAGGCGGCGATCGCGACGGCCAGCAGGATCGGCCGCCGGTACGCGCGGCGGAACAGCGGCTCGTCGAGGCTGCGCCTCTCGACGTCGAGCGAGGCCGTGATCTCGGCGACGGCCTCGTCCACCCGCGCCGGATCCGCGCCGAGACGGCCCAGCACACGGCGTGCCTCGGCGATCCGCCCGCGGGCCACGAGCCAGCGCGGGCTCTCCACGATCGTCAGCAGGAGCACGAGGAAGGCGGCCGCGGGGAACGCCTCGACGCCGAACATCCACCGCCATTCGGCGTCGCCCCGGTCGAGCCGCGCGAGCGCGTAGTTCGAGAAGAAGGCGAGGAGGATTCCGAGAACGATGTTGAACTGGGTCACGGCGACGAGGCGGCCGCGCATCCGCGCGGGGGAGATCTCCGCCACGTACATCGGGGCGACGACCGAGGCGCCCCCGACCCCCAGGCCGCCGATGAACCGGAAGACGAGGAGCGAGACCCAGTCCCAGGCGAGCGCGCTCCCGACGGCCGAGACCAGATAGAGGACGGCGATGCCGAGGAGCGTGGCGCGGCGCCCGTGGCGGTCGGCGGGCCGCGCCGACGCCAGCGCGCCGAGGATCGTGCCGATCAGCGCGCTCGCGACGGTGAAGCCGAGACCGGCCCCGCTCAGGTCGAAGACGACGCGGAGGGCCGCGGTGGTTCCCGAGACGACCGCGGTGTCGAAGCCGAAGAGGAGGCCGCCCAGCGCCGCCACCACGGTGCTCCGGACGAGCACGCCGGAGACCGCTCCCGGCGCGCTAATCGGTCCTCATCACCGCCGCGTCGGTCAGGTAGGGGTTGTCGAACGTCGCCCGTTCGCCGACGGCCCTGCCCGGAACGGGAATGAGCCGGGCCGAGAGCGGCTTCCGCGCGCGGGCCGCGAGCGCCGCGACGTCGCGCACCGTCGCCGCCAGCGCCTCGGCCGGCACGTCCCCCGCGAGCGGGACCACGTCCAGGCCGGTGCCGCAGACGTTCGAGTAGAGCAGGAGCTCGGGGATGCCGTACCGGCCCTCGTCGGCCCGGCGCGCGAGCACCGGGTCCTCGAGGACGGGCAGCATCAGCCCGGAGTACCCGCAGGTCCGCACGTCGAGGTCCGCGAGGACGCTCGTGATCGCGGCGCAGCCCGCGAGGGTGGAGGGCTCGCCGAAGGGCACCCCGGTGAGCGTCTCGATCGCCGCGCCGATGCTGGCGTCGAGCCCCGGCGCGGGCGACACGTCGATGCCGAGGTAGCGCCACCGCGTCGCGGCCGCCACGTCCTCGGCGAGCGCCTGCACCGGCCGCAGCGCCTCGTTCATCCGCGTGCGGAGCGCCCGCCGCGCGTCGGCGAGATCGCGCGAGCCCTCGAACGCCTCCTGGAGGAGCGGCGGCGACTCCAGCCCGATGCTGAACGCCGGCTCGCCCCCGTGCCAGGCGGCCGGAAAGAAAGGCGTGCCCGGCGGACAGAACGCGGTCGCGGCGAAGCGGAAGTTGCCCTCGCCCCCCGGCGCCGTCCGCGCGATCGCCGCGATCGCCTCGGCGGCCGCGCGGACCGTCCGCTCGTGGACGCCCAGGGCGGGCGAGGCGACGAAGGCGGAGAAGCTGACGTCCTTCGTCTGCGAGACCAGGTCCGCGGCCCACTCGGCGAAGCCGGGCGGGGCGTCGTCGCCCGTGAGGACCGGGCCGATGCTCAGCGAGACGCCCGCCTCCACGGCTCGGCCATCGAGCTCGCGCAGGGCGGCGAGGCCCGCCGCCCCGCGCCAGTCCGGGAGGTACTCCGCGAGCGGCGGGGTCGCGATGCGGACGGTCTGGATCTCGTACCCGCGTTCGGCGAACGCGCTGCGCGCGCGCGCGAGGACGTCGAGCGCGGACCGGAACGCCGGGCGGTCCGCAGGGTTCGCCAGGCGCACGCCCGCCGTGATCGTGCGGACCCGGAAGGGAGGACGTCCGCCGCGCGCGGGGTTCGCGAGCGCGGCGCGGGCCGCGCCCGGCGCGAGGAGCCCGGCGCCGAGGGCCGCGAGAAAGCGGCGCCGCGAGAGGTGTCCGGCCATGGCCGGGGAATGTTCGCGGCCGCGGTCGAACCAACAAGCTCCAGCCGTCCTCGTGCGTCCGCCGGGCCCGACGGAATCGGACCCTCCGCCGCCGCGCCGGCGGGTGCCTACTGCTGGCAGGGCGCGTCCGGATCGGGCTTCGGCTTGTCCACCACCACGCGGTGGTCGAGATCCGCGACGGCCGCGGCCACGTCGGCGATGAACCGGCTGACGCGCGTCAGGCCCTCGTAATCGATGTACTGCGGCTCGTCGGTCACCTCGTGGTAGTCGCGGTGGCCGCCGGTCGTGAAGAACACGATCGGAATGCCGTGGCGCGCGTACAGGTAGTGGTCGCTCCGGCAGTAGTAGTTCTGCGGGTGCCCGTCCGCGTCGTACTGGTAGTCGAACCGGAAGCCGTGGCCGCCCTCCTGGTTGACCCGTTCCACCAGATCCCCGAGCTCGGTCGACAGGCGCCGCGACCCGATCAGCTGCAGGTACCCCGGCCCGCCGCCGCGCACGTCCTCGGCTCGGCCGCGCCCGATCATGTCGATGTTGAGCTGCGCCACGATCGAGTCGCGCGGCACCGTCGGGTGGTCGGTGAACCACTCCGCGCCGAGGAGCCCCATCTCCTCGGCGGTGTGCCACACGAAGAGCGTCGAGCGCGCGGGAGGATCGGCCGCCAGGGCCTCGGCGATCTCGAGCACGGCGACGGTCCCGGAACCGTCGTCGTCCGCGCCGTTCGAGATCGAATCTGCGCGCGGCGGCCGGATCGCCCGCAGCCCGGCGAGCGCCTCGCGGACCCGGGCTTCCTCCTCGGCGGTCGCCGGTCGCGGCGGCGACTCCGCGCCGCCCGGGCGCACGAACCGGTTGAACACGCGCAGCGAGTCGTGGTCCACGGACCCGGGCGCGATCCCGACGTGGTCGCTGTGCGCGCCGATGGCCACGTACTCGCCGCGCAGCGCGGGGTCGCTCCCGGGCAGGATCGCGACCACGTTCCGGGCCGGAGCCGGCGTGAGGTTGTCCACGAACGAGACCCGTCCCCGAACCGTGCGGCCGCGGTCGCCGGGCACGGCGGCGTCCAGCGGCTTGCCCAGCAGCCTCTCCGCCGTCGCGGCGGTGACGTAGAGGTACGCCGGCACGTAGGTGCTGTCGGGCGCCGAGACCCCGAGCAGCGGCTGCTCGAGCGCGGCGCGCTCGTCGGGGGGGACGTCGTCGAGGCTCGCGATCGCGATCGCCGCCGCGCGCGGGAAGCGCGCCGTCACGTCCGCCCGTGACGCCGTGCCGGGCAGGGCGCCGTCGGCGCCCGGCGCCAGCCGCAGGACCACGAGCCTCCCGGCCGCGGCTCCGGCGGGAAGGAGGTCCGGGGACTCCCACGTTCCGCCGTACACGGCCTCCGCCCCCTCGAGCGACGGCACCCCGCGGCCCTGGTCCCGCGGCAGGTAGTCCTTCCACGGCTGGAGCGCCGCACCGTCCACGATCAGGGTGGATCGCGGATCGAGGGTCCGGACGCCGAGCGGCACGTTCTGGAAGTACGTCCCGCCGTCGCCGGCCGGCTGCAGCCCGAGACGCTCGAGCTCGGCCGCGACGTAGGCGGTCGCCCGGGCGCCGCCGGGCGTGCCGGCGAGGCGGCCCTCCATCGAATCCGCCGCCACGACGTAGAGGCGCGTCATCAGATCGGCGGGCGTGATCGCCGTCGTGGTCGGCGTGGGCACGTGGGTCCGCGGGAGCTCTCCGGCTGCGACGCCGGCTGCCTCCACCGGCGGCGAGCCGTGGCTCGAGCCGTGTGCCGGTTCGGGTCCGGCCCCCGCCGGCGCGCGCGCGCCGTCCGAAGGCGCTCCACCGCCCGCCGAAGCGCAGGCGACGAGGGCCAGGACGGAGAACGCGGCGAAGCGAGTCGGAAGCCGGCGGGTCGATCCCGCCGCGCGTGGGGTGCGGGTCACGAAGACGTCTCCGTTCGGTGTGGGTCGGGGGAATTCCTTGCGGGGCGCTGCCGCGCCGGCGTCTGGCCGGCGCGCCGGGTCAGGCCCGGCCTTCCTCCGGGACGAGCTCGGACGCCTCGAGGACCATCTCGTCGTCGCCCACCAGCCGGCGGACGTCGATCAGGACGCGGCTCGGGAAGCCGAGCGGGGCGTACTCGACCTCGAGGCGCTCGGCGTCCCGCCGGATTCCGTCCTCGACCGCGTCGAACAGGCCTTCCACCGTCGGAAAGAGATCGGCGTGGGGAGGATCGACCGGCAGTCCCGTGGCCCGGTACGTCCGCGACACGGCGACGCCGTCCCTGACCCGGACCTCGACGGGACCGATCGCCTCCGGGAGACACTCGCAGACCCGTCGGACCGTGAGGACGTAGTCCTCGATGCCCCGCTCCCCCCAGAGCTCGCGCTGCTGCGCGAGCTCCCCGGACGTGGGACGGCGAGATCCCGGCCCCGCCCCGTCGCTGCAGCTGACGAGGGTCAGGGACAGAGCCAGGGCGAGAATGGCGAGAGCCTTTCGCACGGCGGCGATATACGCGCGGGTGGGACGGACCGCAGGGGAAATGGGTCGGGCGCCCGGAACCGGCGTTCCGAGCGCCCGCGCTCGGTGATGAACCGGAGAGCTCCCCGATTCAGGGAAGGTCGGCGGTGAGCCGCCGCCAGTCCGCCTCCGTGAACGCCCGAAGCGTCTCGGTGGACACGTTGCCGCGCCGGCCGAACGCCAGCGACACGCGCGCGGCGGTCTCGTCGTCCGGCGCCTCGAGAAGGCCCACGAAGTCGTACCTGCCCATCACGGGGTACAGCGCCTTGAGCTCCCCGCCGAGTTCCCGCGCGATCTTACGCGCGGCTTCCACGCGCGACGGGCTCTCCTCGATCCTGCCGCTTCCCTGCGCCGTGAGCTTGTGCAGCGTGACGTAGGTCGGCATCGCCTGCCTCCTTGTGGCTTGCCGCCGCCCGGCCGACCGCGCGGACCGCCCGCCCGTCGCGTGGGCGGCGAGAGCGCCAATCTGCAGGCTTTCTCCCTC
>DATBJZ010000065.1:0-2528 GCA_036556125.1 Gemmatimonadota bacterium | reverse complement strand
AGAGCCCCGGATGCTCGTCGTCGCGGCCCTTCGCGGACGCGCCGGCGGGATCCGCGTCCTCCCGCGGCGTGACGCTCGCGCCCTCGTCCCGCTCCGGGGCGCTCCGCTCGCGGCCGGCCCCGGCGTCGGCCAGCGCGGCCGCCGCCGCGGCGAGCGCCGCTGCGCGCAGCGGGGGAACGCCGGGCTCGTGCCGTGCGCCGTGCGGCGCGTCGTGGCGGGGGCGAGACTCGCCGCGCGGGGTCCCGTCCTCCGCCCCCTCCACGGGAGCCGCCGGCGAGTCGCGGGGCGGCGCGGGGCCGCGCGGCGGCTCCGGCGCGCTCGCGGCGTTCACCGCGTGGCGCGGCTTCCTCAGCAATCCGGAGAGCTGTCCCAGGCCGGCCAGCGGATCCCGTCCGACCGCGCGGTCGGAGGTCCGCGGCGGCGCGTCAGGCATTCTGGAGCCGCTGGACGAGCTTGCGGTAGTCGCGGGCTCCGAACGAGGAGGGGGCGTATTCGAAGACGGTCTGTCCGTGGCTCGGCGCCTCCGAGAGCTTGACGTTCAGGCGGATGGGCTCGGTCAGCACCTCGCCGAAGTGTCCCTTCAGCGTGCGGATGATCTCGAGCGACTTCTTGTTGCGGCGCGTGAAGAACGTCGGCACGACGGCCGAGATCTCGACCTCGTGCCGGCGGCCGTTCCGCAGCCGCAGGATGCTCTCGACGAGCTGGCGCACGCCGACGAGCGCCAGGTACTCCATCGAGATCGGGATCACCACCTCCTCGGCGTACAGCAGCGCGTTGCGGGTGAGCAGGTTGAGCGAGGGCGCGCAGTCCACGATGCAGCAGTCGTAGCCCTCGAGCGGCGAGAGCTTCCGGCGCAGGACCTCGTCGTTCGCCATCCGCCCGAAGAGCGCCTCCTGGGCCTGGCCCAGCCGTTCGTCCGAGAGGATGCAGTCGAGGTTCCGGCGGACGTGGACGATCGCGCCCTGCGGCGTCGCGCGTCCCAGCAGCAGGTCGGCGGCGGTCACGTCCGGCACGACGCCGAACCACGTGGCGACGTTGCCCTGCGGGTCGAAGTCCACGAGCAGCACGCGGCGGCCGGCGTCGGCGAAGCCGGCGGCCATGTGCACGGCGGTCGTGGTCTTCCCGGTGCCGCCCTTGTGGTTGATGACGGCGATCCGGCGCGTTCGCGGCGCGCTGAACAGCATCGGTCCTGCGCCAAGGCTCCTGAGTGGAGGCGCGGCCAACCTAAGCCCCGCCCCGCGGGCTGTCCACCGGACCCACCGATGCGCGCACCCAGTCCGCGTACGGCGCGAGGCTCGCGCGGACCGGCAGGCCCAGGAGCTCGGGGACCTCGTACGGGTGGCGTTCGGCCACGAACGCGGCGAGCGCGGGCCACGCCGCGGCCGTCGTCTTGAAGACGATCAGCGCCTCGCCCTCGTCCTGGACCGCCCCCTCCCAGCGGTAGATCGAGCGCAGGCCCGGGACCACGTTCGCGCAAGCGGCGAACCCGGCCTCCACCGCCTCGCGGCCGAGACGCGCGGCGGTCTCGACGTCCGGCGCCGTGCAGAGGCCGACGCGGAGGTCGTCCGCGGCGTCCGGCAACCCGGTCACATCCCACGCCGGCGCGCCGCGAGCAGCAGCGCCGCCACCGTCTTCGAGTCCTGGATCAGGCCCTCCTGCACCATCTCCACGGCCTCCGACAGCCGGAGCTCGACCGGGGTGAGGAACTCGTCGTCGGCCGTCGCGGGCTCGCGCCGCTCCAGGTCGCGGGCCTCGAACAGCGCGCACCGCTCGTCGCTGAAGCCCGGCGTCATCACGAGCGTGGCCAGCGGCTCGAGCCGGCGCGGAAACCACCCGGTCTCCTCGACCAGCTCACGGCGGATGCAGGCCTCCGGCGCCTCGCCGTCGTCGAGCTTCCCCGCCGGCGCCTCCCAGAGCTCGCCGCCCGCGCTGTAGCGGAACTGCCGGAGCAGCAGGATCCGATCGTCGTCCAGGAACGGCACCGCGCACGCGGCGCCCGGATGCTCCACGTGCTCGAGCACCATCTCGTGCGGCGCGTCGTTCGGGTCACGGCGGACCCGCACGCGGTCGCGGTACACCCGCAGGACCTTGCCTTCGTAGAGGACGTCGCGCGCGATGCGCTCGGCGTGCACCGGACCTCCCGGGGTGAACGTGAACGGAGCAGGGGCGCCTCGACCGGACGGGCGCCCCGAGCGGACTACGCGCTTCGGTCGGTCGTGATCGCCCGCTCCGCGCGGCCGCGCCCCACGGGGCCCGCGGTCGGGGGCGCCAGCCGCACCGCCGTCCCGACGCGGAGCCCCAGCACGCGCGCCGCCGATCCGCCGTTGACGGCGATCTCGATCAGGCCGCTCGAGCCCTCGAGCGCGAGCGCCTCGCCCGCGCCGGCGTCGGCGTACGCGCGCCCCCGCGGCACGACGGCGCCCGCCGCCTCGAGCACCCCGCCGCCGTGCGCCCGCGTCAGGTTCGTGACGGCGTTGCCGAAGCGGTCCACCGTGACGACTTCCCCGAGCCAGCCGTCGCCGTCGCGG
>DATBJZ010000064.1:0-17000 GCA_036556125.1 Gemmatimonadota bacterium | reverse complement strand
GACCTCGTCCTCGCCGTCGAGCGCGTGCGGCCGCTCGACCCGTCGGGGGTCGAGTTCCTCGACCGCACGTTCCTCGATCCGCTGCGGGCCTCCGACCCCTCCGTGTCCGACGTGGCTCCGCCCGGGGCGGAGGCGGTCCTGTTCGTGGAGGTCGAGGGCGCCTCGAACGACGCCGCCGCCGCGCGGGCGCGGGGCGCCCTCGAGGCCGTGGCGGACCTCGCGCTGCCGGGCGCGAGGCTCGCCCGCAACGAGGCGGAAGCGCGCGGGCTCTGGGCGTTCCGGCGCGGCGCGTCGCCGGCTCTCGTGCGGCGTCATCCCGGACGCGCGCCGCTGCAGTTCGTCGAGGACTGCGCCGTACCCCCGGGCGCGCTGCCCGAGCTCCTGCGCGGCCTGCGCGCGGCGTTCGACCGCGCGCAGGTCCCCGCGGCGCTCTTCGGCCACGCGGGAGAGTCCCACGTGCACGCGAACCCGCTCTTCGACGTCGCGGACCCGGACCTGCCGCAGCGGATCGAGCGTGTCGCGGAGGAGGTGTGCGGACTGGTGGACCGCCTGGGCGGCACCCTCAGCGGCGAGCACGGCGACGGCCTGGCCCGCGCCGCGTTCGCCCGGCGGCGGTTCGGCGACGCGGCTGCGTTCTTCGCGGAGGTCCGCCGGACCTGCGATCCCGACGGGCTCCTGAACCCGGGCAAGATCCTGCCGGCCGCCGGCTGGACGACCGGCTCCGACCTGCGGCATCCGTGGGAGCGCCGGCTCCTGGCCCGCCGCCGGGCGAGCCGCGCGTCCGGCGGGCGCGAGCCCGCGGCCGCGGCGCCGGCCTGACGTGGCGAGCGCGCCGCCGTCCGCGGAAGCCGGTCCGGCCGCCGCGACGGATCCCACGCCGCGGCCGCGCCGCGGCAGCGCGGCGCGAACCGCGCTCGCCGCGGTCCTCATCGGTCCGTTCACCCTGCTCGTGGCCGGCGCCCACCTGCTCCTGAGCCTCGTCGGAGCGCAGCGCAGCCGGGCGGCGCTCGTGCTCGAGCGCGTCTTCTGCGCCGGGCTCCTGGCGATGGGGGGCGTGCGCGTCCGCGTGCACGGAGCCGAGCACCTCGAGTCCGGGCGCGGGTACGTCGTGATGCCGAACCACCGGTCGTGGTACGACGTTCCGGCGCTGCACGTCGCGCTCGGGCTGCGCGACGTGCGATGGGTGTCGAAGCGGGAGGTCGTGCCGATCCCCGTCTTCGGCTGGGCCTACGGGCTCTCGCGCCACGTGGCGATCGACCGCGGCGACCGCGAGAGCGCGGTCCGCGCGATCCGTCGCGCGGCCGAGGACGGGCGCGGCGCGGCGTCGATCGTGATCTTCCCCGAGGGCACGAGGAGTCCCGACGGCGGGCTGCTGCCCTTCAAGAAGGGCGGCTTCCATCTCGCGCTCGAGACCGGAATGCCGATCCTGCCGGTCGCGATCACGGGTGGCGAGACGGTGCTTCCGAAGCGATCATGGGTCATCCGTCCCGGCGTGATCGACGTCACCTTCCTGCCACCCGTGCAGCCGGGCGGCGTCACGCGAGGCGAGGTCCCCGTGCTCGTGTCGCGCGTGCGGGAGAGCATCCGCGCGGCGCTGCCCGGGACGCGGCCGACAACGACCATCCAGGAGAGCCGATGACGCCCAGGAAGTCGCGCGCCGGCGCGGCCGGCGCCGGACGGCGCACGGGCTCGAGCCGCGAGGCGGCGCCGCCGCCCGAGCCGCCGGAGCCGCAGGTCCGCGCCGCCGACGCCGAGCCGTCCCGGCCTCCGCGCGCGGGCGGCGGCACCCCGCGCTCCGGCGCCGACGAGGAGCCGGCCCGGTCGCCGTCCCGAATCCCGGCCGCGGAGCCCGACCCGTCGGACGCGGACCTCGAGGAGAGCGCGCTCGCCGCGGAGCCCCTCGACGACGCGGCGCTGCAGGCGCTGGAGGAGGACGGCGCGCACCTGGCGCCGAGCCGCGAGCGGCCGTCGTACGACGAGATCCGCCGGCTGCTGGCGGGCGTGATCCGCGAGGCGTCGGGCCTCGTGGAGGCGCAGGAGAGCGTCTGCGGGATCCTCTTCGAGGAGCTCGAGCACTACTCCTGGGTCGGGATCTACGTCGTGGACGGCGACGAGCTGGAGCTCGCCGCCTGGGCGGGCCCCGAGGAGACCGAGCACGTGCGGATCCCGATCGGGGAGGGGATCTGCGGCGCCGCCGCCGCGTCGGGCGAGACCGAGGTCGTGCCCGACGTGCTCGAGGACGAACGCTTCATCGCGTGCTTCCCGTCCACCCGCTCGGAGATCGTCGTGCCGATCTTCCGCGGCGGCGAGGTGGTGGGGGAGATCGACGTGGACAGCGACGAGCTCGACGCCTTCGACGAGCGCGACGTGCGCCTGCTGGAGTGGACCGCCTCGCGCCTCGGCCAGCTCGTCTGAGCGAGCCCGGGCCCGGACTCCTCCTCGAGAACGGCCGGTTCTGGACCGCCGACCCCCGGCGGCCGCGCACCTCCGCCCTCGCGATCCTCGGGGACCGGATCGTCGCGCTCGGCGAGGAGGCCGTCCCCGCGGCGGGTCCCCGCGCCCGGCGCATCGACCTGGGCGGCCGCTTCGTCCTCCCCGGGTTCATCGACAACCACGTCCATCTCCGCGACGGGAGCCTCCGCCTCTCGCGCGTGCGCCTGCGCGGCGTGCGGACCCGCGAGGAGTTCACGCGCGTCGTGGCGGAGCACGCGTCGGGTCTCGCGCCGGAGGCGTGGGTACTGGGCGGCGGGTGGGACCACGAGAGCTGGGGCGGGGCGCTCCCGACGCGGGCGTGGATCGACGAGGCGGCCGGCGGGCGGCCTGCGCTGCTCCACCGTCTGGACGGCCATCTGGCGCTCGCGAGCTCCGGCGCGCTGGCCGTCGCCGGCCTGGACCGTGGGGCCGAGGATCCGCCGGGCGGCTCGCTCGTCCGCGGCGCGGACGGGGAGCTCACGGGCGTCCTCAAGGATGCGGCGATCGCGCCGGTCGAGCGCCGGATCCCGGCGCCCGGACGCGACGAGCTCCTCCGCGCGCTCGAGGCCGGTCTCGCGCACGCGGCGTCCGTCGGGGTGACGAGCGTCCACGACGTGAGCCACGCCGACGACCCTTCCCTCCTCGCCGAGCTCCTGCTGGAGGGGCGGCTCACGCTGCGGGTGGCGTGCCGCCACCCGATCGAGCGGACGTCCGAGCTGCGGGCCGTAGGGGTGAGCGCGGGGCAGGGTGGTGCGTGGCTGCGCGTCGGCGCGGTCAAGATGTTCGCCGACGGCTCGCTCGGCGCCTCGACGGCGGCCTTCCTCGAGCCCTACGCCGACGACCCCGCGAACCGCGGGCTCGAGATGCACGATCCCGCGGAGCTCCACCGCGCGCTCGCCGAGGCCGACCGCGCCCGCCTCCAGCTCTCCGTCCACGCGATCGGCGACCTGGCGATCCGCCGCGTGCTCGACGTGTTCGAGCGCATCGCCCGCGAGAACCCGGCCTGGGACCGCCGCTGGCGGATCGAGCACGTGCAGCACCCCGCCGCGGCCGACGTGCCACGGCTCGCCGCGCTCGGCGTCACCGCCTCGATGCAGCCCGCCCACGCCGCGGACGACGGCCGGTGGATGGAGCGGCGGATCGGCCGGGACCGCGCGCGGACGTCCTACCCCTTCCGCACCCTCATCGACGCCGGCGTGGCGGTGACGTTCGGCTCGGACTGGCCCGTGGCGCCGCTCGATCCGCTGGCCGGATTCGACGCGGCGGTGAACCGGCGGACGCTGGACGGCGCCAACCCCGGCGGCTGGTTTCCGGAGCAGCGCGTGACGGTCGAGGAGGCGCTGCTGGCCTACACGCGGGGGAACGCGCGGGCGGTCTTCGAGGAGGGGGAGAAGGGGATGCTCGCGCCGGGCTTCCTGGCCGATCTCGTCGTCCTGGACCGGGATCCGTTCGAGATCCCGCGCGGGGAGGTGGGGCAGCTCCGCGTCGGGGTGACGATCGTGGGTGGAAGGGTGGTCTACGAGGGGGGCGTCTAGCGGACTCCCCGGGGAGGCGGCCGGCCGGCCGCGGCAGCAGCGGCGCAGCCGGCGCGGCGGCAGCGCGTGCGCGGCGCCGGGCTCGACCGCCCGCTATGCCGCTGCCTCCATCGGCCTGCAGGTCGTGCAGGGGCGGTACCCCGCCCGCGCCGCCGCCGCGGAGCTCGGAAGGGGGATCCAGGTGTCGGCGGGCTGGTGCAGCACGTGTCCGCAGGTGGGGAAGCAGTACGAGTGGTCGGAGAGGTTCCCGACGTAGCGCACGCCGCGCCGCGCGAGCGCCTCGAGGTCGTCCAGCGGCACGCCCTCGCGCTCGAGGACGCTTCGCTTGACCCGGCTGCCGAAGGCGTAGTTCCCCACGCCGCCGCTCATCGGGACGACCCGATGGCACGGGACGAGCAGCGGCACCGGATTTCGTGCGAGTGCGTTCCCCACCGCGCGCACCGCCGCCGGGCGTCCCGCCTCGCGCGCGAGCCAGGCGTACGGTCGGACCTCGCCGAGCGGGATGCGCGAGAGCGCCCCGAGCACGTCCCGCACGAAACGCGGAAGTGACGACAGGTCCACCGGAGGCTCGTGCGCGCCGCGACCTGCCGCGGCCTCGCGCAGGGCGGCCGCATACCGCTCCGGCACCTCGACCCGCGGAGGCCGACGGCCGCCCGATCTGCGGGCGCTCGCCTCCCTCAGCCCGCGCTCGCCGCGGGCGCCGATCCGCACGCCCGTGATGCCGCCGGCGCCCCACGACACCCACACCGGGCCGAGCTCGGTGTCCACACGTCCGCAGCCCTCGTCGCCGGCGCTGCGGGCGATCACGCCGGCCGCGAGGTCCCTCGGGGCATGCGGCTGCAGCGAGCCGAGCTCGCCGGCCAGGCGCTCCACGGCCGCGTTCTCGTCGGCGCACGAGCGGCACGTCTCGAGATGCTCCGCCACCTCGCGCCGCTCGCGCACGGGGAGCTCGTTCGTGCGCAGGGCGTCGAGCCGTTCGACCACCCGTTCACATCGCATGGGCCACCTCCTCGGCGGGCAGAAGCCCGCGGAGACGTTGCAGGGCGCGAAAGACCTTGCCGCGGACGGCCGCTTCGGTGCCGCCGGCCAGCCCCGTGATCTCGGCATAGGCCAGGCCCTCGATGAAACGCAGCTGGAGCAGCTCGCGTTCGGCGGGCTCGAGCCGGCCGAGCGCCGACTCGAGGAGCCGGGACCGCTCCCGGGCCTCGACCGCCGCGGGCCCGTCCGGCACCACGCGCAGAGCCGTCTCGTGCCACGAGTCCCCGTCCGGCAGCGCCGACGCGGCGGCCCGCCTCGCCGACCGCAGCCGGTTGAGCGCGACGTTCCGCGCGATCCGGAACAGCCACGCGCGCAGGTCCAGCTGCCGCGTCCGATCCTCGTCGTACTTCGTCGTGAGCGCGCGGTGCGCGCGCACGAAGGCGTCCTGGACCGCCTCCTCGGCTTCGTCCGGATCCCCGAGGATCGCGCGGACGTAGCCGAAGAGCGCGTCCTGATGCGCGCGGATCATCGTCTCGAGCGCGCCGGGGCGGCCTGACCGGACGTCGAGCGCGAGCTCGAACGCGGAATCGGGGGCCGCGCCTCCATCGACCCGGCGCGCAGGGGCCACGCGGTCGCCGGCGGCGGCGATGCCCGCTACCGCCGGTTCCGCCGCAGTCCGAGCGCCCCGCCTCGCCGCAGGCGCCGTGGCCGCGCGGGGCCTGACCAGGTCGGCCGCGGCCGCGCAGCCGGTAACGTCGCTCACGCCCCGGCCGCGGCCAGCATCGAACCGAACGTCAGGCCGAGGGTCAGGAAGACCTCCACCGCCAGCGTGGTATCGGGATGGGCCTTCATCGCATCTCCTCCGTGTGGTTCCGGCCCGGCCGCCGGTCTCCGGGACCGGGTCGTTCCGGGCTTCGGAGGGGAAACACCGGCCGGCCGTCCGGCGTTCGCGGCGCGTCTTATCTTCCGGCATGCGCGAGACCTCCGCGGGCAGTGGGTCGGGGTCGGCGGCGCCCGTCGTGCTCTGGGGGGCGATCGGCCTGTCCATTCTGGTGGAGTTCGGGGTGCTCCTCGCGCTCCAGCGCGCGCGAATCGTGCGCATCGACGACGCCGGAGGCGTCCTGCCGGCATGGGCTCACGTCGCGCTCGCGGCCGTGCTGTTCGTCTCCGGCGCCGTCGTGGTGGCGCGCCTGCGGGCGGGCCGCGGGCGCGGCAGCAGCCGGACTCGGCCGGACGCGGACCGCCGCCCAGCGCGGCCGGCAGCCGCTCCCGACGCGGACGCTTCCACTCGCGCCGACGCGGGAGCGGCGGGCGGTTCCGGACGTCCGGTCGGAATGTCCCCGCCCGAGGTGGCCTCCTGGGCGGTCGGGGAGGGGCTCGCGCTGATCGGGTTCGTCCTCGCGGCGGCGCTCCAGCCGCTGCCGCGGCTCGCCATCACCATCTACTTCACCGGCGGTCTCTTCCTCTGGCTCCGCTCCCGGCCCCGGCCGCGGCGTTCGGGGGGCTCCGCGGCGGCGTGACGGGCGAGCCTCGGGTCCAGGTCCGCCTCCGCCGTGAGCTGCCGAACTTCACCCTCGACGCAGCGTGGGAGAGCGACGCGCGGGTCGTCGTCCTCCTCGGCCGGTCCGGGTCGGGCAAGACGCTGACCCTGCGCTCCATCGCGGGCCTCGAGCGCCCGGACCGGGGTCGGGTGCGCATCGGCGGCCGCGTGCTCTTCGACTCGGACGCCGGCGTGGACCTGCCCGTCCGGACGCGGCACGTCGGCGTCGTATTCCAGGACTACGCGCTCTTCCCCCATCTCACGGTGGCCGGAAACGTGCTCTTCGGCGCGCGCGGCGTCGAGGGCGGCGACGGGCTCCGCGACGGCGATCCGCGACGCCGCACGCTCGGGGAGATGCTGACGCTGTGCCGGCTGGAAGGGCTCGCGGGGCGGCGGCCCGCGGAGCTCTCGGGCGGCGAGCGCCAACGCGTGGCCCTGGCGCGGGCGCTCGCCTCGCGTCCCGCCATCCTCCTCCTCGACGAGCCGTTCGCGGCGCTGGATCCGGACACGCGCGGCGAAGTCATGGGCGAGCTCGCAGCGATCCTCGACGCGACCCGCGTCCCCACGCTGCTCGTGACCCACGACGAGCACGAGGCCGACTCCCTGGGCGAG
The DNA here is from genome assembly GCA_036556125.1 of Gemmatimonadota bacterium. Taxonomy (GTDB): domain Bacteria; phylum Gemmatimonadota; class Gemmatimonadetes; order JACCXV01; family JACCXV01; genus DATBJZ01. Next base: position 9,863 of record DATBJZ010000064.1, on the reverse strand, counting down.
GAGGTGGTCACGCTCGAAGCCGGCCGCGTGGCGGCCGTGACCCGGCTGACCGGCCGCTAGTCCGCCGGCGCCGCCGCGGGAACGCCCTCCATCCACTGACCGAACAGCCGGTCCTCGCGCTCGGTCGTCTCGTCGTCCCGAGTGAGGACCCAGCGGACGTTGCCGCCGCCGGCCGCCTCGACCGCGACGTCGAGCACGCGGTCGCGGCGCCGCACGGTGACCGGCACGCGCTCGCCGGGGTCGATCCCGGCGAGCAGGCTCTCCCACCCCGAGGCGGGCGCGACGCGCCCGGCCACCGCCACGATCTGGTCGCCGACGTCGATGCCCGCGGCGAGCGCGGGGGAGTCGGGATCGATCGAGACGACCGACGCGTGCTCGCCGTCCGGCCGCGTGCGGAGCTTCAGCGACGCCGCCGGCCGCGACTCGTCGGTCTGCTGCACGACGCGGAGTCCGAAGGGCTCCAGGATGCGGTCGTACGGCAGCTCCTCGGTCCCGTGGACGTACCGGTCGAAGAACTCGGCGAACGAGCCGCCGGCGACCGCCTCCGCCGCGCGCTGCACCCCGTCCTCCGGCACGCCGCGCCCCTGCAGGTACGCGGTCTCGTAGAGGTGCCGCATCACGTCCGTGAGCGAGTGCTCGCCGTCGGTACGGCTGCGGATCTCCGCGTCGAGCAGGAACCCGAGGATCAGTCCCTTGCCGTAGAAGTTCACGGTGGTGTTGGGATTCCCCTGTCCGTATCCCGACAGCCAGGAGTCCCAGGACGCGAGGGAGACCGGGACGACGCGGCGCCCGGGCGTCCTCTGGAGCTGGTCGATGTTCGTGCCGATGTCGCGCAGGAACTCCTCGGGCGCGGCGTGTCCGGCCCAGCGCATCGTGAGGGCCTCGAAGTAGCTCGTCACGCCCTCGGTGAACCAGTGCAGGGTCGTGAACTGCTCGCGCCCGTAGTCGTACGGCCAGAGCGCGGCCGGGCGGATGCGCTTCACGTTCCAGGCGTGGAAGAACTCGTGCGCGATGATCCCGAGGAACCCGCGGTACCCCTCGTCGTTCTCGAACGCCGTGTCCTGGATGGCGTAGGACGAGGAGTTGGCGTGCTCGACGGCGTGGCCGAAGGGGTACGGCAGGAGGTGGAACAGGAAGAAGTACTCGTCGAAGGGGGCGCCGCCGAAGATCCCCGTCTGAACGCGGACGATCCGCTCCACGTCGGGCGCGATCCGGTCCCGGTACGCGCCCGGCTCGAAGCGGCCCTGGAACCAGATGGTGTAGGGCACCTCGTCAACGGTGAACTGGATGCTCTGCAGCGTGGGGCTCACGATCGTCGGCGCGTCCGCGAGGACGTGGTAGTCGGGCGCCGTGAAGACGTTCGCGCGCCGTCCCGGCGTCAGAGCGGTGGCCGCCGTCCAGCCCTTCGGCGCCTCGACCGTGAGGCGCACGGGGCGGAAGATCTGCCCCTCCGGGACCATGAAGAGGTTGACCGGGTTGAAGTAGGCCTCCTCCGCCGAGAGCAGGCTCGCGCCCGCGTCCATCGTGTTCGCGTAGTACCGGTAGCGCACGCTCACGCGCCCGAGACCGCCGGGCTCGCGCGCCGAGACGCGCCACGTCGAGAGGCCCACCTTCCGGATGGCGACCGCGTCGTCGCCCTCCGCCGCCGAGACCTCCTGCACGTTCGCAGCGTAGTTCTGCCGCACGTAACGGCCGGGGCGCCAGACGGGCAGGTTCACGTCGGCCGAGTCCTGGCCCCCCGCGTCGAACGTGAGCTCGATGTCGTAGAGGTGGGTCTGCGGCTCGGGCCAGGCGATCCTGTACTCGTTCACGGGGCCCGTCTCCTGGGCGAGCGCGCCGGATGCGGCGGAAGCGAGGAGTGCCGCGGCGAGGCCGACGTCCGCCGCCCGTCGCCGGCCGGGAAGGCGGCGGCGGCGCGGATGTCGGTGCTCGACGGCGCGGGAGACGACGCGGAGGACGGCAGCACGCATCTGACACTCCTTCCGGGGTTGGCCGGGTAGTATATTCGGGGCATCACCCCCGTACAACCTGCCAAGACCATGACGTGCAAAGCCTTGGCACGGTTTCAACGGAGCGTTCGGCGGGACGGGCGGTAGCGCCGGCGTTCCGTTCGTCCGGTCCTCGTTCCCCGGATGTCGGGACATCCAGCGTGCGTACCTCCACGTGGGAGGCGAGCGGCGTCTGGTGGCGCGGCGACGAGGCATCCGCCAGCCCCGGGACGCGGGGTCCTGGGGCGGGACCCGACGCGGCGGCGGACTCAACGACGGACGCAGGCGGAGGAGGACGTCTTGAGCAGGCTCCTGCACACGATGATCCGCGTGAAGGACCTCGATCGGTCGGTCGCGTTCTACCGGGACGTGCTCGGCCTCCGCGAGGAGGGACGGAAGGTGCTCGATCGCGCCGACGCCACCCTGGTCTTCCTCGGCGACGGCGCGGGAACCCACCAGATCGAGCTCACCTTCAACCACGACGGGCGGAGCTACGACCTGGGAAACCAGTTCGGCCACTTCGCCGTCGCGGTGGGCGACCTGGATCGGGAACGCGAGCGCCTCGACGGGCTCGGAGTGCCGTTCTCGCGCGGGCCCTACACGGTGACCGACGGAGGGCCGAGGATCGCCTTCATCAAGGATCCCGACGGAATCGAGGTCGAGCTCATCGAGAGGCGCGGCTGATGGCGCGGGATCCGAAGGAGCAGGGGGAGCGGGGTCGGCGGGGCGTGAAGGCGCCGGCTCGGAGCGCGGAGCGCGGCGCATCGGGCGGCAACGAGAGCCGCCTGCCACGCCTGGTGCGCACGCGCGGGGGGAAGGCGGTAGGGCTGCCCCGTGACGACTCGGATCGCCTCGGTCTCGGCGGAGCACGACCGACCGGCTCCGGCACACGGCCGGCCGGCAGCGGTCGAACGGCTCCCGATGCCGGCCGCGCGGGCGCCGGCGTGCCGTCGCGCCTCGTCAGGACGCGCGGTGGGAAAGCGCTCGTGCGCGCGTCAGCGGACGGCGACCGGAGCGGATCCGCGGACGTGCGGGCGCCCGCCGTGGATCCGCTCGAGACCCACGTGGCCGCGCTGCTGCGCGGAATCGGCGAGGATCCGGAACGCGAGGGGCTGCTCAAGACGCCGGCCCGAGTCGCCCGTGCCTTCCGCGAACTGACGCGCGGTTATCATCAGGACGTGCAGACGATCCTGAACGAGGCGTTCTTCACGGAGCGCTACGACGAGATGGTGATCGTGAAGGACATCGAGCTGTACAGTTTGTGCGAGCACCACCTCCTCCCCTGGTTCGGGAAGGCCCACGTCGCGTACCTGCCGAGCGGCAAGATCCTCGGGCTGTCCAAGATCGCGCGCCTCGTGGACGTCTTCGCGCGCCGGCTGCAGGTGCAGGAGCGGCTCACGACACAGGTCGCGGAGACCCTGATGGAGGCGCTCCAGCCGAAGGGCGTCGGCGTCGTGGTCGAGGCCCGTCACCTGTGCATGACGATGCGCGGCGTGGAGAAGCAGCACTCGACCGCCATCACGTCGGCGATGCTCGGGCTCTTCCGCAGCAATCCGCCGACGCGGGCCGAGTTCCTGAACCTGATCCGGCCCGCGCCTCAGGCGCCGTGACCTACGAGGGCCGTCCGCCTGGCACCCTCGGGGGCCGGCGCGACCGGGTGGCGGCTGCCGCCGAGGAACTGTTCGGCGCCGAGGCCTGGCGGTCCGACGGAGGCCTGCCGCGCGTCGTGATCGTCGGCGGCGGGTTCGGAGGCCTCTTCGCGGCGCGCGCTCTCCGCAACGCTCCCGTTCGAATCAAGCTGCTGGACCGGAACAACCACCACCTGTTCCAGCCGCTGCTCTACCAGGTCGCGACCGCTCTCCTCGCCGAGGCGGACGTCGCACAGCCCATCCGTTCGATCCTCCGCAGGCAGAGGAACACGCGCGTCGTGCTGGCCGAGGTGACCGGCGTGGACCTCGAGCGGCGCCGCATCCGGCTCCTCGACGGCGAGTGCCCGTACGACTACCTGATCCTCGCGACCGGCGCGCGGCACTCCTACTTCGGGCACGACGAGTGGGAGAGGTTCGCCCCGGGGCTCAAGACCCTGGACGACGCCCGCGAGATCCGGCAGCGCTTCCTGCTGGCGTTCGAGCTGGCCGAGAGCGAGGAGGATCCCGGGCTCCAGCGGGAGCTGCTCACGTTCGTGATCGTGGGCGGCGGACCGACGGGCGTCGAGCTGGCCGGCACGATGAGCGAGTTCGCGCGCCGCACCGTCCGCCACGACTACCGCGCGTTCGATCCACGAACCGCGCGGGTCATCCTGCTGGAGGGCGGCCCCCGCATCCTCCCCACCTACCCCCCCAAGCTGATCCGCGAGGCCGAGAAGTCGCTGCGGAAGCTCGGCGTCGAGGTGCGCACGAACGCGATCGTGACCGGCGTGGACGAGCGCGGAGTCGCGATCGGGGAGGAGCGCATCGCCGCCCGGAACGTCTTCTGGGCAGCGGGTAACGTCGCCTCTCCCGTGACGCGCACCTTCGGCGTGCCGCTGGACCGCTTCGGGCGCGTGCCGGTCGAGCCGGACCTCTCGATTCCCGGCCACCCCGAGGCCTTCGCGATCGGCGACCTCGCCCTCTTCAAGGACAGGAAGGGGGAGCCGCTGCCCGGCGTCGCCCCCGTCGCGATGCAGCAGGCGCGTCACGCCGCCGAGACGATCCGCCTGCGGATCGCGGGGAAGCCCTCGCGGCCGTTCCGCTACAGCGATCGGGGGAATCTGGCCACGATCGGGCGGGCCGCCGCCGTGGCCGACCTGCGAGGCTTCAAGCTGTGGGGGATGCCCGCCTGGCTCGCGTGGGTCGTCGTCCACATCGCCTTCCTGATCGGCTTCCGGAACCGCCTGATCGTGATGATCCAGTGGGCCTGGGCGTACGTCACCCACCAGCGCGGGGCGCGGATCATCACGTGCGATCGGGAGTTCGCGCCGTGGCCGCGAGGATCGCGGCCGGTGCCGGCGCGGGGGACGGTCGGCAGGGACGGTCGGGAAGGCGGCGGAGAGCGGAGCGCCGACGGACGTTCTCGGGAGGGGGGAGCCGACGAGAGCCTGACGGTCGCGGCTGCGCAGGAGGCGGCCGTTCCCCGCCGCTAGGCCGCCTGCGCTTTAGGCGGCGTCCTCCTCGATCAGCCGCCGGAATCGCGCGTTCGCCCGCAGCGGCTCCAGCTCCGGATGCAGGCGCAGGAGCCCGACCGTGATGGGCCCCGGCCGGGACACCAGCTTCTCCAGCTCTGTCACCGCCGCTTCGGAGTGTCCGAGGCGCGACAACAGGAGCGCCAGGTGCCAGACGGCCTCCGAGAGGGCGTCCTTCGAGAGCGGCCTGAGATCGACGCCCCGGCGAGTTTCGCGCAGCGCGGATGCCTCCTCGCCCAGCAGGAAATACGCGGATCCGAGATCACTGTGGAAGCTCGGCTCGTCCGGCTCCTCCGCGAGCTTGCGCTCGAGGAGGGCCCGCCCGGAGTCGGCGAAGGCGTGCTGGAGCTCGTGGCTTCCCCGGAACCGGTGCACGTCGGCCAGCGTGAGCCAGTACTCGACGGAGTCGCGCTGGAAGTCCGCGGGTGCGAGATCGAGCACGCCCTCGAGGGCGTCCTCGCCGAGAATCCGTGCGTAGAGAGCCGCGCCTGTCATCGACGCGAGGTGGCCTGCGAAGCTGCGTCCGCCTTCGCGCAACCCCCTCTCCGCGGCCCGCCTGGCGCCTTCCAGGTCGTTCCGGGCCAGCGATAGCAAGACCCCGTACAGCAGCCCGTGAACGTTGCCGGGGCCGAGGACCAGGGACCGCTCGAGCGCCTCCTCCGCCTGGTCGTACCGGCCCATCACGAAGAGCGTCACGGCCACCTCCCGCGTCCCGGTGCTGGATCGAGGGTCGAGCCGCGCGGCCTCGCGGATGTTCTCCAGGGCGTCGTCGAAGCGGCCCTGCCGCCGCTGCACGAACCCCATCGCCTGGATCGCATCCACGTTGCTGGGCTGAAGACTGCGGGCGACCTTCAGCTCCTGCAGAGCGCGGTCGTAGTCGAGCTGTCCCTGGTAGTGCCAGTAACCGAGCGCCACGTGCGCATCGGCGAGGTCGGGGGCCAGCCGCAGCGACTCGTCGGCGGCGCGACGCGCCAGGGCCAGCCGCGCCTGCGTCCGGTCCACCGAGAAATGGTAGAGGTGCGTGTGCGCGCGTGAGAGGCGGGCCCACGCGAGGGCGAAGCCCGGATCCAGCTCGAGGGCTTCTTCGAGCAGAGAGACCGCGAGACGGATGTCCTCGGGCTTGCGGTAGTTGTACACGAGGTCGTTGGCGCGCAGGAATGCGTCGTAGGCGGCGAGGTTCCCGGTCGGGCGGGCCTCGAGAGAGCGCCGCTCGGGGTCGCCCAGATGGAGGTCGAGCGCGTTCACGACCTGACCGGCGATGTCCGACTGGATGTCGAAGATCTCGGTGACGCTCTCGTCGTACACGCTGGCCCAGACGTGGCTGTCGTCCTCGACCCGGATGAGCTGCGGCGTCACGCGCACGCGCCGCGTCCCGGAGGAGGCCGGCTGCCAGCGCACGGTCCCCTCCAGCAGGTACTCCACCCCCAGCTCCTCGCCGATCGTCGGGATGGGCTTGGTCGTGTTCTTGTACTGGAGCGTGCTGGTCCGCGAGATGAGACCCAGACGCTCGATCCCGGCCAGGCGCGCCGTGATCTCCTCGGTCAGGCCGTCCGCGAAGTATTCGTCCTCCGCGGCTCCCAGGTTCTCGAAGGGCAGCACGGCGAGCATCGTCCGCTCGCCCGCCACCGCGCCGCCGGGACGGCCGCCCAGGAGCACCCACGCGCCGGCCAGCCCGAAGAGCAGGGAGAAGGCGACGACGCCGCCGAGGATCGCGCGGGCCCAGGTGAGGTGCGGGAGCCGGCCCTTGGCGACGGATTCACGGACGTCGCCGAGATCCACTTCCCACGATCCGGGGATCTCCTCGCGGGCGGCGCGCTCGGCCGCGCCGGGCCTGGACTGCACCCACGCGGTGGCCGAGATGATGAGGAGCCCGATCGCGAGCAGCAGGATCACGACCTGCGACACCCACGCCGGCCAGCCGAAGGCGTCCCGCAGGCTGTCCGTGACCTGGACCATCAGCCAGGCGGCGCCCAGGTAGATGAGGAGGACGCGCGGGAGCCGGGCCTGTCGCAGACGACTCCAGAGACTCTGGCGAGGCATCGCGGCGAAGATGGACGGGGTTCGGGTTGCACGGAAGGCGGCGGAGATCCACGCCACTCGCTTCGAACCCCTTGCACTTCGGGCCTGCGACCGATCAGATTCCGAAAGTCCTTGACAGCGCCGGATTGCGGTGCGACTCTCACCGCGATGCACCGGATCACGGTTTCGTTCGAGGAAGAGGAGTACGCGGGGCTCAGGGAGCTCGCGCGGCGCGCGGACCGGTCTCACGCGTGGCTCGTGAGGCACGCGGTCCGCGAGTTGCTCGAGCAGGTGCGGGCGGGGCAGATGGAGCTACCGCTCCTCGGCAGCGCGCGCCCCGCACCGGACCCCAACGGGCACCGCTGAGCGGCGGCGCGCGAAGGCGCGCGGGAGCCGGCCGTCCACTCCGGCTGGTCTCCCGGCGCGCCCGGTGACGCTCGACTCGACCTGAACGCCGCGGCCCGGATCGGAGCGCGGTCCAGCGCCCGCCGCGGAGCATTGCGGCGGATTGGCAGGCCGCGTTCCCTCGGACCAACCAACGCCGCCCGACGTGATTCCCCAGCCCGCCACCCGGCGAAGAGGACCGATGGAGGAGAACCGCAAGGAGCGAGAGGAGAAGTCGAGGTCCCTGGATCTGGCGATCACCCAGATCGAGCGGCAGCACGGGAAGGGCTCGATCATGCGGCTGGGGGCGGACCAGAGGATCCGGGTCGAGGCGATCTCGACCGGCGCCCTGAATCTCGACGCGGCGATCGGCGTGGGCGGCATCCCGCGCGGGCGTGTATCCGAGATCTTCGGCCCCGAGTCCTCGGGCAAGACGACGATCGCGCTGCAGGTGGTGGCCAACGCGCAGCGGAACGGCGGGATCGCCGCCTTCATCGACGCCGAGCACGCGCTCGACGCCGACTACGCGCGCAAGCTCGGCGTCCAGGTCGACAACCTGCTCGTCTCCCAGCCCGACACCGGCGAGCAGGCGCTCGAGATCGCCGAGGTGCTGGTGCGCTCGAACGCGGTGGACGTGGTCGTCGTCGACTCGGTCGCCGCGCTCGTGCCCAAGGCCGAGATCGAGGGCGAGATGGGCGACTCGCACGTGGGGCTGCAGGCGCGTCTCATGTCGCAGGCGCTGCGCAAGCTCACCGCCGCGATCGCGCGCTCGAACACGGCGGTCGTGTTCATCAACCAGATCCGGGAGAAGGTGGGCGTCTTGTTCGGCTCGCCGGAAACGACTCCCGGCGGTCGCGCGCTCAAGTTCTACGCGTCGGTGCGGCTCGACATCCGCCGCATCGGCGCCATCAAGGACGGCGAAACGTCGACCGGCAACCGGGTGCGCGTGAAGGTCGTCAAGAACAAGGTCGCGCCGCCCTTCCGGCAGGCGGAGTTCGACATCCTGTTCGGCGAGGGGACGTCCCGCGAGGGCCTGCTGCTCGATCTCGGCGTCGACAATCGCGTGATCGAGAAGTCCGGAGCGTGGTTCTCCTACGGCGAGGAGCGGCTTGGCCAGGGCCGGGAGAACACGCGCGCGTTCCTCAAGGACAATCCCGACATCACGGCCGCGATCGAGCGCGACGTGAAGCGCGCACTCGGGATGCTCAAGGAAGGAGACGCAGGAGCCGCGGCGACGGCGGCCGGAATCCCGGTCGGGGATGGAGCGACGGCCCCACCGGCCACGGGTATGCACGCCGAGGGCAACGGCACGAAGGCGGAGGCAACCGGCAACGGTGAGCGCGCCGCGGCGGCTTCTCGCACGCCGTCCGTGTCGGCGCCGCGGCTGGACGCGTCACGGCCGCTCCCGATCGGGGGCCGGTCCGACTCGTCCCGCTCGACGGCCAAGCGCTAGAGCCGCACCTCCCGCGGCTTCGCGAATCGCCCTCGAGCCCCGGCCCCGGCCGCGCCGTGGATCCGAACCCTGAGCGAACTCCCGCGCGGCGCGCGTCGGACCGTCACGGCAGGCATCGCAACCGTCAGGACGCGAGCCCGGCGCCGGCCGAGATCCACCAGGTCGCGCTCGACATCCTCGCGCGCCGCGAGCACGCCCGTCGCGAGCTGGCGCGGCGCCTCCGCCGCCGGGGCTTCTCGCGCGAGGCGATCGACGCCGAGCTGAACCGGCTCGAGGGCGCCGGCCTCGTCTCCGACGAGCGCTACGCCCGCCTCTTCGTCCGTGACCGCCTCGCGGTCAATCCCCAGGGCCGCAGGCGGATCCTGGGCGGTCTGCGGGCGAAGGGAATCGGATCCGACCTCGCCGCCGCCGCGATCGACGAGGTCTACGAGGAGCGGGGGATCAGCGAGACCGAGGCTGCGGAGCGGCTCGCGCGGAAGCGCCTGTCCCTGATGCGCGACGACGATCCGGTCGCCCGCCGGCGGCGGCTCGCGGGCTATCTGGCGCGGCGGGGATTCGCGCCCGAGGCGGTCGCCGCCGCGCTTCGCGCCGCGCTGGGCGGGGAGTCCGCCGCTTCGCACCCCGGCCACGGAGAAGAGGGAGCCTTGGAGTAGCCCCGTCTCGCACGGCCGCGATTCCCCCTGGCCTGGGGCGAGCTACGCGCGAAGGTCCCCGCCGACCACCGCCGCCCTCGCCCGCCGCCGCTGGCCCTCCTGCGCCGCCGCGACGAGCGCGATCCCCGCGAAGATCGCCGCGCCCGCCCCTGCGACCCTCGGTCCCGGCCGCTCCCCGAGGAGGAGCGGCGCGATCGCGACCGTGA
>DATBJZ010000063.1:0-8092 GCA_036556125.1 Gemmatimonadota bacterium | reverse complement strand
CGGATCCTGGTGCCCGAGGGCGCCACGGTCGAGATCGGCGCCGTGCTCTGCGAGATCGCCGAAGCCGGGGTCGGCGCGGCCGCCGGACCGGCCGCGGCGCAGCCCGCGGGCTCGACGGCTGCGGCCTCTCCGCCCGGGGCGGCCCCGGCCCCGGCGCGGCCCCGCACCCCGGCCGCGCCCCCGCCGCGCTTCGAGCGGCCGGCGGGCCCGTCGCCCGAGCCGCCCGCGCAGACCGCCGCCCGTGCCGGCGCGGGTGCGCGGCCCCCATCGGACGGCGAGCCCTCACGCGCCGCACCGGCCGCGGCGCCCCCTGCGCGCCCCGCGCCGCCGGGAGCCGCCGCCGCGCGCGCCGAGGGGGCGACCGCGCGGCGAAGCTCCGCCCGCGCCCGGCCCGGCGTCGCGCTCGACGAGGCACGGGTCGCGGGGGCGCGTGAGCGCCGGGCGGTCCGAACGGGTGACGGGAACGGCGGGCCGGGAGGCGAGCGCCGCATCACGCCGGTCGTCCGCCGCATGGCCGCGGAGCACGATCTCGACCTCTCGGAGATCCCCGGCACCGGCGTCGGCGGACGCGTCACCAAGGACGACGTCCTGCGCCACCTGGCCGCCGCCGGGATGGACGCCGCGCCGCCCGTGGAGGCGTACGGCGACGAGCTCGGGGTCGAGTCCGAAGCGATGGCGCTTCCGCCGGCGCCGCGCGCGTCCGCGAAGGCGGAGCGTCTCGCCGCCCCTCCTCGCGCGGAGCGATCCGACGGGGCGTCGGCCGCCGCGCCTGGACGGCCGGGCCTGGAGCTCCGCGAGTACACGCCGCCGGCGGTGGAGCCGGCCGAGGGCGACCGCGTCGAGCCGTTCTCCAAGCGCCGGAAGATCATCGCCGAGCACATGGTGTGGTCCAAGGCGGTCTCGCCCCACGTCTACACGATGGCCGAGATCGACATGGGGCGGGTCTCCGCGCTGCGCGACGCGAAGAAGCGCGCCTTCCGCGACGCGGAGGGCGTGAACCTGACCTTCCTGCACTTCGTGATCGCCGCGACCGTGCGCGCGCTGCGGGACGTCCCGCAGATGAACGCCGCCGTGTCCGGCGACTCGCTCGTGCTGCGCCGCGACGTCCACGTCGGCGTGGCGGTGGACACCGAGGGCGGCCTCGTGGTCCCCGTCGTGCGGAATGCGGACCGGCTGTCGCTGCGCGGGATCGCCCGCGAGGTCGAGGCGCTGGGCGCCAGGGCGCGCGAGCGGAAGCTCCGACTCGAGGACCTGCAGGGCGGCACGTTCACCGTCTCCAACCCGGGCAGGGAGGGGAACCTCGTCGGCTTCGCCGTGATCAACCAGCCGCAGCTCGGCATCCTCCGGATGGGAGAGATCCGGAAGCGCGCGGTGGTGCTCGAGGTGGACGGGAGCGACACGATCGCGATCCGGCCGGTGATGCTGATGTCGCTCTCCTACGACCATCGTGTGATCGACGGGGTCACGGGGAACCGGTTCCTGTACCGGATCCGGGAGATCCTCGAAGCGGGCGAGTTCGAGGTCTGAAGGCCGCCTTCCTCGTCGGGCACGGCGGCCCCGAGACGCTCCGCATCGGGGAGCGCCCGGATCCGAGCCCCGGCCCGGGCGAGGTGCTCGTCCGCCTCCGCGCGTCCGCCCTCAACCACCTCGACCTCTGGGTGCGCCGCGGGATCCCCGGGGTCCCGATCGCCTTCCCGCGCATCCTCGGCGCGGACGGCGCCGGCGAGCTCGCGGCGCTGGGCCCCGGCGCCGCCGACGCTCTCGCGTCCCTGCGGTTCGACGGCGCTCCCCCGCGGACCGGCGACGCCGTCGTCCTCAACCCCGGACTCTCCTGCGGGCGGTGCGAGTTCTGCCTCGCCGGCCAGGAGGGACTCTGCGTTCGCTACGCGCTGCTGGGCGAGCACCGCGACGGTACGCTCGCCGAGCTGGTCGCGGTTCCAGCCGCGAACGTCTTCCCCGCGCCCGAGCGCCTCTCCCGCGAGGAGCGCGCGGCGTTTCCGCTGGTCTTTCTGACGGCGTGGCGGATGCTCCGCGTCCGGGGCCGGCTCCGGGCCGGGGAGACCGTGCTGATCCACGGGATCGGCGGCGGCGTCGCCACCGCCGCGCTCGCGGTCGCCGTGGACGCGGGAGCCCGGGTGCTCGCGACCTCGTCGTCCGCGGAGAAGCTCGCGCGCGCCCTCGAGCTGGGGGCGGAGCGCGCCGCGGGCCGCGGCCGTGACGAGGTGCTGGCGGCGGTGCGCGACTGGACCGGCAAGCGCGGGGTGGACGTGGTCGTCGAGAGCGTGGGCAGGGCCACGTGGGCCACGAGCCTCGACGCGGTCGCGCGCGGCGGCCGGGTCGTCGTCTGCGGCGCGACGACCGGGTTCGATCCGCCTGCGCTCCTCCATCGGATCTTCTGGAAGCAGGTGGACGTGCTCGGCTCGACGATGGGGAGCCGCGCCGACTTCCTGGCGCTCCTCCGCCGCATCGGCGAGGGGCGCCTGCGGCCGGCGGTGGATTCCGTGTTCCCGCTCGACCGCGCCGGCGAGGCGCTCGAGCGGCTCGAGTCCGGCGAGCAGTTCGGGAAGATCGTGGTGGAGGTCGCGTGATCCGGCCCCCGTTCGCCCTGGCGAGGCGGTTCGTCGCGGGCGAGACGCTGCCGGAGGCCATCGAGGCCGTGCGCGGCCTGAACGGTCGGGGGCTCTCGGCGAGCCTCGACATCCTGGGGGAGAACGTGAGCGACCCCGCCGCGGCGGCGGCGGCCCGGGAGGACTACGTGCGCCTGCTCGACGAGATCGCCCGTTCGGGCGTGGACGCCAACATCTCGATCAAGCTGACGATGCTGGGCCTCGACCGGGGGGAGGGTCCGTGCGAGGAGAACCTGCGCGCCGTGCTCGCGGCGGCGCGGGAACGCGGCACGTTCGTGCGGATCGACATGGAGGGCTCCCGCTACACCGCGGCCACGCTGGCCCTCTTCCACCGGACGTTCCCGGAGTTCCCCGACAGCGGCGTCGTCATCCAGAGCTATCTCTACCGCAGCCGGGCGGACGTGGCCGAGCTGAACCGGAGCGGGGCGCGGGTGCGCCTGGTCAAGGGCGCCTACAAGGAGCCGCCGTCCATCGCGTGGCCGCGCCGCGAGGACGTGAACCGGAGCTTCGACGAGCTGGCCGAGGCGCTGATCGGCGGCGGGCGGTACCCCGCCATCGCCACGCACGACGACGCCCGCATCGAGCACGCGCGGGCGGCGGCCGAGCGCCTGGGGGTGCCGCGCACCGCCTACGAGCTCCAGATGCTCTACGGCATCCGCCGCGCGAGGCAGGAGACGCTGGCGCGCGAGGGGCACCCGGTGCGGATCTACGTTCCGTACGGCCGGGACTGGTTCCCGTACTTCTACCGGCGCCTGCGCGAGCGGAAGGAGAACGTCTTTTTCGTGCTGCGGAACCTGTTCCGGAGCTGAACGTCGGCCGCCGCTCCCCCGCGCCGGAGACCGGCGGGGGACGGTTGGCGACCTCCGGCGGGGCTCGCTAACGTTCGGGGGGTCCCCGGAGGACGGAGGCCGCAGCTCGCGCGGAGTCCGCCCCGCCGGATGCCACTCGCGCGGTCGCAGATCGGGCCCCCCGAAAGGAGATTCGATTCAATGAGCGAAGTCGTTTTCTGGGATGAGGATACGCAGATCGACTTCATGCTCCCCGGCAGGCCGCTCTACATTCCGGGAGCGGAGGAGATCCTTCCGGCGCTCGCCGCGCTGACGACCTACGCGCGGGAGCACGGCATCCGGATCCTCGGGTCCGAGGACAGCCACGCCCTCACGGATCCCGAGATCTCGGAGGAGCCCGACTGGAAGCTCACGTTCCCGCCGCACTGCCTCGCCGGGACCGAAGGCCAGCGGCGCGTCCCGCAGACCTCCCCCGTGGACCCGCTGTTCATCGAGAGCACGCCGTTGCCCCGGCGGGATCTGGAGGAGGCGGTTCGCCGCCACCGGGGTGAGATCTTCTTCCGCAAGCAGACCTTCGACGCCTTCGACAACCCCAACGTGGAACCGGTGCTCGACCTGATCGGCGCCTCGACCGTCGTGATCTACGGCGTGGCGCGCGACATCTGCGTGCGGGTGGCGGTCGAGCGGTTCCTCGAGCGCGGCCGCGAGGACGTCGCGGTCGTGACCGACGCCACCCGTGCGCTCGACCGCCCCGGCGGCGAGGCCCTGCTCGGAACGTGGGCCGCCCGGGGCGTACGCCTGCTGACGACGGCCGCGGTTCTCGACGGGGCCCTCGCGGGCGCCCGCGCCGGCTCGGCGTGAGCTATCTCGTCCTCGGCGCCGGCCGGCAGGGCCTGGCCTGCGCGTACGACCTCCTGCGGTTCGGCGGCCGCGACGTCGTGCTCGCCGACCGGGAGGACGTGCGGCTCCCCGCCTTCCTCGCGGGGTTCGACGACCGTCTCCGCGTGCGCCGACTCGACGTCACCGACGCGGCGGCGCTGGCCGAGGCGGTCGGCTCGGCCGACGCCGTGGCGAACGCGACCCCCTACTACTTCAACCTCGACGTCAGCCGCGCCGCGGTGCGCGCCGGCGTGCACGTCTGCGACCTCGGCGGGAACACGGGCATCGTCCTGCGCCAGCTGGAGCTGGACGCCGAGGCGCGCGCCGCCGGCTGCTCCGTGCTGCCCGACTGCGGCCTCGCGCCCGGGCTCGTCAACATCCTGGCGGCCGCGTGCATCGGCGACATGGAGAGGCCCGCCCACGTCCGCATCCTCACCGGGGGGCTGCCGCAGGACCCGCGGCCGCCGCTCGGCTACCAGGTCGTCTACTCCCTGGACGGCGTGCTCGACTACTACACGACCCGGGCGATCGCCGTGGAAGGCGGCGAGGTCGTCGAGCGCGAGGCGCTGAGCGGTCTCGAGCGCGTGGACTTCCCGCCGCTGGGCGAGCTCGAGGCGTTCATCACGGCGGGCGGCATCTCGACGATGCCGTACACCTACCGCGGCCGGGTCGGGAGCATGGTGTACAAGACGCTCCGCTACCCCGGGCACGCCGAGAAGATGCGCGTGCTGCGCGAGCTGGGCCTGCTCTCGACCGAGCCGGTCGCGGTGGACTCCGTGCGGGTCAAGCCGCGCGAGGTCACCAAGGCCGTCCTCGAGCCGCTCCTCGGTCACGGGCGCGACCTGGTCGCGCTCCGCGTCGAGGGGGAGGGGGAGAGGGGGGGGCGGCGCGTCCGGGTCCGCTACGACCTGCTCGACCGCTTCGACGAGTCCACCGGCATCACCGCGATGGAGCGGACGACGGGCTTCGGACTCGCGATCTCGAGCCAGCTCCAGGTCGGCGGGTCGGTTCCGGCCGGCGCGCGCACGCCCGACCAGGCGATCCGCGCGGACGACTATCTGCGCGAGCTTTCCCGGCGGGGCATCCTCGTGACGCGGACGGAGGAGCGGCTTCTGGTGTGAGCCGGCGGGCGCCCGCCGGCGCGATCGGCTACGGCCGGAGGCGGAGCCGCGCCGGCCAGCGACCCGCGGCCCGGAAGGCGGCCGCGGCCGCGCCGACCTTGAGCACGTCGCCCGCGAGGAACGGCGCCACCCCCAGCGCGAAGGCGCGGCCGGGCTCCAGGTCCAGGACGGCCGCGAGCTGCACGGCGCCCCACAGCAGGATCACGCCGCTCGCCGCGAGGAGGACCAGGAACGCGCGCGCGAAGCCGGCGCCGGGCGGGAGGGTGCGGGCCGCCAGCGGCGGCACGACCGCGAAGGCGAGGAGATAGCCCCCCGTGGCGCCGAGGAGCTCGGCCGCGCCGGAGTCGAAGCCCGCGAAGACGGGCGCCCCGAGCGCTCCGGCGGCGAGATAGAATCCCATCGCCGCCGCGCCCCACGCGCCGCCCAGCACCGGACCGGCGGCGAGCACCACCGCCGTCTGGAGCGTGATCGGCACCGGCGTGAACGGAAGCGGGATCCGAACCTGCGCCGCGACCGCCGCGGCCGCGGCGAAGCCGACGGCGAGCCCGAGGCGGAGGAGCAGCGGGGTCGCACGTGCGCGCGAGTCGAGGGCGTGGGTGCTCATCGCGGGCGACAATGTAGGCGGCCGTCGGACCGCCGGCCATAGGCGGCGCGTCGCGCGGGGTCGTCGCCTCCGGGATGCGTGCAGGTTCCGCGTCCGATCGACGCCGCGGCCGCTCGCGGTTGACAGCTCTCCGCCCCCGGTCAGGTTCTTCGATCGTCGTTCCGGTCGGGGGATGCGGCGCCCGCCCGGGCTCGGGCCAGAAACGGCGCGAGCACGTCGGCCGGCGCGGCGGCCATCCGCGAGCGCGCGACGACCAGCGTGCAGCCCGCGGCGCGAGCGGCGGCGCGCGTCCCGGCATCGGTGTGAGGCGCGAAGCCCACGACCGGCAGCGCGGCCGTGCGAGGATCGGCGCGCAGCGCACGCATCGCGTCGAGCGGCCGGGCCTCGACGTCGGCGAGGTCCAGCACGACGACGTCCGGGCGGCTTCCCGCGGCCGCCTCGACCACGCCGCGGGCGTCGGCCCGGTGCAGCGGCAGCCCGAGGCTGCGCACGGCGGCCTCGAGCCTGACCCTGAACATCAGGTCGCGGACGGCGAGCAGCACGCCGCCCGGGTGCGGCGGTGCCCCGGCCCGTGCCTCGGACTCTCCGGAGGGAGAACGCACGTGGGATCCCGGGTCCTTTCGTCTGCGGAGCGCCTGGCCTCCCGGAGGCGCAACCTCGGTCCGTCCTCCGGACCGGTCAACGCGGAGGTCGCGGCGTGAGGGCTCGCCGGACTCGCCGCCCGATCGCCGCCGCGCGCGGGAGCGCCGCGTGAGGGTCGCCGCGGTCGCCGACCTGCACTGCCGGTCCGGCAACGACGGGCTGGTCCGGGAGCTCCTCGGGAGCGTGCGCGACGAAGCCGACGTGCTGGTGCTGGCCGGCGACCTCACCGACACGGGCCTCCCCGCGGAGATGGGGCTCGTCGCCTCGGCGCTCCCGTCGCTCGGCCTCCCCGTCGTCGCGGTGCTGGGAAACCACGATCACGAGAGCGACCACGCGGAGGAGCTCGCCGTGATGCTCCGCGACGCCGGTGTCTGCGTGCTGGACGCCACCGTCTGCGAGATCGACGGCGTCGGGTTCGTGGGCACCAAGGGATTCTGCGGCGGCTTCGGAAACGTCACCGTCCAGCCGTTCGGCGAGCGCGCCCTCAAGAGCTTCATCCAGACCAGCATCGACGAGGCGGTGCGCCTCGAGAACGCGCTCGCCAGGCTCGAGGCGCCGCGTCGCGTCGCGATCCTCCACTACGCGCCCGTGCTCGACACGCTGGCCGGGGAGCCGCCCGAGCTGCACGCCTTCCTCGGCTCCGGCCGTCTCGCGAGCGCGCTCGACCGGAGGTCCGTGGACTGGATCGTCCACGGCCATGCGCACCACGGCTCGCCGTTCGGGCGGACGCCCGGCGGCATCGCCGTCCACAACGTCTGCCGCTTCGTGCGCGTCCGCGCGGGGCTGCCGCCGTACGGCGTCTTCGACGTTTGACGCATCCGTTCTTCGCGCCGCCCGTGCCCCGGCTGATCGCGCACCGCGGCGCGGCCGGCACGCACCCCGAGAACACGCTGGTCTCGTTCCGCGCCGCGACCGCCGCCGGCGCGGAGATGCTCGAGCTCGACCTGTGGCTCGCCGCCGACGGCGTGCCGGTCGTCATCCACGACGGGACCTGCCGGCGCACCACCGGACGGGACGCGCCGGTGAGCGCGCTGCGCGCCCCCGACCTGGCCGCCCTCGACGCCGGCTGGGCGTTCTCGCCGGACCGGGGCCGGTCGCGGCCCTTCCGGGGCGCCGGCCACGGAGTCCCCGCGCTGCGCGAGGTGCTCGCGGCGCTCCCCGGGGTGCGGATGGTCCTCGAGGTGAAGACCCCCGATCCGGCCGTCGACGCGCCCCTCGCCGCGGCTCTGCGCGAGGGGGGCGCGGAGCGCCGGGTGCTGCTCGCGAGCCAGAGCGGGCCGGTCCTGCGGCGGCTCCGCGAGTCCTTCCCGGGCGTGCCGACGAGCGTCGGGCGCGACGAGGTCCGGGCCTTCCTCCGGCGCGGATGGCGCGCGCTGCCCGAGGCGGCCGGCGCGCTCCAGGTCCCGCCGCGCGTGCTCTGGCGCCGGCTCG
>DATBJZ010000062.1:0-7476 GCA_036556125.1 Gemmatimonadota bacterium | reverse complement strand
GCCGCGCGGTCCGCCGAGCCCGCGGCCGCGCCGGACCGGCGCGTCGGCCGCGGCGTCCCGCTTCGCAGCAGCACGTCCACGCCCACCCCGAGCGCCTCGGCCACGTGCCGCACCTGCAGCTCGCGGGTGATCGCGTCCGGGATGCGCCGCACCGACCGCATCAGGACCTCGACCGCCCGGCGGCGGGCTGGAACTCCGCTCAGGTCCAGCCGCTCGCGGAGCACCCGGAGCTTGGCCTCGATCAGGTCCGGGGCCTCGCGCAGGAGGTTGCGCAGGGCCGCCGGCCCCTCGCCGCGGACGAACGCGTCGGGATCCCTGCCCGCCGGCAGGAATGCGATGCGCACGTCGAGCCCGCGCGCCAGGAGCTCGTCGCCGCTCCGGAACGCGGCCTTGAGGCCGGCCTCGTCGCCGTCGTAGAGCAGGACGATCCTCGGCGCGTACCGCCCGAGGAGCCGGGCCTGCGTTTCCGTCAGCGCGGTGCCGAGCGGGGCCACGACGTTCGGCACTCCCCGCTCGTGGAGAGACACCAGGTCGAAGTTCCCCTCGACGACCACGGCCTCGCCCCGCTGCCGGATCGCGTTCTTGGTGATGCCCAGGCCGAAGAGGAGCTCGCCCTTCCGGAAGAGCGGCGTCTCGGCCGTGTTCAGGTACTTCGGCGCGTCCGCGCCGTCCTCCAGGAGCCGCCCGCTGAACCCGACGACGCGGCCGGACGCGTCGGCGACCGGGAACACGATGCGCGCGCGGAAGCGGTCGAAGAGTCCGCCCGTGCGCTCGCTGCGGGAGAGGAGCCCCGCCTCGAGGAGGGCGGACTCGGCCAGGCCCGCTCCACGCGCGGCCCCGAGCAGCGTGTCCCACCCCGCCGGCGCCCAGCCCAGGCCGAAGGTCTCGCGCGCCGCGCGGCCGACCTGACGCGCGTCCAGGTAGGCGCGCGCCGCGGCCGCCTCGGGCGACTCCGCGAGCGTGCGCGCGTAGAGCTCCGCGGCGAAGGCGTTCGCCTCGAGCAGCGGCTGCCACCGCGACCGCTCGCCGGGCTCCGCGGCCTCCGGCACCGCCACCCCGGCGCGCGCGCCGAGCCGGCGCGCGGCGTCCGGGAACGCGAGCCCCTCGCGCGACATGACGTACGTGATCGCGTTCCCGCCGGCGCCGCACCCGAAGCACTTGAAGATCCCCAGCTCCGGGTTGACGTTGAACGACGGCGTCTTCTCCCGGTGGAAGGGGCACAGCCCCACGAAGTTCCGGCCCCGCCGGCGGAGCGGCACCGTCTCGGAGACCAGCTCCACGAGGTCGGTCCTCTCGCGGATCTCCTGCAGGACGTGCTCGGGAATCGCCATGGCTCGCAGGCTGAGAGCGGCGGGTGGGGCGGCCAGGGCGACGTCGGGTCGCCGGGCCGAGCGTGTAGTATAGCGAGGCGGGGCGGGCCTGCGGCGGCCGTACGGGAGTCTCGCGCTACGCCAGCTCGGCAACCGTCACGCCGCTCCCACCCTCGTGCCACTGCCCCAGCCGGAACGCGCGCACGCGCGGGTCGGCCGCGAGCAGCTCGCGCACGCGCTCCCGCAGGACGCCGCCTCCCTTGCCGTGCACGATCCTGAGCCTCGGCCGGCCCGCGGCGACGGCGCGGTCCACGCCGCGCGCGAGCGGCTGCGCCACGTCTTCAGCGGCGAGTCCCCGCAGGTCGATCTCGTCGGCGACGTCGTCGGGCTCGGTCCACTCCGCCGAGCCGGTCCGCACGACCGCCGACGCCGCCGGGATCCGCACGAGGCTGCCGCGCGGGACCTGAACGCGCTTCCCCCCGGCGCTCACGACCACCTCGCCGCGTGCGGGAAGCAGCTCGATCACCTCGCCGCGGAGGCCGAGTCCCGTGACCTCGACGGGATCCCCGACCGCGACGTCGGGGCCCGGCGGGGCCGCCGCCCGGCGCGCGGCCTCGAGCGTTCCGCGCGACTCGGCGAGGTCGCGCCGCAGCTCCTCGAGCACGTCCCGCTGCCGCTCCTCCTCGTGGAGCCGCCGGAGCCGGTCGCGGACCTGCCGTAGGAGCTCGCGCTGCCGCCCCAGGAGACGCTCGGTCTGGTCCTGGAAGTCGCGCTCGAGATGCGCCTCCTTCTCCTGCAGGGCGCGCTCCGTCTCCGCGATCCGCCGCTCCGCCTCCGCGGCCTCGCGCTCCACCGCGTCCGCGCGCGCCTCGAGCTCGCGCGCCCGTGCGGAGAGCTCGTCGGTGAGGCGTTCGACGTCGAGGAAATCCTGGTCCAGGTGCGCCTGCGCGCGCTGCAGCACGGGCGCCGGCAGCCCCAGCTCGCGCGCGATGAGGAGGCCGTAGCTGCGCCCCGGCACGCCCTTCAGGAAGCGGTAGCGCGGCCGGATCCTCTCGGGATCGAAGTCCAGCGCGCCGTTGATCATCCCGGACAGGGACCCGGCGAGCTTCTTGAGCTCGCCGTAGTGGGTGGTGCTGAGCGTCCGCACGCCGCGCCGCGTGAGCGTCTCCAGCAGCGCGGCGGCGAGCGCCACGCCCTCGTGCGGGTCGGTCCCGACGCCGATCTCGTCGAGCAGGACGAGGCTCCCCGCGTCCGCCGCGTCGAGCATCCGCACGACGTTCCGCAGGTGCGAGGAGAACGTGGAGAGGCTCGACTGGATGGACTGCTCGTCGCCGATGTCGGCGAAGATCGAATCGAAGAACGGCAGCGACGAGCCGTCGGCGACGAGCGGGGGGACGCCCGACTGCGCCATCAGGGCCGCGAGGCCGACGGTCTTCAGGAGGACGGTCTTGCCGCCGGTGTTGGGGCCGGTGACCAGGAGCGTGCGCTCGTCGGGCTCGAGCTCGAGGTCGAGGGGGACCACCTCGCGCGACGCGGCTCCCTCGGCGCGGCCCTGCTCCGCCGTCCCCACCCCGCGGCGGAGAGCCGCGGCCAGCAGGGGGTGGCGGGCCCGCCGCAGACGCAGGCGGTCGGCCTCGTCGAACGCGACCCGGCCGGCCCCGTAGGCCGCACGGAATCGCGCGCGCGCGAACAGCGTGTCCAGGTCCACGAGGAAGCCGAACGCGATCCCGAGATCCAGGTGCAGCGGCCGCAGCAGGTGCGTGAGCTGCCTCAGGATCCGCCGCTCTTCGCGGCGCACGGCCAGCTCGGCCTCGCGCAGGGCGTTGTTGAGGGGGATCACGGCGTCGGGCTCCACGAAGATCGTGACGCCGCTCGCCGACTCGTCGTGGATGATGCCCGGGAGGACCGCCTTGGCCTCGCGCAGGACCGGGATCACGTAGCGCCCCTCGCGCAGCGTGACGGTCGGATCCGGCGTGAGCACGCTCTTCGCGAGCGAGCGAAGGATGCGCTCGAGCCGCCCGCGGATCTCCTGCCGCCGCGCGCGCACGTCGCCGCGGAGCCGGCGCAGGTCGGGGCTCGCGGCGTCCGCCAGCGTGCCGTCCTCCTCGAAGCTCGCGAGCACGCGCTCCTCGAGGAGCCGCTCGTCCGGGAGGACGGCGGACTCCGCGCGCAGCTGGGGGAGGTCCTCGCGGCGGCCCAGGAACTTGCGCGCGAGCCGCGCCTGCCGGAGGACGCGGCCCAGGTCGCGCAGGGGGAGCGGCTCGAGGACGGACCCCTCGAGGGCGAGCTCGCGGAGGGCGGCCTCGACGTCGGGCACGAGGTCGAAGGGGAAGCCCTGCGCCGGATCGAGGAGCCGCGAGGCTTCGTCCACGCGCTCGAGCTCGAGCGCGGCGGACGCACGGCCGGCGAGCGGTGTTCGGCGGAGGACGGCGCGGCGGCCGGGATCCGAGGCGGCGAACTCGGCGACGAGCGCGAGGACGCGGTCGAACTCCAGGACCGCGAGGGTGTGGGCGTCCACGGCTACCCGGCGAGCCGCTCCTTCACGCGCCGGCTCACCTCCGCGCCGTCGGCCCGGCCGCGGACGCGCGGCATCAGCCAGCCCATCACGCGCCCCATGTCGCGCGGCGAGGACGCCCCGACGGCGGCGACCGCCTCCTCGACGAGCGCGCCGAGCTCCGGCCCGGAGAGCTGCGCGGGCAGGTAGCCGCGCAGAACGTCGGCCTGCGCGCTCTCGCGGGCCACCAGGTCCTCGCGACCGGCGGCGCGGAACTGCTCCACCGACTCCGCGCGCGACTTGACCCCCGCCGCGACGAGCGCCAGCGCCTCGTCGGGCTCCAGCGGACGTCCCTTCTCGATCTCCTTGTTGCGCAGGTCGGCGAGCAGCATCCGCAGGGCGTCCACGCGCGCGCGTTCCCCGGCCTTGAGCGCAGCGGCCAGGTCGGCGCGCGCGCGGGCGGCGAGGTCGGGGGGGGTCGCATCGGGGGCGCTCATCGTGACGTTCTCATCGCGGCGTCCTCATCCCGGCGGCCAGCGCATCGGCCGGCCCCCGAGCAGGTGCAGGTGCAGGTGCGAGACCGTCTGTCCGCCGTCCCGGCCGCAGTTCCACACGAGGCGGTAGCCGCCGCCCGCGATCCCCAGCTCGCGCGCGAGGCGAGCGGCGCGCAGGATCGCCTCGCCCGCGAGGTCCGCGTCGGACGCGCGCAGCTCGTCCAGGCTCGCGACGTGGGCGACCGGGACGACGAGGGCGTGCACCGGCGCCTGCGGATCGAGGTCGCGGAACGCCACGAACCGCTCGTCGCGGAAGAGCTCGCTCGTCGGGATCTCGCCGCGGGCGATCCCGCAGAAGACGCACCCCGTCGCGCCGGTCCGGTCGCCGCCCGGTCCTGCCGCCCCGCCGCCCCCGGCCGTCGGACCTCCGCTCACGCCGCCCCTCCCGGGGGCGCCTCGGCGACGACCACGGCGCAGGCGAGGCCCCCGCCGTGCGTCAGCGAGCACCACCACACCAGGCCCGCGGCGGCCGCGGAGGGCCGGGCGAGCGCCACCCGCGCCGGGCGGCCGCGCCCGGCGGAGACGACGATCGAGCGCAGCGGGATGGGCCGGCCGACGAGCGCCCGCGCCGCCTTGTAGGCCGCCTCCTTGGCCGCGAAGCGCGCCGCGAGCGACGCCGCGAAGTCGCCGCCCCGCCGCGCGTCGGCGATCTCGGCCTCGGTGAAGACGCGGCGCACGAAGCGGTCGCCCCACCGGGCCACGACCGCCCGGACGCGCTCGACCTCGACCAGGTCGACCCCGACGCCGCGGATCAGGACCCCTCCTCCACCCGGGCCGCGGCCGACGTCCGGGCCGCGCCGTTCGGGCCGCTCCCCGGGCCCGGCTCCGCGCGCAGCCGGTCGACGAGCGGCAGGAGCTCGCTCGCGTCGGCGATCTCGAAGTCGGCGCCCGACCCGGCGGTCCCGAACGTGTCGCCGTAGCGCGCGAACACGGTGCGGATTCCGAGGGCGCCGGCGCCGACGACGTCGCGCTCGGGCCAGTCCCCGACCATCAGCGCCTCGTGCGGCGCGACGTCCAGCAGCTCGAGGGCGCGGCGGAAGGGTTCGGGACTCGGCTTCCGCATCCCGGTGTCGTCGAGCGTCACGACGTGGTCGAACAGGTGGTGGAGCCGCAGGTGGCACACGCGGAGCCAGGCCTCCATTCGCGGGGCGTCGGACACGACCGCCAGCCGGATCCCGCGCTTCACGAGCCCCACCAGCGTGAGCGTGACGTGCGGGTAGAGCACGAGCAGGGCCTCCCGGGCGCGGCGGTAGGCCACGATCGCGGCCGCGAGGACCCGCGGGTCCACGTGCCCGGTCTCCGCCTCGAGGAAGTCGTCGAACACGCGCTGGTACTCGATTCCGCGCGCGTCGTAGATCGCGAAGATCCGCGCCCGCGCCTCCTCCTTCGCGAGGCCCAGACCGGCGTCGATCATCGCGTCCACGGCCGCGTCCACCGCCCGCCGCTTCATGGTCATGAAGTCCACGAGCGTGTTGTCGAGATCGAAGATGACGGCGCGGATCACGGGGACGTGCGGCCCGCCGGCCCCCGCCGCGGCGCAGGGCGGCGGCGCGCCGGAGCCGACGGGCGCCGCGGGACGGCCCGGTCTTGTGGAGGGGACGGGAGTGGAGCGGGGCGGGCGGGCGCCGGGCGCGGCGCCACCGGTGCCGGAGGCCTACTTGAAGGACTGTCCGATCGTGCGTCCGATCGAGATCTCGCCGTTGTCGATGCGCAGGTTGAAGCCGCAGTCGGGGTTCGAGCAGACCCAGGCCTTGTACATGATGGTGGCCCCGTCACGGCCGTAGTCCGACAGCGGGATCAGGATCCCGGCATTGCACTTCTGGCACTTCGGGAACTGGTGGTCCATCTCCATGGGTGGTCCCCCCTCTCCTCAGCACGTCCAGGAACATCGTCGGTTGTCGTCGGGAAGCGCGCGGCGGGCGGGAGCCGTTCGACGCCGCGCACCAATAAACACCCCGCGCCGCGCCGGTGCAACCCGCGATCCTCCGCGAGCGTGCGGCCGCGGCGGTCAGGCCCGCGTGTCGAAGGGATCCCGCTCGAAGGCGACGGCGAAGTCGAACACGCCCACGAAGTCCTCGGGCGCGTCGCGCTCGCTCTTCGAGAGGACGCCTTCCTCGAGCAGGTTGTACACCAGGTCGCCGAACGCGCGCGTGTCGCGGATCCCCCAGTGGTCGAGCACGGTCCGGGCGAGCGGGCCGTAGAGCTCGAGCGCGAGGTCCCGGCAGCCGAGCGCGAGCTCCCGGCCGTCCACGTGGCGGGGCCGCGGCAGCCGGGCCAGCACCCGCTGCAGCGCCAGCAGCAGGAAGACGTACGCCTTCTCCGGATAGCGGGAGTCCCGCTCCAGGAGCCGGCCCAGGGTGTCGGGATCGAAGGCGATGCCGCTCACCCTTCGAGTTTGCGGAGCGCTCCCGGGGGCTGTCAATCGGAGGCGCGGGCCGGTGCGCCCGGCGTCAGCCGGCCACGAGAACGGCGGGGCCGGCCGTGACCCGCGCCTTTCCTCCCGTCGCGTCGGCCACCGCGCGCTCGAGAGCCGCCACCCGCTCGTCCGGCACGAGCAGCGTCGCCCGCCAGCGGCCGGCCGGCCGCACCGCCTCGACCGACGCGCCCGCGCGCGCCGCCGCCGCCGCGACCGCGCCGGCGCGGTCGAAGGGCGCCTCGACCTCGACCCGGCGGCGGAGGGTCAGCGGCGTCAGGGCGGCGGCCTCGATCGCGGCGCGCGCCGCGGCCGCGTACGCGCGCGCCAGGTTGCCGAGGCCGAGCCTCATCCCTCCGAACCACCGGCTCACCACGAGCACGGCGTTCACGATCTCCGCGCCGGAGAGTGCGTCGAGGAGGGGCCGTCCCGCGGCGCCCGCGGGCTCCCCCGCGTCGTGCGTGAAGGTCGCGATCGCGCCCGTGGGGGTCAGCACCCTGTGCGCACGGGCGTGGTGGGTGGCGGCGAGTCGTTGCCGCGCGATCTCCGCGGCGAGCGCCGAGGCCTCGGCGGCGCTGGACGCGGGCAGCAGAACGCCCGCGAATCGCGAGCCGCGCTCGCGGACCTCGCCGTGCCCCGGCGCGCGCACCCCGCGCCACCGGGCGGCGCCGGCGGGTGGGCTAGTCGGCGGCGTGGGGGGCGGCG
>DATBJZ010000061.1:0-13646 GCA_036556125.1 Gemmatimonadota bacterium | reverse complement strand
CGACGAACCAGCCGCCGACGGATCCCGACGTCAAGGACAACGACGTCTTCACCGCGAGCGCGGCCGGCAACCGGCTCTTCGCGATGCAGCAGTTCCGCGACTTCGTGGACCGCGAGGGGCTCTCGGGCGGCATCACGTTCTGGGCCAACGCGCTCACGAACGGCAGCGCCACGCGGGCCGAGGTCGCGCGCTTCTTCTACAACTCCTCCGAGTACCAGAGCGACTTCGCGCCCGTCGTGCGCCTGGCGCTGGCGCACCGGCAGGGGCAGGCCAACAAGATCCCCGACTTCGCGACCCTGCAGGGCTTCTTCGGGCGGTTCCCGGAGACGGACGACCTCTTCGACCTGTCGGCGGAGCTGGCGACCGAAGCGCAGTGGATCACGCGCTACGGCACGGGAGCGTTCCCCGACGACCCGGCCGGCAACGACGCGTTCGTGACGCAGGTCTTCCAGGACCTCCTCGGGCGCGCCCCGGCGCAGGCCGGCCTGGACTACTGGTCCAACCAGCTGGACAACGACACGATCACCCGACCCGACCTGTTCGCGTTCATCTCGGAAACCAACGAGTTCAAGACGCGGATCGCGAACGGCCAGTTCGTGATCTCGATCTTCACCGAGATGCTGCAGCGGGCGCCGGCCTCGGGCGGCTTCACCTTCTGGGTCA
Organism: Gemmatimonadota bacterium; assembly: GCA_036556125.1. GTDB lineage: Bacteria > Gemmatimonadota > Gemmatimonadetes > JACCXV01 > JACCXV01 > DATBJZ01. The sequence continues at coordinate 12,983 of DATBJZ010000061.1, read as the reverse complement.
ACCAGCTGAACGGCGGCGGCTCGAACCTTGCGCTGATCAACGCGATCATCGGAAGCGCCGAGTACCACGGCCGCTTCCTGCCCTGAAACGAGAGGCTCTTCCCCAAACCCTCTGTCCGAGGAAGGAACACCCGTGACCGAACCCAGGACGCCCCGCGGGCGCGGCCTCGTGGCCGCAGGAACGCTGGCGCTGGCCGCGCTCGCGCTGCCGTCGGGCGCGCTGCCGCCGAATCTGGACGCCGTCCCGCCGGACGGAACGCCCCCCCGGTTCGTGACGTTCGACGCGGCCGCCGACTCCGTGCCGGCGGCCGTGGACGACGCCTTCGGGCGGATGCCCCTGGCGTTCGAGCCCAACGTGGGGCAAACGCATGGCGCGGTGGACTTCCTCGCCCGCCGGCCGGGGTACACGCTGTTCCTCACGCCGGCCGAGGCGGTCTTCGCCTTCGCCACGCCGGGCGACGGCACGGTGCTGCGCCTCCGGCTCGACGGGGCGCGCGCCGACGCGCCGGCGGCGGGCGAGGCCGAGCTCGCCGGGAAGGTCAACTACTTCATCGGGAGCGATCCGGCGGCCTGGCGCACCGACGTCCCGACCTGGGGCCGCGTCCGCTACACGGAGATCTACCGCGGCGTGGACCTGGTGTGGTACGGCAACGGGCGCGAGCTCGAATTCGACCTCGTCGTCGCGCCGGGCGCGGACCCATCGGCGATCCGCCTCGCGTTCGACGGCGTGGCGCGTGCGCGTCTGGCGCAGACCGGCGACCTGGTGCTCGAGGTCGGGGGCCGCGAGGTGCGGCAGACGCGGCCGGTGATCTGGCAGCAGACCGCGGCGGGGCGGCGCGAGGTGGAGGGCGGCTACGTGCTCGACGGCGGGGCGGCGGTGCGGTTCGACGTGGGCGCGTACGACCGGACCCTCCCGCTCGTGATCGACCCGGTGCTGGTGTACGGCACGTTCCTGGGCGGCACGGGGCTCGACAAGATCGAGGACGTGGCCGTCAACGCCGCGGGCAACCTGTTCGCGACCGGCGAGACGGGCTCCCCGAACTTCCCGACCGACGGCGGCGTCGTGATCAACGCTCCGAAGGGCGGGCGCGACGTCTTCGTGACGAAGCTCAACCCCGGCGGCACCGACACGGAGTACTCCACGTACGTCGGCGGCAGCAGCGTGGACCGGGCCTTCGGCATCGCCCTCGACCCGAACAACAACCGGGCGTGGGTCACGGGCTCGACCCAGTCCACGAACTTCCCGGTGGTCAACGCCTTCCAGAGCTCGCTCTCCGTGAGCCCGCCGCCGCAGAACCGCGACGGCTTCGTGCTGAAGCTCAACGCCAACGGCAACGCGCTCCTGCTCTCGAGCTACTTCGGCGGCCCCGAGGAGGACTCGGGCGTCGCCATCGCCGTGAACGCGAGCGGCGACGCCTACATGGTCGGCGACCTCGACAACGACCGCGCCTCGCTCGGCTTCGTGCCCCCGGCCGGCGGCCTGCAGCCGGACCTCGGCGGCGGCCGCGACGGATTCGTGCTCAAGATCAACGGGAACAACACGCTCAACTACTTCACGTACCTCGGCGGCTCGTTCTTCGACGAGGTGCTGAACGTCGCCGTGGACGGCGACGGCAACGCCTACCTGACGGGCGTCACCGAGTCGAGCGACTTCCTCACGCTGAACGGCGACGCGTCCTTCGCGACGTTCGACGCCGTGGGCAGCGGTCCGTCCGACGGCTTCGTCGTGAAGCTCGGGCCGGCGGGCAACGACCTGGTGTACGGCTCGTTCCTGGGCGGGTCCCAGGACGAGGACGGCCACGGAATCGCGCTGGACGCGGACCGGAACGCGTACGTCACGGGCTTCACCGCCTCCGACGACTTCCCCACCGCGGGCACGCCCTTCCAGGCCGCGCTCAACGGCGACCCCATCCTCACGATGGACGCCTACGTCACCAAGGTGAACGCCGCCGGCGACGCGCTGGTCTACTCGACGTACCTGGGGGGCGCGGCCAACGAGGTCGGCTTCGAGGTCGCCGTGGATCCGTGCGGCCGGGCCTTCGTGGTCGGCACGACCGGCTCCGTGGACTTCCCGACGGCGAACTCCTTCGACAGCCACGGCGGCGGCGACGACGCGTTCGTGACGGGGGTCGGCCTGACCGGCTCGGGCCTGACCTTCTCGACCTTCCTCGGCGGCCCGAACAACGAGGAGGGGAACGGCATCGCGGTCTCGGGCTGCGCGGGGAGCGTCTACGCGGGCGGCGCCGCCGGCAACCTCTTCGACGAGACCGTGGCCGGCTCGTTCGACGTGAGCTACAACGGCGGGACGAGCGACGCGTTCGCCGTGCGGATCGACGTCTCGGGCGACGCGGACGCCGACGGGATCCCCGACCAGCTCGAGGCGGACAACCTCCCGCCGACGGACCCGGAGACGAAGGACAACGACGTCTTCGCGGCCGACCCCGCGGGCAACCGGCTCTTCGCGATGCAGCAGTTCCGCGACTTCGTGGACCGCGAGGGGCTCGAGGGCGGCATCACGTTCTGGGCGAACGCGCTCACGAACGCGGCCGCCACGCGGGCCGAGGTCGTCCGGTTCTTCCACGACTCCGCCGAGTACCAGAACAACTTCGCGAACGTGATCCGCCTGGCGCTCGCGCACCGGCAGGGCTTCGCGAGCCAGATCCCGGTCTTCGCCACGCTCCAGACGCTCTTCGGGCAGTTCCCCGAGACCGCGGACCTCTTCGACCTCTCGGCCACGCTGGCCGCGGATCCGGAGTGGATCGCGCGCTACGGCACGGGCGCGTTCCCCGACGATCCCGCCGGGAACGACGCGTTCGTCACGCAGGTCTTCCAGGACCTGCTGGCCCGCGCCCCGGCGCAGGCCGGCCTGGACTACTGGTCGAACCAGCTGGACGCCGACGTCATCACGCGGCCGGACCTGTTCGCCTTCATCAGCGAGACGAACGAGTTCAAGGCCCGGATCGCGAACGAGCAGTTCGTGGTCTCGATCTTCACCGAGATGCTCCGGCGGGCCCCCGCCCAGGGCGGCTTCACCTTCTGGGTGAACCAGCTCGACGGCGGCGGATCGAACCTGGTCCTGATCGACACCGTGCTCGCCAGCACGGAGTACCGGAACCGCTTCCTGCCGTAGCCGGAGGGGCGCCGGCGACCTGATCGCCGGCTCGCCGGGACACGACGACGGGGGCGCGACTCGCGCCCCCGTTCGCTTTTCCACCCGCCCCGGCGCGAGCCGCCGGGCGTCTCCGCAGCCTCCCTCCACGGGTCGGGCGCAACCGGCAACGCGAGGCCATCTTCGAGCCGGACGCCCGTGGCGGCGCACTCGGGATCCTCGAGCCGGGGAGCGATGGTGGAGCCGATCATCGACCACATCCAGATCACGGTCCGGGACATGACCGTCGCGGAGCCGTTCTACGACAAGCTGCTTCCGCTCCTGGGCTTCGATCTTCGGCAGAAGGGCGGGGGCGTCATCGAGGCGCACGAGTTCCACGTCGTCGAGTACGTGCATCCGCGCCTGGCGTTCGCCATCACCTCACCGCGACGCGCCTTCGTGGACGACGCGATCCACCGCAGGAAACCCGGGGCGCTTCACCATCTCGCGTTCCAGGTGGCCTCCCGCGCCGACGTCGACAGCCTCCACGCCGCTCTGACGGGAATCGGAGCCACCATCGTGAGCCCGCCGCGCGAGTACCCGGAGTACAGCCCGCCGGGCTACTACGCTCTCTTCTTCAAGGATCCGGAGGGCATCAAGTACGAGATCGTGTGCCACGCTCGCAGCGGAGGGTAGCCCCTGACGCGGCGGCGGAGCCGACGGCCGGAACGCCGGCGCAGACGTCGGATCGCGTCCGCCGCCGGCAGCCGCGGCGGCGGGGGGAGCGCGCCGGCGCCACGCTCAGTACTCGGGCTCGTACTCGTCGAGCGCGGCGCGGGTCGCCGCGGGGATGAAGATCGCGTCGGCGAACCGGAGCTGGCCGTCGCGGGCGAACACGAGGTCGTACAGCCCGTACAGCGTGTAGTCGAGGCCCTCGAGGAACGCCGCCACTTCGTGGAACAGCGGCTCCCCCTCGTAGTGGTGGACGAAGAGGACCTCGGCGTAGACCAGACCGATCCGCCCCTCGCGGAGGAGCCGGGCCGCGCCCTGCAGGGCCCCGAGCTCTCCGCCCTGCACGTCGAGCTTGAGCACGTCCAGCCGCTCGAGACCCCTCTCGGCCGTGAAGGCGTCGAGCGAGGTGACCCGCACCTCCGTACGGCCCGCGGGGACGCCCTCCGGGTCGTAGTAGCGGCGGCCGGACGCCGGGCGGCGGAAGAGCGAGTGCGTCCCCGTGGCGCGGTTCAGGTGGAGCGTCGCGGCGCCGGGCTCTCGGCCGAGCGCCAGGTTCACGGGACGCACGAGAGGGTCGTCGGCGAACGCGGCGCGGAGCCGGCCGAACGACTCGGGCGCAGGCTCGAACGACCACACGACGGCCTCGGGGAACGCCTCCCGGTACCGCGCCGCGGTCTCCCCGAGGTGCGCGCCGCCGTCCACGATCGTCCGCACCGGGCCCCCCGCGAGCAAGCGGCGCTGGGCGAGGAACGCGTCGCGGACCTCCTCGTGGGGCGGAAGCGGCTTCACGCCCGGCCGGCCAGCTCCCGGTAGACGGCGAGCGTGCGGCGGGCGCAGGCGCTCCACGTGAACGCCCGCGCGCGGTCGGGTCCCGCGGCGGCCAGCCGGCACCGGAGGTCCCCGGACGTGAGCACCCGCTCCAGCGCAGCGGTCCACGCGGGGACGTCGCCCGCCGGAACGCGCTCGGCCGCGTCCCCCGCGACCTCCGCGCAGGCGGCGATGTCGGAGCACACGACGGGCGTTCCACTCGCCAGGGCCTCGAGCACGGGGAGGCCGAAGCCTTCGTACACCGAGGGGAACGCCAGCGCCGCGGCGCGGCGGTAGAGCTCGGCGAGCACGCGGTCCTCCACGAACCCCAGCCGGCGCACCCGGTCGCGGAGCCCCAGCTCGGTCACGAGCCGCCAGGCGGCGCCGAACTTCCAGCCCGGGGGGCCGGCCAGGACCAGCGGGTGCGCCGTCCGGAGCGCGGGCGGGAGCCCGGCGTAGGCCCGGAACAGCGTCGGGAGCCCCTTCCTGGGCTCGAGGCTCCCGACGAAGAGGAGGAAGCCGGGGTCGGGCAGGGCCGCGACACCGCCGCGCCCGTCCTCGCCGGCCGGTCGCGTCCCCCGCGCGGCGGGCGGCGCGGGGTGGAACAGCTCCGTGTCCACCCCGGGCGGCGTCACCGCGACCCGCGTGCGCTCGACGCCGAAGAGCGCCCCCAGCTCCTCGCCCACCGCGCCCGTGAGCACGAGGAAGCGGTCGATCCGCGGCAGGCGGCGCGCGAAGTCCCGGCGGAAGAACCACACCCGCGCCTCGGGATGGGTGTCGGGGTGGAGCGCCAGCGAGAGGTCGTAGATCGTCGCCACGGTCGGCCCGTCGAAGGGCCGCGGCACGTAGTTCGTCTCGTGGTAGAGGTCGAACTCGCCGCGCGGGACCCTGACGCGGAAGAGCGCGTCGACGAGCGGCGGGTAGAGCCGGCGCACGAACGGCGCCGAGACGATGCGCGCCCAGGCGAGCCGCGACGGCCCGCGGACGGCGTGCGCCTCGGGCGCGTCGCCCGGCCAGCCGCGGACGAGTCCGTGGGGCAGGACGAACGCGGGCTCGAGCGAGCGGTCGAGATCCGCGAGCGCGGCGCCGAGGCGCTCCAGGTATCGCCCGACGCCGGTCCGCGGCGGAAGCAGCGGGATCCCGTTGTAGACCACCTTCACGGCGGGGGGCCGGACGCCGCGGCGGGCTCCTCCCGCTGCCGGGTGGCCCAGCCGTGGTAGGCGCTCACCACCGCCTCCGGATCGCCGAGGGCGGCGACGCGGCCGCCCTCGAGCCAGAGCGCGCGGTCGCACCAGCTGCGCACCGTGGCGAGGTCGTGCGTGACGAGGAGGATCGTGGCCCCGCCGGCTCGGATCTCCTCCAGCGCGGCGCGGCACTTCGCGACGAACGCCTCGTCGCCGACCGCGAGCACCTCGTCCAGCAGCAGGATGTCCGGGCGGACCCGCACCGCCACCGCGAAGGCGAGCCGCAGGAACATCCCGGTCGAGTACGTGCGGACCGGCTGGTCGAAGTACGCGCCCAGGTCCGCGAAGGCCGCGATCTCGCCCATCTGGGCCCGGATCTCGCCCGGCTCGAGGCCGAGCGTCACCCCCTCGAGGAGCACGTTCTCGCGGCCCGTGAACTCCGGATGGAAGCCGCCGCCGAGCTCGAGCAGCGCGGCGACGCGTCCCCCGACCACGACGCGGCCGCGGTCGGGCCGCACGATCCCCGCCACGAGCCGGAGCACGGTGCTCTTGCCCGTCCCGTTGGCGCCCACGATCCCCAGCGTCTCGCCCGGTGCGACCTCGAAGGAGACGTCCTCGAGCACCGCGTGCGAGCCGCGCGCCGCGCGGGGGCGGTCGCGGACGAGCTCCAGGAGCCAGCGCTTGAGGGTCGTGCTCCGCTCGTGCGGCGACTCGAGCGGGAACGCCTTCCAGACGCCCTCGAAGCGGACCGCCGCCTCCACTACAGGTCCTCGACGATCGAGCCGCGGTGCCGCCGCGCGACCGCGGCGCCCGCCCACAGCACGGCCAGCGAGACGATCCACAGCGGCAGCACGATGCCGCGCCAGTCGGGCCAGGCCACGCGGAAGAGCACGTCGTGGTACGCCTCGACCAGGAGCGTGAGCGGATTGGCGAGGAGCGCCGGCCGGTGCTCGGGCGGCACCAGCTCGAGCGGGTAGAGGATCGGCGCCGAGAACACGAGCAGGAGGAGCAGGTTCGCGAGCACGAGCGCGAGGTCGCGGAACCGGACCTGAAGCGTGGCCGTGATGAGGACGGCGCCCGTGAGGAGGCACAGGTGGGCGCCCATCACGACCGGCAGCGCCAGGGTCTCCCAGCTCGGCCCGCGTCCGAAGAGGAAGAGCGCGCCGAAGAGCACCGGCAGCGCGAGCAGGAAGTGCGCGAGCGAGCCGAGCACGGCGGAGACCGGGAGCACCTCGACGGGCACGGACACGCGCCGGACCATCCCCGCGTTGGCCAGGATCGAGACCGTCCCGGCCGTCAGCGAGTCCGCGGTCCAGATCCAGGGCAGGAGCCCGGAGGCGAGGTACAGCGGGAAGTCGTCCACGGGCACGCGCAGCACCACGGAGAAGACCCAGCTGTAGACGAGGAGCAGGACGAGGGGGTTGAGGAGCGTCCAGAGGTAGCCCAGGCTCGAGGACTGGTAGCGGGCCTTGAGGTCGCGCCAGACGAGCGTGCGCAGGAGCGTGCGCGAGGCGACGAGGTCCCGCACGAGACCCGGGAGCGCGCCGGCGAGCTCGCGCGCGACGCGCGGGCGCGGCGGCGGCGCCTCGTTGACGACCGGACGCGACGGACGGCGCGCGAACGGGGGCGGGCGGCCGGCAGCCGGCGCAGCCGGGGGCACGGCCGTCATCCGGCGGCCGGCACGGCCGCCGCGCGCCCGGCGAGCTCCTCGTAGAGCGCGTGCACGCGGCCGGCGATGCCGTCCCACGTGTAGCGCGCCAGCACCTTCGCGCGGCCGCGCTCGCCCATCCGGCGAGCCAGGGCCGGATCCGCGATCAGGCGGTCGAACGCGGACGCGTAGTCCGACGGACCGTCGCAGAGGAACCCGTCGGCGCCGTCCTCCACGATCGAGGCGACCGGACCGCAGCCGCGGCTCGCGAGCACGGGCTTGCCGCGCATCCACGCCTCGAGCAGGACGATGCCGAAGCTCTCGTGGTGGGAGGGCAGGACGAGCGCGTCGCAGGCGTCGTAGGCGTCCAGCACCTCGGCGCGCGGACGCTCGCCGAGGACGAGCGCGCGGTCCGCGGCCACCGGCTCGCGATCGACGTCGCGCCCGACGAGCGCGAGGCGCGCGCCCGCGGACCGGACCCGGCGGATCGCCTCGACGGCCTCGCCCCAGCGCTTGCCGGGCTCCTTGCGTCCGACGTGCAGGAGGAGCGGCGCGTCGCCGAGTCCGTGCCGCTGCCGGAACCTGCGGCCGTCCACCTCCGCCGCCGCGATCTCGTCGGGCTCGACGCCGGCGCCGACCACCACCCCCCGCAGGCCCGGCAGCCGGCGCTCCAGGAGGGCGCCCGCGTAGTCGGTCTGCAGCAGCACCGCATCGGCGCGGCGCAGCGCCTCCAGCGTCGAGGCGAAGTAGTGGTAGGGGTCGTGCGGGTGGAAGAGCGCCAGGACGACGACGGGCTTGCCGCGCCGGCGGCAGAGCTCCACGACCCGCGGGACGAGGCCGAAGGGGACGAAGCCCGTGAGCACGACGCCGGCGCCGTCGAGCTCGCGCTCCACCGCGCGCAGGAGCGGGCGCGACAGCGGCCCGCGGCCGCGATCCACGATCACGTCGTAGCGCCGGGGCCGCTCGAGCGCCGTGAGGATCCGGTGGTCCGGGAGCCGGATCGAGCCCTCCAGCATCCGCGCCGCGCGGTCCTCGCGCTCCCAGCGCCGCAGCACGCGCGCCGAGGCGGCGTGGCCGGCGAAGGCCGGGATCCGCGGCGGCCCGGGGAAGCGCAGGACCTCGACCCCGTCCTCGGTCGTGCGGGCGCCGGCGTCCCCCACCTCGTCCGGCCAGTCGAGCGTGAACGCCGAGACGGGATGGAACCCGCGGCTCCGCGTGGCGAGCGCCCGCACCCCGACCCCCCGGCGGACCAGCGCCCGCGAGAGGTGGAATTCGTAGACCTGCGACCCGCCCGGCAGGTCGGAGCCGAAGATCGGGAAGACGTGGAGCGCCTGCATCAGGCGAGCCCGACCTGCGCCACCGCCGCGCCGACCGGCCGCCTCAGCCCGTCGGTGTCGGTCCCGCACCGCAGGTCCACCTCGTACACCCCCGGCGGGAGCGCCACGTCCCACGCGCGCCGCGCCCAGTCCGCCGTGAGCGGGAAGCGCAGGTGGAGGTCCGCCGACGCGCCGGGTCCGCGTCGGCCCTCGCCCCCGTTGGAGGGATCGCCAGGGGCGCCCTCGGCGCTCCGCGGCGACGCCGCGCGCCGCACCGTGACCTCCAGCGGGCGGGGGCTGCGGGCCCGGGCGGTCACCGTCAGCAGGCGCGCGCCGCGGGGCGCCGCCAGGAGGAGCGACGCGTCGCCGGCGGTCCATCGCGACCATCGGCCGCCGCGCCATTCCGCGTCGTACCAGCCGTGCGACAGCCGGCCCGCGTCGCGCGCGCCGTCCATCAGGACCCGCGGCCCGAGCGCGTCGGCCCGGGGTCCGACGGACAGGTTGTTCGGACCCGGCAGCGGGAACGGCCCCCAGCTGGGTTCGAGCCGCGACCAGAAGCGCCGGGCGCCGGCCGCGAACCTGCGCCGCGCGGCCAGCACGGACCCGAGACGCGCCAGGTTCCAGCCCCAGGCGCGCAACGGCAGCAGGCGGAGTCCCGGCCGGCGCAGGTACTCGGCGAGGCGCACCTCGCGCGCGAGCCACCCGGGGAGGTGCCGGAGGGGGAAGTACTTGAGGACCGTGCGCACGCGGTTGCGCTCGCAGAGATAGGTCTTCGTGCCGAGGACGCGGTCGGAGGAGCCGAAGTCGTGATCCACGCCGGCGTCGGGAGCCAGGACCACGCGCCGGCCCGACGCCCAGATCCGCAGCCCGAGGTCGGCGTCGTCGTAGTAGTTGAAGAGCGCCGCGTCGAAGCCGCCCAGCTCCTCGAGCACGTCCCGCCGCACGACCATCCCGCAGCCCATCGGGAACAGCGGCTCGGACGGCGCGACCGCCCGTGCGGCGCGCTCGTGCCAGCCGTGGTCGCCGCCGTAGCCGCGCAGGTTCAGCGTGCCGCCCGCGCCGTTCAGGATCTCGGGGCGCCAGGCGAAGGTGACCCACGACGCGACGGCGCCGACGTCCTCCGCCGCCGTTCCGGCGCGGACCGCGGCGGCGAGCCAGCCCGGCCGCGCGTAGCCGTCGGCGTCGAGGAACGCCACCCACGCGCCGGTCGCGTAGCGCAGGCCCACGTTCCGTCCGCCGGGGCAGCCCACGTTGCGCCCGAGCGCCAGGATCGAGAGGCGTCCGGAGGCGAGGAACGGCCGCGCGCGCTCCAGGCTCGCGTCGCGCGACGCGTTGTCGACGAGCACGACGTCGAAGCTCGGGTAGTCCTGCGCGAGCACCGCCTCGAGGCAGCGGCCGACGACGTGCTCGCCGTTGAAGTTGAGGACGACCACCGTGACGTGCGGCGGGCGGGAGAGGCGCGGCGGGCGGGCGACGTCCGCCCCGTCCACGCCGATCCGCGTCGCGGCCGTGGCCGCGGTCTCAGGCGCGGCGGGCGATCGCGGCGTAGTCGGTGCTGGCATAGAGCCGTTCGTTGAGGTAGGCCGTCGCCCGGTCGAAGGCCTCCAGCCGCCGCCCCTCCGCCGGGGCGTTCCGGACTCCGGCCTCGCCTTCGAGCGCGGGGGCCGCGGAACCTTCCCCGGCCCGTGGAGCGGCCGGCGGCGCCAGCGGAGGCAGCGGCACCGGGCCGGGCTCGGGGACCGGAAGGTAGTCGATCGCGACGTCGCGGAACCCGGAGCGCTCGAGGCAGAACCGCAGCGTCTCGGGATGCACGAGGCGCACGTGCGTCGGGTCCATCGGGAACCAGCGCCAGTGGACGAACAGCGATTCCGGGTTGAGCGTCTCGATCACGAGCACGCCGCCCGGGCGGAGCTTGCGCGCGGCGAGCTCGAGGAACGCGACCAGGTCCTGGAAGGGGAGGTGCTCCACGACCTGCGCGCAGAACACGCCGCCCCAGCGCCCGTCCTCCGCCGCCTCCATCGTCTCCAGGAGGTCGCCCAGCTCCACGGCGAGGCCGCGCTCGCGGCAGGCCTCCACCATCGCCGGGTCGAGGTCCACGCCTTCCCCGGCGATCCCGCTCTGACGGAGGAGCAGCAGGAACTCCCCCCGTCCGCAGCCGGCGTCGAGCACCGGTCCCGCGTCCCGGAACACCTCCACGTAGCGCAGCTGGCGCGCCCGCACGGCGTCCTCGGGCCCGCGGACGTGGTCGGCGAAGGCGCGAAGGTCGAAGCCGGGGAGCGCCTCTCCCGGGCGCAGGTGCGGGACCCTGCGCGCGAGGTCCTCGAGCGCCGCCTCGAGCCCGGCGGTCCGGCGTGAGAGCTCCTCGACCCGCGCGGCGAGGGCCCGCCCCTCGAGACGCCGGACCCGATCCCCGGCCTCCAGGTCCGCGCGGATCCGGGCGTGCTCCTCGACGAGGTGCTCGAGCGCGTCCGCGTTCCGCCGGTTGTACACGGTCTGGGCGTGGTGCACGTGGACGAGCAGCGAGCGGGCGAGCCGGAGCAGGGGCCGCGTGAGGAACCCGAGCACGCGGCGATGGGAGCTGACCGGCACCGCCAGGAGGTCCGCGTTCCGCGACACGAACCCGACGCTCTCCACGAGCGCGGGATCGAGGTCCTTCGCCAGGCGCTCCTCGGCCGGGGCGCCGTGATCGGGCGCCTGCGCGTCCGATGCGGCGACGAACCCGGGGAGCGCGCCGGGCGACGCCGTCTCTCCATCGCGTGTCGCCGGCGGGTCCGCGGGACCGGTGGGGGCGCTCACGCGACGGTCAGCTCGTGGGTCGCGGGCCGGGAGCCGAGGTTCTCGAGGAACGCCACGCGCTCCGAGAGGACGTCGAACTCCACCGTGTAGACCCCGGGCTCGGCCGGCGCCGCGACGCGCACCTCGAAGGAGGCCGACTCCCCCCACCGCAGGTTTCGGGGGATCGGCAGGCGCGCCCAGTCCCAGGCCACCTCCTCCTCGCCCTGCATCAGATGCGCGGCGAGCCGCACCGCGCCGGCGCCCGTCGCCGGATCGCCGTCACGCAACCACGTGGCGACGCCGGTGTTCACCGCGCGCACCCGGAACGTCAGCGGCGATCCGGGAGCGGCGGCGGCGGGCGCCGCCTCGATCTCGACCTCGGCCGCCAGGTGGCCGATCCGGCGGCTGTCCGGCGGCTGCGGGTCCCGGCGGCACACGAGGAAGGCCCGGTCGCCGCGCACCGCCGCGATCTCCACGTCGGGAAACCCGGCGGAGCGCAGCAGGGCGGCGAGGGCGGCCGGCGTGGGGACGAACCAGTTCGCGACGCTCTCCCACGAGTCGGGCGGGTTCGCGACGTACGCCAGCGGGTGGAGGACGGAGTCGGACGAGGCCAGCGGCTGGACGAAGCTGGCGGGCAGCGTGCCGTCGGGGACGACGGCCGACTCCACGATCAGGAGCTCGCGGGTGACGGCGAAGAGGCGCTCCGTCGCGAGCACCAGGTGCTTGCAGTGGTAGAGGAGCCCGAGCGCCAGCACCACGTCGAACGCCCCGTCCTCCGGCCCGAAGTCGTAGATCGACCGCCGGCGGTATTCGATGTCCAGCCCGAGGACGTCGCGGGCGAACCGGGCCTGGCGGATGGCCTGCCGCTGCGAGTCCACTCCGAGCACCCGCTCCGCGCCCCTCCGCTTCGCCTCGACGGCGAAGAACCCCGCGTTGCAGCCGACGTCGAGCACGCTCCTGCCCCGCAGGTCGGCAGGCAGGCAGCTTCCCACGACCTCCCACTGCCGCGCCGGGTTGTCGAGCGCCTCGCCGGCGATGCTCGTCGCCTTGGTGGGGATGCCGCCGGGGAGCTCGAGGCACTGGAACCAGGGTCCCAGCCGCTCGATGCCCTGGAGGATCTCGTCGCGGGTCATCCGGTCTCCCCCCGGGAGGCCGCCGCGACCGCACCGGACGCGCGTTCGGGCGCGGCCTCCACCCGGACGCGTCCCCGCACGGCGCTCGCCGGATCGAGGTCGTCGAACCAGGCCACCTGCTCCTGGACGAGCGTCAGAGCCAGCTCCCACGCCCCCGGGTCCGCGGGCGCGAGCAGCGGCACGCGCACGCGGCAGCGCCCGCCGGGCGGGAGCGCGGCGGGCAGCCGGGTTCGGAGGCCGTCCTGCGCCCGGCGGTCCGCAGGCGCCGGGGAATCCGCCCCGGCGCCGACCCCGCGGTAGG
>DATBJZ010000060.1:0-15293 GCA_036556125.1 Gemmatimonadota bacterium | reverse complement strand
CTGTACAAGAAGATCGAGAAGTACGGTCTCCGCCGGGAGGACCGCGCATCGTGACGCACGGGGCCGGCGCCCGGGGCGACGTCCCGCGGACGTCGTAGGGGCAGGGCGGCGCGCGCGAGGCGGGCGCCGCGGACGACGGCGGGCCGCAGCGGCCGCGGAGGCGTCCGGTCGCGCACTCCGAGACCGTGATGACGCAGCTGATGGTGCCGCAGTGGGTGAACCTCCACGGCACCGTCCACGGCGGCTACGTCCTGATGCTCGCGGACCAGATCGCCTACGTGGTGGCCTGCCGCCACGCGGGGCGGCCGACCGTGACCGCGTCGATCGACGAGGTGGACTTCCGGTCGCCGATCCACGTCGGCGACGTCGTGACGCTGCGCGCGCGCGTGAACTACGCGGGCCGCACGTCCATGGAGATCGGCGTGCGGATCGAGGCCGAGGACCTGCTCACCGGCGAGGTCCGCCACACGAACTCCTGCTACATCACGATGGTCGCCGTGGACGAGAGCGGCCGCCCCGTCCCGGTGCCGGGCCTGGAGCTCCGCACCCCGGAGGAGCGGTCACGCCACGCGCGGGCGAACGAGCGGCGGGCCGTGCGCGAGAACCGGCGCCTGCGGCGCTCCGCCGATCCGGCCGGAACCGGCGCCTGACCCGGGCGCCGGCGGCCGGCCGACGACCGGCGCGTGACGCGGCTCACGGCGGCGGCTCACGGCGAAGCGGCGCCCGCGCCCGCCGGCCGCGCCTGAGGGGACGTACGAGCATTTTCGGGGCGGTGCCGTCACGGCAACCGACCTTGACACGACGGCGTAAGTTTTGCACGGTTCGGGGTTTATGACCACACAGCTCGAGAACGCGCGCAGCGCGGCGCCCGCCCCGTCGGCGGCGCCGCAGACCTTCCAGAACCTCATCGACGGCCGCTGGAGCGACGCGGCCGGGGGCCGGACGTTCGAGAACCGGAACCCGGCGCGCCGGGACGAGGTCCTCGGGATCTTCCCCCGCTCCGGAGCCGAGGACGTGGACCGCGCGGTGGCGAGCGCCCGCCGCGGGTTCGAAGCGTGGAGCCGCGTGCCGGCGCCGCAGCGCGGCGAGATCCTGCAGCGCTCGGGCGACCTGCTCGCCGCGCGCAAGGAGGAGCTGGCGCGCACGATGACGCGGGAGATGGGGAAGGTCCTCCTCGAGACCCGCGGCGACGTCCAGGAGGCGATCGACACCGCGTACTACGCCGCCACGGAGGGCCGGCGGCTGTTCGGCCGGACGGTGCCCTCCGAGCTCCCGCGGAAGTGGGCGCTCACGGTGCGGCGACCCGTCGGCGTCGCGGCGATCGTGACGCCCTGGAACTTTCCGCTCGCCGTGCCGTCGTGGAAGATCTACCCCGCCCTGCTCTGCGGGAACGCGGTCGTCTGGAAGCCGGCCGAGGAGACGCCGGAGACGGCGGCGCTCTTCTGCGAGATCCTGCTCGAGGCCGGCGTCCACCCGCAGGCCGTGAACGTGGTCTTCGGCTACGGCGAGGAGGCGGGCCGTCCGCTCGTCGAGCACCCGGGCGTGAACCTCGTGGCGTTCACCGGCTCCACCGAGGTGGGGCGCGAGATCGCCGCGCACGCGGGCCGCGGCCTGAAGGGCGTCTCGCTCGAGCTGGGGGGGAAGAACGGGCAGCTCGTTCTCGACGACGCGGACCTCGAGCTCGCGGTCGAGGGGGCGTTGTGGGGCGCCTTCGGGACCACGGGCCAGCGCTGCACCGCGACGAGCCGCCTCGTCCTGCAGAGCGGGATCCACGACGAGCTCGTGGCGGAGCTGGAGCGGCGCGCCCTCGCCATCCGGATCGGCGACGGCCTCGATCCCGCCGTCCAGATGGGGCCGATCATCAACGAGAGGCAGCGGACGAACGTCCACCGCTACGTCGGGATCGGCCGCGACGAAGGCGCGGAGCTGCGGATCGGCGGCGAGATGCCGCGCGACGAGGCGCTCCGCGGCGGCTGGTTCTACCCGCCCACGATCCTGACCGGGGTCCGGCCCGGGAGCCGCGTCGAGCAGGAGGAGATCTTCGGACCGGTGCTCTCGGTCGTGCGGGTCGGGGACTTCGAGGAGGGCCTGCGCGTGATGAACGACACGCGCTACGGCCTCTCGTCCTCGATCTACACGAAGGACCTGGGGCGGGCGTTCGAGGCGCTGGAGCGGATCGAGGCGGGGATCACGTACGTGAACAGCCCCACGATCGGCGCCGAAGCGCACCTCCCGTTCGGGGGGATCAAGGACACGGGCAACGGCCACCGGGAAGGGGGCTGGGGGCCCTATGCGTTCTTCTCTGAGGAGAAGACGGTCTACGTGGACTTCAGCGGGCGCCTGCAGAAGGCGCAGATCGACACCCATGGCTGAGCTCGATTCGCCGCAGCAGGCCTCGACCGGGGGGCCGGGCGCCGCCGCCGGCGGGCCCGACGGCGCACCGTGGGTCGGACCCGACGGCGCTCCCGTCTCCGAGGGCAGCGGCTCCGCCGCGTGCTTTCCGCTGGCAACCGGGGCGGTGCCGGTTCACGGAGGCGCGGCGCGCTCCGACGGCGTGCACGCGCACGTGCGTCACGCGGCGGCCCAGGGCACGAGCTTCGCACACGGCCTGTGGGAGTGGGCGAAGTCGATCGGCTTCGCGTTCCTGCTCTTCCTCGCGATCCGGACGTTCCTGATCCAGGCCTTCAAGATCCCGACCGGCTCGATGGAGGACACGCTGCTGATCGGGGACTTCCTGCTCGTGAACAAGGCGGTGTACGGGGCGCAGATCCCGGGCACGCACTACCGGCTGCCGGCGTTCGAGCACGTCGAGCGGCAGGACGTGGTCGTCTTCGAGTATCCGGATCCGTACGAGGAGTACGACACGAACCCCGACTACGTGAAGCGCGTGGTCGCCGGACCCTCCGACACCGTGCAGATGGTCGAGAAGCGGCTCTACGTGAACGGCGGCCCGCTCGTGGAGCCCTACGTGCGCCAGTCGTCGGGCGCCGCCGAGGTGGACTACGACCCCCACTTCGAGTGGCAGCGCGCCTACCTGGCGCCCGGCTACGACCCGGCGGCGTACCGCCCCTCGCGGGACACGTGGGGCCCGCTCGTCGTGCCGCCCGGCAAGTACTTCGTGCTGGGCGACAACCGCGACAACTCGGCGGACAGCCGCTACTGGGGCTTCGTGGACGCGGAGCTCATCAAGGGGAAACCGCTCATCGTCTACTTCTCGAAGAAGTCGGACGAGCTGATTCCCCCGCTGAACGACATTCGGTACCAGAGAATAGGAAGCGTGATCAAGTGACGGAGCGACACACCAACGGATCCAGGGCGAAGCCGCGTTCCGGGGCACGGAACGGCCGGCCCGCGGCCGCGCGGCGGGCGGGTGACGGCGCCGGCGCCGCGCGCCGCGACGGAACGGCGGGTCGCGGGCAGGGCACGGACGGTCGCGCGTCCGCGACGCCGCGGACGGCCAAGACGGCCCGCGTCGCAGGGCGCGACGCGCGCGGTGGGACCGGCCGGGCCCGGGACGGGAAGGCGGCCGCCGGCGGCGCGCCGGCGAAGGCCGCTGCGGCGGGGTCCTCGAAGTCGGGCCGCGGGGGCGCGACTCCACGTCGGGGGACCACGGCGGCGCGGCGCGGCCCGGGTGCGGTGGTGGTGAAGCCCGGCGACGAAGCGTCGAAGGAGAAGGGCAAGGCGGCCGCCCCGAAGAGGTCCGCTCCGAAGGCGACCGGTGCGCAGCCGGCGGCTCCGAAGACGGCCGCTCCGAAGACAGCGACTCCGAAGACAGCCGCTCCCAAGACACCTGCCGCGAAGGCGGCGCCCCAGCCGAAGCCGGCGAAGCCGGTGGGGAAGTCGGCGAGAGCCGCTGCCGCGGCGGCGACGGACGGAGCCCGCCCGGGAGCCGGCGGCACCGGGACGACCAAGGCCGGAGCCGGCGCGGCGCCACGGGCGCGTGCGCGGAGCCGCGCCTCGCTCGAGCTCAACAAGGCGAAGAAGTCGCACTTCGACGAGGGATCGCTCGATCAGTACCTCAAGGAGATCAGCCAGTACCCGCTGATCACCCGCGAGGACGAGGTCGAGCTCGCGAAGCGGATCAAGAAGGGCGATCAGGCGGCGCTCGAGAAGCTCTGCCGGTCGAACCTGCGGTTCGTGGTCTCCGTCGCGAAGAAGTACCAGAACCAGGGCGTCTCGCTGGCCGACCTGATCAACGAGGGGAACCTCGGCCTCATCCGGGCGGCCCACAAGTTCGACGAGACCAAGGGCATCAAGTTCATCTCCTACGCCGTGTGGTGGATCCGGCAGGCGATCCTGCAGGCGCTGGCCGAGCAGTCGCGGATCGTGCGCGTGCCGCTGAACCGGGCGGGCACGCTTCACCGGATCGGCAAGAAGTCGAACTCGCTGCTCCAGGAGCTCGGACGCGAGCCGACCGTCGAGGAGATCGCGGACGGGATGGACATCTCCCTCGAGGAGGTGCGCAAGACCATGTCCATCTCGCAGTCGCACCTCTCGCTGGATGCGCCGCTCACGCCGGGAGAGGACAACAAGCTCCTCGACTACCTCCCGGACGAGTACAACCCGAGCCCGGACGACAGCGCCTTCGAGCGCGCCCTGGGCGAGGCGATCCAGGAGTCGCTGGACACGCTGAAGCCGCGCGAGGCCAAGATCCTCAAGCTCTACTACGGCCTCGACAACCAGGAGGCGATGACGCTCGAGGAGATCGGCTCGGTCCTGGGGATCACCCGCGAGCGCGTCCGTCAGATCAAGGAGAAGGCGCTGTCGCGGCTCCGCCACGTGAGCCGGGCGCGCGCCCTGCAGAGCTTCCTCACCTGAGGTCCATCCGCATCTGAGCGTCCGTTCCGGCGGCCGGCCGTCCCTGCGGCCGGCCGCGCTCGTCATCCTCCTCGCCGCGGCCGCGCAGACGGCCTGCGCGCTGCACGGCGGCGGACGCGCGGCCGATGCCGATGCCTCCCGGCGGCGCACCGGCGCGGTGGGGACGCCGGCTCGCGCCGATTCGGCCGCGGCGGGCGATCCCGCCGTCGCGGCCGGGGATTCGGCGGTCGCGGCCGCGGATTCGGGGGGCGCCGGCGACGGCCGATCGGTCGCGGCCGGGGATTCCGCGGCCGCGGCGGCCGACCCGGCCCCAGCCGCCGCTCGACCCTCCCCGGCGGGAGACGGCATCGATTCCGCGGCAGCCATCGCCGGCGTGGACGAGCCGCTCGCCGCACGGCCCGACTCGGTCGGCCCGGCGGCCGTCACGCGGCGCATCCCGCTCCTCCCGTGGCCGTTCTACGGCCGCAGGAGCCTTGCCCGACTCGGTCCCGCGGGCCTCGCGGGGCTGCCGGTCGGCTCGCCGGAGCACCGGCTGCTCGAGCTCCTGGACTTCTCCGAGTGCTCGGGACGGCCGCGTCGCAGCGTCGAGACCTGCTACTTCCTGGAAGGCGGTCGCGTGTACGCACTCCGACGGGAACCCGGAACCGCGGGGCGCTTCCGCCTGACGCCGCTGACGCTGGGGCGCGGCGCGTCCTCCTCCGCTCGCGCGCACGTGGCCACGTCGGCCCCGGAAGGTCCCGTCCTCGTCGTCCCCCCCGGAGTGGACCTCGGACACCTGGAGAACGCCCCGTGAGACGCAGCGCATCCATCCTTCTCGTCGTCCTGACGGCGGCCGCGTGCGGCCGGCGCGGGGAATCCGCGCTGCCGGGCGCCGAGAGCTCGACTGCGGGTCAGGGCTCCGCCGACGCGGCGACCGCGGAGCACGCGGATCCGGGCGAGCCGCCGGCGGCCGGATTCGCGGCGATCGACACGGCGGACCTCCACGCGCGGCTCGCGTTCTACGCGTCGGACCTGCTCGAGGGACGTCAGGCGGGGACGCGCGGCGCCGAGCTCGCCGCGGCGTACATCGCCAGTGAGCTGGCCGCGATCGGTCTCGAGCCGGCGGGCGACGACGGGACGTACGTCCAGGCGTTCCCGATGGCGGGCTTCGGCGGACCCAGCCTCTCCGATTCGAGCGCGAACGTCGTCGCGATCCTGCGCGGCGCGGACCCCGCGCTGGCGGACGAGTTCGTCGCGCTGGGCGCGCACTACGACCACGTCGGCGTCGGCGCGCCGGTGGCCGGGGACTCGATCTACAACGGCGCCGACGACGACGGCTCGGGCACCGTCGCGCTCCTCGAGCTCGCGGAGGCGCTGGCCGGGAACCCGCCGCCGGGGCGCTCGGTGCTCTTCGTCTTCCACGGCGCGGAGGAGGCCGGCCTCGTGGGATCGTTCTACTACACGGCTCACCCGACCGTCCCGCTCGAGAGCATCGTCGCGCAGCTCAACATGGACATGCTCGGCCGGAACTCCCCGGACAGCCTGTTCGTGATCGGGGCCGGCCGGATCAGCTCGGAGCTCGACCGGATCGTCTCCGAGGCGGCGGAGGAGACGGGGCTCGCCCTCGACTACACGCTCGACGCCCCCGACCACCCGGAGCAGCTCTACACGCGGAGCGACCATTTCAACTACGCGCGCTTCGGGATCCCGGTCGCCTTCGTCTTCGCCGGCCTGCACGAGGACTATCACCAGCCCTCCGACGAGGTCGAGAAGATCGACTTCGTGAAGCTGGAGCGGGTCGCGGAGCTCGTGTACCGGATCGCGTGGGAGCTCGCGACGCGGCCGGAGCCGCCCGCGCGGGACCGGCTCCAGGGGTAGCGGTGCGGCGGCGCGCGGCGACGATCCTCCTCGCCGCGGCCGTGGTGGGCGCGTTCGCCTGGATCCGCTGGTGCGCCGACGCCGCCGCCGTGAGGCGTTCGCTGCAGTACCGAATGGACACCCGTTCGGCCGCCGCCGCGCCGGCCCCCTCGTCGCCCGTCGGGTCTGCGGCGGCTCCCGTCGCACCGGCACACGGCGCCCGCCCTCCGGGCCCGCGCGCGCACGACCGCCTCGTGGCGGCGCCCCGCGACACCGTCGAGCTGGTGGTCCCGGCCGCCACGCCGCCCTCGGAGCCCGTCGCGTATCCCCGCGAGCTCGGGGCTGGAGATCGGCTGCTGATCGAGGCGGAGGGCGACGTCGTCGTCGAGCCGCCCGCGGACGACGACGTCCGCGAACCGGCCGTCCGCGGCGACATCTCGCGCGGCGCGCTGGTGGCCGTCTTCGCCGGCGGCTCCCCCTTCCCGATCGGCAGGGAGCCCCTGCTCTGGGCGGCGCCTGCCCCCGGACGTCTCGGCTTCGCCGTTCAGGGCGGTGAGAGCGGCCGGACGCGGGGCGGCTACACGATCCGGGTGATTCCGCTCGGTCCCCGCGGCGACGCGCGGCAGCGCCGGTTTCCGGCACCCGTCGCGCGCTTCCTGCCGCGGCGCGAGGGCGGTCCGCTCCTCGAGCTCGTGCTCGTGGATCGCTCCGGCCTCGGTCTCGACCGCGGGACGCTGCGCGTCTTCCTCGACACCCGCGACGGCGAGCGGGTCGTGCTCACGCCGTGGTTCGACGTGAACGACGGCCCCGAAGGGGCCGACTCCCTCGACGCCCGACTGAGGACGTTGCCGGCCGACGCCGGGGTGCCGCCCGGCCTCCACCGCGTGACGGCGACCGTCGCCGACGCGCTGGGGAACGAGTCCGCGCCCGCGACGGTGTACCTCGACCGCCCGTGAGCGCCGGAGCGCATCCACGCCCGCGCTCCCGGCGCGGTCGCCGCGCGCGTAGCGCGTCCCGCCGGCTTCCGCCCATCATCCCGCATGGCCCTCGTCGTCTTCCTCCGCGGGGTCAACGTCGGCGGGTACAGGACCTTCCGTCCCAGCCTCGTCGCGAGAGACCTGAGCGCCTACGACGTCGTGAACGTCGGGGCCGCGGGGACGTTCGTGGTTTGGAAGCCGGGACCGCGGGCGCGGTTCCGTGCCGAGCTGCTCCGGAGGCTGCCGTTCCAGCCCGAGATCGTGCTCTGCGACGGCCGCGAGATCCTCGCCCTCGAGGCGCAGGATCCATTCGCCGCCGAGCGGCCGCGTCCCGACGTCGTCCGGTTCGTGAGCGTCCTGACGAGGCCGGCGCGCGCCCGGCCGGCGCTGCCCCTGAGGCTGCCGCCGAGCGGCGAGTGGTCCCTGCGGGTCCTCGGGTCGAAGGGCCGGTTCGTCTTCGGCGTGTACCGCCGTCACATGAAGGCGATCGGCTACCTGGATCGGATCGACAGGCTGTTCGGCGCGTCGGTCACGACCCGGAACTGGAACACGGTCCTCGCGATCGCGCGGATCCTGAAGGGGTGAGCGCCACCGGCGTCCCGGCCGGCGGTGAACGCGTCAGGGGAGTTCCTCGGCCAGGGCGACGATGATGCCCGCGGGACCTCGCACGTAGCAGAGCCTGTACTTGTCCTCGTACTGGACGATCTCGCCGACGAGTTCGGCGCCGTGAGCGCGCAGGCGCGCCACGGTGTCGTCGATGCCTTCGACCGCGAACATGATCTGCCGGAGGCCCGGCGTGTTCGGCGGGACGATCGCCGGCTCGGTTCCGACCAGCTCCGGGTTGCGGAACTTCGTCAGCTCGACCCGCCCGTGGCCCCCGGGGGTCCGCATCATCGCGATGTCGACCTGGACGCCTTCGAGCCCGCAGAGCCGGTCCACCCAGGGGCCTTCGACGGCTCTCTCGCCTTCGGGCGCCAGGCCGAGGGTGGTGAAGAAGGCAACGGCGGCAGGGAGGTCGTCGACGACGACGCCCACATGGTCGATTCTCCTGATCGTCATGTCCCTGGTGACGGTGCGCCTCAGCGCGTGACGACGACCCGTCCGTCCATCCCGGGGTGGGGAACGCAGAAGTACTCGAGCGTGCCGGGTTCGGTGACGACCACGGTGAAGGTGTCGCCGGGATCGGAGACCGCGCCGTCGAAGCCGCCCGGCACCGGCGCGCCGCGGACGCCCTCGGTCACGGTGTGGAAGACGTTGCCGCGCTGCGTCCAGCGGACGGTGTCGCCGACCTGCGCCGCGGCCTGGGCAGGATCGAAGGCGAAGTCCACGACGTCCACGTCCACCGTCCGGGGCCGCCGCCCGTTCGTGGAGTAGTCGCCGCAGCCCGCGGCCGCCGTCATCAGGACCGCGGCCGGCACGGCGATCCCGGCGGCGAGCAGACGCCGAATCGCGGGCTCGGAGGGAACGCTCCCGGGGCGCACGGGTCCGGTCACATCGACGTGAAGAGCGCCCGGTCCACCTTGGCGGGATCGCCCAGCACGGCGAAGTGCAGGTCGTGGACGTAGGCGCGCATCACGCGCTGCACCTCCTCCGGCGTCACCGCCCGCACCTCGTCCACGAAGTCCTCGGCTTCCTCCCACCCGCCGCCCACCACCTCGAACTGCCCGAGCATCGCCGCCTGCGACGCGTTCGACTGGAGCGCCGAGTAGTACTCCGTGACGAACACGCTCGCCGCCTGCTCCAGCGTGCCGTCGTCCACGGTCTCGTCCTGGAGGCGCCGCACCTCGGCCAGCATCACGCGCAGCGTCGTGTCGGGCTCGACGGCGGTGACGTACAGCAGGCCGTAGTTCGACCGGCGCGTCGAGAGCACCGAGGCCACGGAGTAGGAGAGGTTCCGCTTCGTCCGCACCTCCTCGAAGAGGCGGTGCTGGAGGATCTCCATCGCGACGGTGAGCGCGGCGTAGTCTTCCTCGCGGTCGAGCGCGGGCGCGGCGAAGTACCCGCGCACGTAGTTGGTGGGGAGGGTGCGCTGGACGACGGCGACCGCCGCCGCGCCCGGCTCGGCGGCCGGGAGCGGCGCCGCCGGCTCGGTCCGCTCCGGCAACCCTCCGAAGGCGGCCGCGACCCGCGCCTCGAGGTCGGATCGTTCGACGTTCCCGACCACCACGAGCAGCAGATCGTCCTTCACCAGCCGCCGGGCGTGCCAGTCCCGCAGCGCGTCGCGCGTGACCGCTTCCAGCCCGCGCTCGGTGCCGAGCGGGTCCACGGCGTAGGGGTGGCCCGCGTAGAAGAGACTGTCGGAGATCAGCCGCACGTACTCGTCCGGGTCGTCCCGCCGCTGACGGACCGCGTTCAGGAGCTGCTCGCGGACGAGCTCGACCTCCTGGGGCGGCAGCGTCGGATGGAACAGCGCCTGCGTCCACAGGTCCCAGCCCTCGTCCCAGCTCTCGACGACGGTCTGCATCGCGAAGACCGAGTAGTCGTGCGCCGTCGTCGCGCCGATCGCCGTGCCGGTGGCGGCGAGCCGCGCGTGGAAGACGTCCTTCGGGTACTTCTCCGTTCCCCGCAGCGCCGCCGAGAGCAGGAAGCGGTCGATCCCGGCGTTCTCCGGGGTCAGGAGCGCCGCCCCGCCGCGGAGGAAGAGCTGGACCGCGATCACCTCGTTGGCCTCGATCCGCTTGAGGACGACGGGGATGCCGCCGGCCTCGAGCTCCTCGACCTCCTGCGCGGCCGCAGCCGCGGGAGCCGCCGCAAGGACGACGGCCCAGGCGACGCAGGCCAGCCGGCGCCGCGCGTGCACGATCCCTCCCGGGGCGGCGGCGCTCACAGGAGCTCCGCCGGCGTGAGCCCGGCCTCGGCGCGCCCGTCCGGCGTGATCAGGACGCCCACGACCCGCGGCCGCCCCTGGATCCACGTCCGCACGAACCCGGAGAGGTCCTCGCGGTCCACGGCGAGCACGTTCGGCACGTAGCCCACGTAGTACTGCAGGTTCGCGACGGCCCACCAGTAGCCGAGCGTGTGGGCGAACGCGCTCGGGACCTCCCGCTCGTACACGGCCGCGACGCGGATCCGGCTCTTGGCCGCCTCCATCTCCTCGTCGCTGAAGTAGCCCGCGTCGTCGAAGGCCTGGATCTCGCGGTCCAGCGCGCGAAGGAGCGGACGGACGCGGTCGGCCGTGGTCTGCGCCGTGATCCGGATCGGACCGACGTGCGCCAGCGTGCTGTAGCTCAGCCCGGCGTTGAAGGCGAGCCCGGAGTCCACGATGCGCTTCTGGAAGCCGGACCCGGGCAGCCGGACGATCGCCGCGAAGAGGTCGGCGGCGTAGGTCGCGGCGGCGTTCCGGGCCACGCTCGGTCCCTGCCAGGTGAGCGTCACGGTCACCGAGTTCACCGGCTGCTCGACGATGACCGCCTTGCTCTCGGTCAGGGGCGGCACCGGCGGAATCGGATGGACCCCGAACGGCTCCGGCCCCCGCTCCCACTGCCCGAACACCTCGCGCGCGAGGCGGAAGCCCTCGTCCGGGTCCAGGTCGCCCGAGAGGATCAACGCGGAGTTGTTCGGCAGGTAGTACCGGCGCTGGATCTCGACCATCTTCTCGCGTGTGGTCGTGGCGATGACCTCGCGGTTGCCGATCGTGTTCTTCCGGCTGAAGTACTCCGGCGTCCAGAGCAGCGAGTCCACGGCCTTCAGGAGGAAGAAGTCGGGATCGGACTCGTTGCGGTCGTACTCGCCGAGCACGACCTGGCGCTCGCGCTCCAGCTCCGCCTGGTCGAACAGCGGGAACTCGACGGCGTCCCGCATGAACTCCATCCCCTCCCGCAGGCGGTCCCGGTGCAGGGTGACGTAGTAGTTGACGCGCTCCACGCTCGTCGTGCCGTTCCAGTTGAGCCCGAGCTCGCGCGTCCGCTCGAGCCACGCCTCCTGGTTCGGGAAGGTGCGGTTGGCCTTGAAGAACATGTGCTCGTAGAGGTGGGCCAGGCCCTCGAACTCGGGCGACTGGGTGTAGGCGCCGTTCTTGACGTCGATCTCGATCGTGACGAGCGGCACGACCGGGTTCCGATGCACGACGACCCGCAGGCCGTTGTCGAGCACGTCGGTGCGGATCGGGACGGAGCGGCCGCCTGGACCGCTCGCGGCTGCGAGGCTGTCGGCGCCGGCGGTGTCCGCGACCGCGGCCGAGTCGGCCGGCGACCTGTCGCCCGCGTGATCGTCCGCGCCGGGACCGCGCAGAGTGGAGCACGCGAGGGCGAGGATGCCCACGACTGGACAGGCCCACGGACGCATCGGGAGGTCGGACGAAGAGGGTTCGGAGGGGCGACGCGGCGGTTGCGCGAGATGCCCACGCAAGATAGCACGGAGGGCGGAGGACCGCCCGCGCGCGCTCGTTGCGCGAGCCAAACGCCACGGGAGGGACTGCCATGGATCCCGGACTCCTGCTCGTCCGCCTCGTCGTCGGCCTGGGCATCGCCGCGCACGGCGCGCAGAAGCTCTTCGGGTGGTTCGGCGGGCCGGGATTCGCGGGGATCACCGGCTTCGTGACGAAGCTCGGCTTCCGGCCGGCGCCCGTCTTCGCGCTCCTGCTGGGGCTCGGCGAGTTCGGCGGCGGTCTCCTGATCGCGCTCGGGCTCCTGGGACCGTTCGGCCCCGCGCTGGTGATCCTCGTGATGCTGACGGCGATCTTCCTCGTGCACCGGGGCAAGGGGTTCTTCGTGGAGGGAGGCGGTTCCGAGCTGCCGCTGGTCTACGCCGCGGCGTCGCTGGCGCTTGCGGTGACGGGGTTCGGGGCGATCTCGCTCGACGCGGCGCTCGGGCTCGAGCACGTGTGGACCCCGCGCCTCGTCGCGATCGTGCTCGCCGCGGCCGTGCTCGCGGCGCTCGCGAACGTCGTCATTCGACGGCCGCCGAAGCCCGCGCCGGGGACCGTCTGAGCCGGCGATCCGCCCGTTCCCGGCGCGGTCTGCGGCGCGGCCCCCGGGTCGTCGGATTCGGCCTGGGAGCCGGCCTCCTGGCGATCGCTCCGGCGTGCTCCGGCGGCGGCGGCCTCGCGGATCCGGTGAGCCGCGGCCGCACGATCCTCGCGCTGGACGACCGGAACACGATCCTCGCGTTCGGCAGCGAGACGCCCGGCGTCGTCACCCAGCGCCGCGGAATCCGCGACCTCCCCGCCGGCGAGAGGATCGTCGGCATCGACGTCCGACCCGCTGACGGACGGCTCTACGCGCTCGGCGCGACGAGCCGCGTCTACGTCGTGGATTCGCTCGGGTTCGCGGCCGCGCTGGGCAGCGCTCCCTTCAGGCCCGGACTGGTCGGGACGTCGTTCGGCTGGGCGGCCGATCCCGTCGAGGATCGGCTGCGGGCGCTCGGGGACTCCGATCAGAGCCTGCGGATCGATCCCGCGACCGGAACGGCCGAGGCGGGCCCGCTCCTCGCCTTCGCGCCCGGCGACGAGCACGAGAGGGCGGACCCGAACGTCGTGGCGGCCGCCTACACGAACGCCGTCGCGCCGGCGCCGGGGTCCACGACGCTCTACGGCATCGAGTCCGGATTCGACGTGCTCGTCGCGATCGCGCCCGAGACGGGGCTCCTCACCACGGTCGGTTCGCTGGAGGCGGACACCGGGCCGGCCGCGGGCTTCGACATCGCCGGCGACGACGGCGCGGCGTACGCGGCGCTGCGGCAGGCCGGGAACAGCCTGTTCTACCGGATCGACCTGGACACGGGCGAGGCGACCTTCGTGGCCGGCATCGACCACGTGAACCCGATCGTGGGAATCGCGATCGCCCCGTAGATGAAACCCTCTTCCCGAACAGATCCCGAAGATCGTATCCTGACGGGGTGAAGACCCCCGTCCTCTTCCACGTGGACATCGACGCCTTCCTGGCGTCGGTCGAGCAGATCGTCCACCCCGAGCTCCGCGGGAAGCCCGTCGCGGTGGGGGACGGCGTCGTCGCGTCCTGCTCGTACGAGGCGCGGGTGCGCGGCGTGCGTGCGGCGATGCGCCTCTCCGAGGCCCGCCGCCGCTGCCCCGAGCTCGTCGTGCGGAAGGGCCACGCACAGGTCGCGCGCCGCTACGTGGAGGAGGTGCTCCGCGTCTGCGGCGGCTTCAGCCCGCGCGTCGAGCGCGTGTCGCTCGACGAGGTCTACTGCGACTTCACGGGACTCGACCGGCACTACGGGTTCGCCCGGCGCGCCCGGGCGGCGCGGCGCAGACGCCCCTCGGGGCCGCGCATCGCCGAGGCGGCCGCCGTGCACGATCCGCGGCCGGCCGCTGCCGCGGCCGAGGCGAGCCTCTGGCCGCTCGAGGCCGCCGACGCGCTGCGCGCGGCGATCCGAACCCGGACCTGGCTCTCGGTGACGATCGGGGTCGGTACGAATCGCGTCGCCGCGCGGACCGCTGCGCGCTGGGCGAAGCCCGGCGGGATCGGCTACCTCCTGCCGGGCCGGGAGGCCCGCGCGATGCGCGATCTCCCGCTGCAGGACCTGCCCGGCGCCGGCCCGGCCGTCCGCGCCGAGCTCGAGGACCTGCGCGTCGAGACGGCCGGCGACCTGCGCGCCCTCGGCCGGCCGGTGCTCGAGGCGCTCTTCGGCGCCAACGGCGCCGTGCTCCACGAGCGGGCGTGGGGCCGCGACGCGCGGAGCGTCGAGCCGGACCGGATCCCCAGGTCGATCAGCCGCGAGAGCTCGTTCGAGGAGCCGACCGAGGACCCGGACCACGTCGAGGGGACGCTCCACTACCTGACCGAGCGCGCCGCGCGGGAGCTCCGCCGGCGCCGCCTCGCCGCCCGCACGGTCGGGGTCCGTATCCGCTACGCCGATTCGGTCGGAGCGGAGCGGCGCGCGACCCTCCCCGCGCCCGCGAGCCTCGACCCCGAGCTCTTCCGCGCGGCCCGCGACCTCTACCGCGCGCTCCACGTGCGCCGGTCCCGCCTCCACCTGGTCGGCGTCGCGCTCACGAACCTCGTGCCGTCGGGCGACCGCCAGGGCGACCTGTTCCTCGACGCCCGCCGCGACCCCGCCGCGCTGTACCGCGGCGTGGACCGGATCCGCGAGCGCTGGGGCTTCTCGGCGCTCGTCGCCGGCCCGTCGGTGCTGCTCCTGGGCGACCTCCGCCAGGACGAGCACGGGTTCGTGCTGCGGACGCCGTCCCTGACGCTGTGAGGTGACCGGGGGCCGTACACCGCCCGGCCGGAGCGTGGGCGCACGGAGACGGTTCGTCCCCGTTCTCCTTGACCGACGCCCCTGCCGCGGGACAGCATAAGGTCTTCCCATTCCACGCCCTACGGGCGACGCAGGGACGACGAGCGACGGGGGCCGCCGCTGGATTCCCACGCATCCGGTTCAGGCACGTCCGGGCTGAGCGCTCCTCCGCGCGAGCACCTGGACCTCCTCTACCAGGCCTCGCTCGAGTTCAACTCCACCCTCGACGTGGACGACCTCCTGCCGCGGGTCTTCGACCGCGTGCTCGAGGTGCTGGACGCCGAGGCCGGCTCGATCTGGATCCTCCGCGAGGACGTCCTCGTCTGCCGCCTGGCCCGGGGACCGGCGTCGGAAGGCCTCGAGGGCCTGGAGCTGCCGATGGGCGTCGGCATCGTGGGCGACGTCGCCCGGCGCGGCGAGCCCGAGATCGTGACCGACGCCCGCAGCGACGCCCGCTTCGTCCAG
>DATBJZ010000059.1:0-2366 GCA_036556125.1 Gemmatimonadota bacterium | reverse complement strand
TCGGAGTCTTGCGACCGGCCGTCCAGCGCGATCTCTCGGATGGCAACCTCGGTGAAGTCCTGGCGGTGGCCGCGCTTCCGGCGGAAGCGGTGCCGCCGCTTGAACGTGAACACCACGATCTTCTTCGCGCGTCCGTGGCGGACGATCTCGCCCACGACCCGGGCCCCCTCGAGCAGGGGACGGCCCGGCCGCAGCGACTCCCCGTCCGACGCGAAGAGCACACGCTCGAACGTCACGCGGTCGCCGGGCTCGCCCGCGAGGGCGGGCACCCGCACGCGCGCGTCGCGCGTGACGCGGAACTGCTTTCCGCCGGTTTCGATGATCGCGTACAACAGTTCGCCGATGCTGGAGCTGGAGGGTCCCGGGGTGCGACGAAGCCTGGGAATTTACCCGCGAGGAGGACTGCGGGTCAACCCGGCGGACCCCCTCGCCGCATGTGCCGGACGCCCCTCGTTCGGTGCGTCAGGACCTCGCCGCCGACGACCCCGCCTCGTCGTCACAGGACCGAGCTGCGCGTCGGGCAGCGGCAGAGGGTTGCCGGACGCCGCACTCTCAGAGCTCGGTCCGCAGCCGGGCCAGCAGCAGACGGCCCAGCTCAGGGGCGCCGACGAACTGGCGATGGCGATGGTCGAACAGGTTCTCCAGGCTCAGGCCGAGCCGCACGCGCCGGGCCCACGGGAGACGCCACCCCGCCTCGGCGTCCACGACCGCGTACCCCGCGACCCGGCCGCGGTAGACGCCCGACTCCACCGGAAAGGACGACACGGCGCGCACGCGGAAGCCGCCCTCGAGCCCTCCCGCGGCGTCGTGGAGCTCGATCGCGACAGCGCCCTTGCTGCGCGGAACGTTCAGCACGTAGCGCTCCGCGGGCAGCACGCCGGGGACCTCGTTGTCGCTGAGCCACGAGTACGTGGCACCGACGGAGACGATCCGGGAGAGGACGGCGGACACCGTCAGGTCGGCTCCCCAGACCGTGGCGTCCCCGCCCGGCGCCCGGAACACCAGCAGGTCCGGTCCGGGAAGCGCACGTGAACCCACGGTTCCCAGCGGAATCCCCGCGGCCGTCTGCGCGGCCCGTGCGGCGACGTCGGCCGGCAGGAACCCGGCGAGGTAGCGCTCGAGGCTGGAGCCGTCCAGGAACACGCTCGGGGTCGCCACGACGAGCGCGCCGGGGAGGTTCCCGGTGTGCGTTCGATGCAGCTCCGCCGCGAGCGAAAGACGGCCCGCTAGCACGCCGCGATAGCCCAACTCGAAGGCCGAGGTCGTGGTCCTCGCGAGCGGCGGCAGGTCGCCGGACCCGGGCTGCGCGTCGCGGAAGACGCCGGCGGCCGGATCGAGAGCCGCCAGGCGCGTCGCGACCTCGTCGGGCCGCGGGGCGGGAACGCCCGTCAGGTCGAGGCCTCCCTGCGCGAGGGCCGAGAGGGCCGCCGGCCAAAGCCCCGTCGCGTCGGAGGGGAGCGCCGCCCCCGCCCCTCCCGCGGAGGCGGGGTTGAAGGGCGAGAACGTGCAGGGCCCTCCGCAGTCGTCCGAGAGCGCGAATCCGGCGCGCGGAATCCCGAGGCGCCGGACCGCGAAGCTCCCCACCAGGGAGTCCACCACCAGGTCCACGAAGAGGTCGCTCGGATCCGGCGAGTTGAAGCCCCGGTTGTAGGTGAGGCGGAGCGCGTGCGACCCGCCGGGCCGGAACACGACCGCGGCGCGGGGGGAGAGCGCCGCGTCGCCGAGCCGGTCGTGGTAGTCGGCGCGGAGGGCGAAGACGACGTCCCAGTGCGCGCTCAGAGCGGCCGTCTCCTGAACGAACGCGCCGACCTCGGTCACGCGGTCGTCGTCCTCGTGACTACCGTGGATCGTGCCGTGCGTGCGGGGATCGGTGCGCTGCAGGTCCCCGCCGGCGATCAGGAGGTGGCGCCCGCCTGCGACGAAGCCCTGCTGCACCTGCGCGACGAGGAAACGCGAGTCGTCGCGCACGTGGCGTCCGGTGCGCAGCAGGTACGTGTCCCCGGCCTCGGACAGGTGATAGGCAAGCTGCGCGCTGAGCCGGCGCCACTCGAGGCGGACCTGGACGTAGGAGCTGCGCCAGTCGCGGACCTGGATCGCGCCCGCATCCGCCGTCAGGTCGACGAGGCTCACCGCCCGTGCCTGCCCGAGCGAGCCCACGACCAGCGTGCCGTCCGGCCCGCGCCAGTCCACGCGCGCGTCCGCGGACAGGCGCTCCGCGTCGGGATCGCGGAAGCCGATCCGCAGCGTGTCGGGGTCCGCGCCGGCGAGCAGCGCGCGCTGGCGGTTGGCCGCCTCCACGCTGTCGGTGAACGCCCAGTCCTCGCCGCGGAGCCAGGACGCGGAGACCTTGGCCCCCAGCCGGTCGC
>DATBJZ010000058.1:0-15620 GCA_036556125.1 Gemmatimonadota bacterium | reverse complement strand
GATCGCCGCGGGCCGCCCCTCGCGCGAAGTCCCCGAGGCCTCGACCCGGCCGGCGCTCTCCGCCGGCCCGCGCCGCGCGCGGCTGCGCGCCGCGGCGCCGGCCGTCGCCGCGTCGTCGCAGCGCGGCACCGGCGCCAGCTCCTCGGGCGGCGGCTGGGCGCTGCCGTCCCAGGTGTTCCCCACCCGCGACCAGTAGCCCCGCAGGTTCTCGCTGAGCGCGACGGTGCGGAAGTCGTTCCGGCGGAACGTGGACTGCTGGATCGAGCCGGCGCCGAAGCCCACCGGGTCGCCGGACGAGCGGTTGCACTCGATCGTCATGTACGCGGGGGTCCGGTCGGTCGGGGAGGCCCGCCGGCTGCCGACGCCGTACACCGAGAAGCCCACCCGGCGGTTGTCCTCGGACAGGTTGCCGATCCACCGGTTCCCCCACGGCCCGGCCTGCTCCGAGAAGCCCTGCTCGGTGCGCCGGGCCACGTTGTTGCGCACGAGGTTCCAGCCCGAGTTCACGTCGAACCCGTAGCCGCGCCCCTCCCCGAGGACGTCCTCGACGACGTTCTCCTCGATCGTGTTGTACATCGAGGCGCCGCTGACGCGGATCCCCTCGCTCATGAAGTGGCGCTCGCTCGCCTCGACGTCGTGCACGTGGTTGTCGCGCACGATCCACTTGTCGCTGAAGTTCGCGAGGGCGATGCCGCCGCCCGTGCCGCACTCGACGTGGTGGATCTCGTTGTCCTCGATGCGGCCGCCGCGCGCCGCGACGGCGCGGATCCCGCGCCGCGTGATCTCGTTGTCCTCGACGACCCACCCCTCCGCGGGGTCGATCCCGAACGACGGCAGCGTGCCGTCCGCGGCCGCCGGATCCGACCGGCCGCGACCCGGCAGCGAGCGGTTCCGCACCTGGTTCCGGATGCGCTGCGCGCGGTCGCCGCTGATCAGGATCCCGCCCTCGATCACCAGGTCCTTCACGACCCACCAGTCCGCGCCGGTCAGCGTCGCGATCGTGCGCTCGGTGGGCGGCTGGTTGCCGCTGCAGGGGACCTGGCGCAGGGACGAGGTGACGACGCTCCGGCCCTCGCCCTCGCCGCGCAGCGTGATGGGGGCGTCCCGGGTGCCCGAGCGCGCGATCCGCACGTGCCCGACGTTGAGCCCGCCGTGGACCAGGATCGTGTCCCCGGGGCGCACGACGTCCGCGGCCTTCTGGATGGTCCGGAACGGAGAGGAGGCGGTGCCCCGGTTCGTGTCCGAGCCGCCCGACGTGACGTGCCAGGTGGTCTGGAGCGGCGCGTGATCGACGGCCGGCGGGGCCGCCGCGGGGGGGGGGACCCGCGGCGCCGCCGCTCCAGCGCCCGCAACGGAGACGCCGTGCGGCGGGGCCGCCGCGGCCGCGACCAGGACCGTCGCCGCGAGGACGACCCGGCTGCGCACCCGCCCGCGCAGCTCAGACCCCGGGGGAAGCTGCCGCGGGCGCCGGCGAAGCCTCGGAGCGCTCGCGCGGCGCCGCGGGCGCGGCTTCGTAGCCGTACCGCACCAGATGGTCCGCCAGCGAGCGCTCCAGCTCCGAGACCTGCGCGGGGTCGAGGTCCCTGAGGTACGCCGCGCGCCGGCCGGGGTCGAGGACGTGGCGGCGGAACCCGCGCTCGAACGGGTCCGTCCAGGCGAGCCCGAGGAACGCCAGGGTCCGCCCCAGCTCCTCGCGGGGGTTCGCGAGGAAGTCCTCGTAGCGCACGTCCAGCCACTGCCCCCCCGGGAGCTCCGCGCGCGACTCCTCGTAGGCGTCCATCAGCATCTTCCAGGCGATCGCGGCGAGCGTCACGAACGACCGGCCCGAGGACTCCCATTCGGCGGCGTAGGGCCGCGGGAGCGGTCCCCACTGCCAGCGCTCCGGGCCGCCGTACCCGAGCCACCACGGCATCTGCAGCCACGAGCTCGCGACGGCCCGTCCGTCCCGGATCACGTTCACGAACCGGGCGTCGGGGAAGACGCGGGCGAGGAACCCCGCGCGCGGCCAGCCCGTGAACTTGTGCAGGAAGACGGGTGACCGCTGCGCGCGCGCCCGATCCTCGAAGAACCGGCGGAGGCGCCGCTGCACCCACGGGGACGCGTCGGCCGCGTGGAGATCGCGGGCCGGCGTGGAGAGGATCGGCGACACCCTGCGGTCGAGGATCCCGTACGCCTCGGAGGGCGCGAAGCGGACGCGGCCCTTCTGCGCGAACGAGGGCGGGAGGAACCGGTAGAGCGGCCCGTTCCAGCGGCCGAGGAGCTCGGGGAACGGGAGCTTGTCGTCGAGGTTCGAGACGAAGCCCACGTCGGGGTGTCTCGAGAGGACCTCGTGCACGAGCGTCGAGCCGCACCGACCCGTGCCGAGCACGAAGTGGACGGCGGGCGCCGTCGGGCCGCCGCCCGCGGCCGGCGAGCCAGCCGTCACGGCCCACCGCCCGGGGCGCCGACGTCGCCCGGTCCGGCGGCCCGGCCGGACGACGCGGCGTCGAGGTAGCCCAGCCGCCGGAGCTCGTCGGCCTGCCACGCGGTGATCCGCGCCGCGACGTCGGGGGCGAGCCGCTCGCGCCAGGCCTCGTTCCGGTCGGGGTAGCGGAGCCGCCCGAGCTCGCGCCGCCAGCCTTCGTCGGACGAGAGCCCGAGGAAGTCGCGCACGCGCTCGAGGGTCTCGTGGGGCCGCTCCACGAACGTCTCGTAGCGGATGCGGAGCACCTGCTCCGGCGAGACCGTCTGGAGCCCGCGCCCGATCTCCCGCAGCTCCTCGACCCAGTTCCGCGCGCAGATCTCCCAGGGGTCCCGGCCCTCGGCGGCCCAGCGCGCCGGCGTGCCGCCGTACCACCACACGACGTCGTTCATCCACCAGTCCACGCGCGAGAGGGAGAGCGCCACCGCGCGCCCGTCGCGGACGATCTCGACGAAGCGCGCGCGGGGGAACACGCGCGCGAGCAGCGGGATCCGGAGGTTGTTGCCGATGCGCTTGCTCACGAGACGGCGCCCGCCGGAGGCCCCGCGGATCGCCGCGAACGCGCCGCGCAGCCGCGCCGTCTGGTCCTCGGGCGCGGCGGCGGGGTCGCCGGGGAGCAGCGGCACGCCCGACCGCCGGTAGACGGGCTCGCCCTCGACCGGCATCGGAAACAGCCTCTCCGCGAGCGCCCGGGGCGCGCCGTACACGTAGGCGTTCGAGTCCTCCCCGAACCAGACCCTGCGCCGCGCCGCCGGGAAGCGGCCCGCGAGACGGTTCAGGGCGGCGAGCCGGGGCGCGGCGGGAACGCGCTTCACCCAGTTCGAGATCCAGGCCGTCTCCGGATGCAGGCAGAGCGCCTTGTAGAGGAGGCTGGTGCCCGAGCGCGCGGCCCCGATCAGGAACGCGGGCGCGAGATCGTCGGGATCGTCGGCCGGGCGCCCGGCGTCCGAGACCGTGCCGGGGGCGGCGAGGCCGTCGCCTCGCGGAGCCGGCGCCGGCTCGACGCGCGCCCGCCGTTCAGCCACCGGAGCCATCGTCCGCCTCGCCGAGGTAGCCGTAGCGCAGGAGGAGCGGCCACGTGAGCGCGGTGACGAGCGCCCGGTCGCGCGCCCGCATCCGCCCCCGCCACTCGCGGTCGGCGCGGAGCTCCACGCGCCCCGTCCGCAG
This sequence comes from Gemmatimonadota bacterium, assembly GCA_036556125.1. Lineage (GTDB taxonomy): Bacteria > Gemmatimonadota > Gemmatimonadetes > JACCXV01 > JACCXV01 > DATBJZ01. The sequence continues at coordinate 11,992 of DATBJZ010000058.1, read as the reverse complement.
GCGGTCGGGGTTGCCCGCCACCGTGTGGTGGACCCCGAGCTCCACGGTCCGCTCCCCGATCAGCGGCGACGCGGCGTCGGGCTCGCCGGCCAGCTCCAGCACGCGCGTCAGGGCCGCGCCCGGCGCCGCGACGAAGTCCTCGTAGCGCAGCCGGAGGGTCGCGGGCCGCCCGCTCCAGAGCGCGTCGGCCGCGGCGTTGCCCGCGGTCCAGAGCGCCGCGGCGGTGGGCGGCGTCTTGCGCCGCATCACGCCGGGCGCGCCGCGGTCGGGCTGGTCCTTGACGCGCGACCACGAGAACGCCGTCGCGCGGGGGTCGCGGACGAGGTGCACGACGCGCAGGTCGACCTCGGGAAGCAGGCCCAGGACGAAGCCGTAGCCCGGGAGCTTCGAGGAGTCCACGACGACGCGCGCGCGGGAGACCGAGCGGATGGCGCGGTAGAGCCGCGCCAGGCGGTCGGCGTAGGGCCCCATCCGGGCCAGGTGCGCCCGCGCCGCGGCGCCGGATCGCGAGCGGACCATCGCCGGCACGTGTCGGGCGCGCGTCCCGAGCCTCTCGAGCCGCATCATCTCACGGGGATCCACGGCGTCCTCCCGGCCGAAGGCCCCGGCGAGCACGCGACTCCAGAACGGGCACGACGGAACCGCGACGCCGCAGCCGCAGAGGCGGCCCTCGACGAGCCCGCGCTCCCAGAGGAAGCGCACCTCGCCGACGGAGACGAAGCCGGGGACCTCCCCCAGCAGGTTCGCGAGCACGGTGCTCCCGCTCCGGCCGGCGCCGGCGACGTAGAGGACGCGCACGGGATCGGAGCCCCCGCCGCCGACGGACCGGAACGGGGCCGCGCGCTCGGCCGCCCCCGCGGCGGCCGGGGTGGATCCCGTCACGGCCGGCGGGCTCCCACCTCGTAGCCGTAGCGCTCGAGCGCCTCGCCGATCCGGTCCTCCACGCGCGCGACCGTCTCCGCCGGCTCCCGCTGCCAGCGGCCCAGCGAGGGCGGCGTCTTCACCGCGGCGGCCCCCTGCTCCAGCGCGGCGTGGCTCTCGACCCCGAGGTACGCGAGGATCCGCCCGACCTCGCGCCGAGGCTCGGCGCAGAGGTCCTCGAGCCGCGAGACCAGGAAGCGGCCGGGAAGGACCTCGCCCGCCTCGCCGAGGACGAGCTCGTTCACGCGCTGCCAGTGGAGCGCCTTCCTGACCGGCTCGTCGAGACGGATCTCGTCCTCGCTCATCAGGACGGTCTGGTGGGGCGTGTAGGCGAAGTGCGGGTTGAACGCCTGGTCGCGCCCGTCGCGGATCACGTGGATGTAGCCCAGGTCCAAATGGATCCCGCGGAAGAAGCGCAGCAGGTACTGGGACTGCGGGTTCTTCCATCCCCAGCGGCCCGTGCGCAGGGGATAGCAGAGGCGCATCCAGAACCCGAACTCCCGGCGCATCCGCGCGAGCTCCCGCGCGTCGAGGTCGCCCCGCACGTAGCGGTCGGTCCACCGCGGGTAGAACCACCTGGGCAGCGGATAGCAGTCGCGCCCCTGGCGCGTGTTCCACCACCCCATGTTCCAGCCGGCCAGCTCGCAGATCGTGCTGTAGACGCGCGTGCCGGAGCCGGCCACGCCTCCGATCACGACGGGACTGTAGCGCTCCATCCGGACTCCTGAGGGGACGGTGGACGGGATTGGCGACGGCGCGGGACGTGCGGCGCTCCTCAGGGTGCTTCGGGCCTCCGGCGCCTGCAAGGCGGCCCCGGTCGGGCCGGGGTCCGGCCGGCGGCCTAGGGCGTCCGACCCGGCGCCCCCCGGAATCGAGGCGCATTTTCCGGCGCACCGGAGCGGCCTACCTTGCGACCCCAGCACGCCTCCGGCCCGGGACGCGACCAGGGTCGCGCCGGCTCGGAAGGAGCCGAAACCGAGGCCGAACCGCACCCGGAGGCCCGCCCCCGATGAGCCCCCGCCGAAGCCGGTCGTCCCTGCAAGTCTCGCTCCGAAAAGGCGCCAAGGGCGTGCTGCAGGTCGGGCGGATCGCCACGGCCCCCCTCCGCATGCCGCCCGCGTTCGTGGTCATCGGGGGGCAGCGCTGCGGGACGACCTCGCTCTACGATCACCTCGCCCGGCACCCCGACGTCCTGCGGGCGTTCCGGAAGGAGGTCCACTTCTTCGACGTCAACTGGCCGAGGGGGAAGGCGTGGTACCTCGCGCACTTCCCGACCCGCGCCTGGGCAGGGGCCCTGTCCCGCCGCCGCGGGCGGCCCGTCGTGACGGGGGAAGCGAGCCCGTACTACCTCTTCCATCCGGCGGCCGCCCGGCGCGCGGCGCGCACGGTCCCGTCGGCGCGGCTCGTCGCGCTGCTCCGGAACCCCGTCGACCGGGCCCTCTCGCACTATCACCACGAGCTGCGGCTCGGCCACGAGAAGCTCACGTTCCTCGAGGCGATCGACGCCGAGGAGAACCGGCTCGACGGCGAGCGCGACCGGCTCCTGGCGGACGATCGCGCGCGGAGCTTCGCGCACCGGAACTGGTCGTACCTCGCGCGCGGGCGCTACGCCGAGCAGCTCGAGGAATGGTGGCGCTGGTTCCCGCGCGAGCGGATGCTCGTGCTCCGAAGCGAAGACCTCTTCGCCGATCCGGAGGGTACCGTCGCGCGCGTGCTCGAGTTCCTCGCCCTGCCGCCGATGACGCTGGGGGGCTTCGGCAACGTGAACGAGCAACGGTACTCGCGGATGGAGCCGGAGCTGCGCGCGCGGCTCGCGGCGTACTTCGAGCCGCACAACCGCCGGCTCTACGAGCTGCTGGGGCGCGACCTGGGGTGGGAGTGATCGTCCGCTCCGCGCCCGCGCCCGTCGAACGCCCGGAGGCGTCCGCGCCGGCGACCCCGCCGCTCGTCCTCACCGGGATGCCGCTCTCCGGCGGCTCGATCGTGGCGGGGGCGCTCGTCCGCGCCGGTCTGTCGTTCGGAGACCGGCTCCTTCCCGCGGCGCCGCGGGACCCGGCCGGCGCGTACGTGGACGCGGACCTGGCGCGGTTCCACGACGAGCTGATCGGGGCGCAGGCGCCGTCGATCGGCCGCGGCGACGCCGCGGGATCTCCCGAGGCCCTGCCGACGGGAGCTCCGGAGATCCCTCCGGGAGGCTTCGCCGCGGGCGGCTTCCCGACTCCGGACTTCGCCCGGCGCGCGGCCGTCCTCCTGGGGGGGAGGGCCGAGGGCCCTCAGCCCCGGGTCTGGCGGGAGCCTCGCGTGTCTCTGTTCCTGCCCGAGTGGGACCGGGTTCTTCCGCGGGCGCGCTGGATCTTCACGGTCCGGGAGCCCGGCGACCTCGTCTGGTCGCTGCTCCGCCGGCGCGGCCGCGGCGTCGGCGGGCCGCTCGGCGCCAACGCCGTCGGCTCGGCGCGCGGCGCGGCGGCCGCGCTTCGCGGCGCACGCCTCTGGGCCGCCTGGCACCGGCCCATCCTGGACTTCGTCCGAGGCCGACCCGACCGCTGCGTCGTCGTGGCCGTTCCGGGAGACCTGACGCTCGAGGGTGGAGTCCGGATCCGGGAGGTCCTGCGCGGCTGGGGCTGCGACGTGGAGGGGATCGACCTGCACGCGGCGTACAACCCGCACCTGCTCAAGACGCGGCGACCGCGCTGGGTCACCGCCGCGGTCCGGCTGCATCCCGCCGCGCACCGGCTCGCCGGCGAGTTGGTCGCCGAGGGCGTGGCGCCCCGCCGCGGCTGGCCGGCGCCGCCGCGGCAGCCGTCGAGCGGGGAGGAGCCTGGCCGTGCCGGCCGACGCCGGTCGCAGGCCGATGGACGTCCCGCCCCTCCGCTCCCGCGCGCGAACGGGAACGCGACCTCGGAGCGGCCGACGGTGGCGCTGGTCGTGCGGGAGCGGTTCGTGACGTCCGAGACCTTCATCCAGGCGCACGCCCGCCGCCTTCCGGCGCGCGTCCTCCTCCTCCACGGGCGGGGCCCCTCGCTCAGGACCAAGGACGACCTGCGGATCGTCTCCGTGCTCGATCGGCTCGCCTCGGCGATCGCGGGCGGCGGGGCGGCGGGCGCGAGCGCGCCGGCGGACCGCGCGTTCGGCCGCTGGACGCGGCGCAACCGCGTCGCCGCGGTGCTCGCGGAGTACGGCACCGTGGGCGCGGAGATCCAGGACGCGTGCCGGGCGGCCGGCGTGCCGCTCGTCGTCCACTTCCACGGCTTCGACGCGTACCGCGACGACGTTCTGCGGACGCACCGCGACCGGTACCGCCGCCTCTTCGCCTCGGCGGCGGCCCTCGTCGCGGTTTCGAACGACATGGTCGAGCAGCTGGTGGCGCTGGGCGCCCCGCGCGACCGCGTGGCCTGCGTGCCGTGCGGCGTGGACGTCTCGCTCTTCACGCCCGCCGACCCCGCGGCGGCGCCGCCGGCGTTCGTGTCGGTCGGACGCTTCGTGGACAAGAAGGCGCCGCAGTGCACGCTGCTGGCGTTCGCCGAGGTCGCCGCCTCCTGCCCCGAGGCGCGCCTGGTGATGGTCGGCGACGGTCCGCTGCTCGAGCCCTGCCGGGGCCTCGCGCGCGCGCTGGGCCTGGCCGGCTCGGTCGTCTTCACGGGCGCGCAGCCGCACGGCCGGATCCCGGCGATCCTCCGCGGCGCCCGCGGGTACGTCCAGCACTCGGTCCGGCCGCCGTCCGGCGACTCCGAGGGCACCCCCGTCGGCGTGCTGGAAGCGGGGGCGTGCGGCCTCGCGGTCGTCGCCACGCGCCACGGCGGCATCCCCGACGTCGTCGCCCACGGCGAGACCGGGTTGCTGGTGGACGAGGGAGACGTCGCGGGGATGGCGGACCACGTGCTGCGGCTCGCGCGACTCCCGGCGCTCGCGGCGGCCCTGGGCCGTGCCGCCCGGGCGCGCGTCTGCGCGCTCCACTCCGAGGACCGGGCGATCGCCCGCCTGTGGGAGGTCGTTCGCGGGGCGCGCGCGCCGGGCGCGGGCGGGAACCGCCGATGAGGACGTGAGCTCCCGATGAGGAACGGGAGACCGCGCCTCCGCGGCCGTCGCGCCGCCGCCGTCACCTTCTCCCACTACCCCGACGATCCGCGGCCCCGGCGCGCCGCCGAGGCGCTGGCGCGCGAGGGGATGCAGGTGGACGTCGTCTGCCTCCGGGGCCCGGGAGGCCCCCCGCTGCTGGAGCGCGTGAACGGCGTCCGCGTGCTGCGGATCCCCGTGCCCCGCAGCCGCGGCGGCGCCCTGCGGTACGTGCTCGAGTACGGCGCCTTCCTGCTCGCGAGCGCGATCGTGCTCGCGGCGCGCACGGCGATGCGCCGCTACGACCTGGTCCACGTGCACAACATGCCGGACGTGCTGGTCGCGAGCGCGCTGATCCCGAAGGCGCTGGGGGCGAAGGTCGTCCTCGACCTGCACGATCCCATGCCCGAGCTGATGACGGTGATCTTCGGCCTCCGGCCGGACAGCGCCGCGTGCCGGATCCTGCGGGCTCTCGAGCGGTGGAGCATCCGGCGCGCCGACCTCGTGCTCACGCCCAACGCGGCCTTCCGCCGGCTGTTCCTCTCACGCGGATGTCCCGCCCGGAAGCTGCACGTCGTGATGAACTCCCCGGACGAGGACGTGTTCGGGTTCCACCCGCCCGAGCGGAACGGATCGCGGGGGGACGGCCGCGCTCCGTTCGTCGTCATGTACCACGGCACGATCGTGGAGCGGAACGGGCTCGACCTGGCGGTGGACGCGCTCGGGCTCGTCAGGCGCTCGATCGCGAACGCGGAGCTCTGGATCTACGGAGCCGAGACGCCGTTCCTGGCGCGCGTGATGGACTCCGCCCGTTCCCGCGGGCTGCTCGGCGCCGTCCGCTATCTCGGCCCGCGCCCGATCGAGGACATCGTGCGGGCGATCGCGCGGTGCCGGGTGGGGGTCGTGCCCAACCGGCGGAACGCGTTCACGGAGCTCAACCTGCCGACGCGGATCTTCGAGTACCTGACGATGGGGAAGCCCGTCATCGCGCCGCGCTCGGCGGGCATCCTGGACTACTTCGCCGAGCCGGAGCTCCTCTTCTTCGAGCCCGGGGACGCGGGCGACCTCGCCCGCCGGATCGAATGGGCGGCGCTCCGCCCGGTCGAAGTCGCGGAGACCGTGGGGCGGGGGCAGGCCGTCGTCCGGCGGCACGCGTGGGCGCAGGAGCGCGAGAACCTGGTCGCTCGGGTGGAGGAGCTGATCGGCGCCGAGGGTCGTGCTTCGCCGGCGATCACGCGCGACGACGCCCGGCGCAGCCTCGCGCGAGTCGAAGCGTGGGTCCACCGCAACGACTACCGCGGCTACGAGCCCTTCGACGGCCTGTCGTCCCGGGCGCGGCCGCTGACCCTCGGCACCGAGCTCGGCGAGCGCATCCTGCAGCAGGTGGTCCGGCAGTCTCCGTGGAACCTGCGGCCGCTCCTCGGGATCCCGCGCCTGGAGTCCACGAAGGGCCGGGGCTGCATGGCGTGGGGATACTGGATCCTGTTCCGCGCCGCCCACGACGCGCGGTACGCCGACGAGGGCGAGCGCTGCCTCGACTGGCTCGCCGCGCATCGGGCGCCCGGATTCCGTGACCACGCCTGGAGCAACCACTTCGACTTCACGGCGCGCGGCGGCAGGTACACGAAGGACGAGCCGATCCTCGTGTGGACGAGCCTGATCGCGCACGCGTTCGTGGAGGGGTACGAGGCGACGCGCCGCGAGGAGTTCCTGCGCGTCGCGGAGAGCGCGTGCCGGTGGATCCTCGCCCTGCCCCGCGAGCGGACTGCCCGGGGCGACTGCCTGAGCTACCTGCCCGGCCGCCAGCTCTCGATCCACAACGCGAACATGCTCGGCGCAGGGCTCCTGGCGCGGGTGGCCGCGCACACCGGCGGCGAGGAGCTGCGCTCGGCGGCCCGGTCCGCGATGGAGTACAGCTGCTCCCGGCAGCGTCCGGACGGGTCGTGGTGGTACGCCGAGGCGCCGCGCTTCCGGTGGATCGACAGCTTCCACACCGGATACAGCCTCGACAGCCTCAGGTGGTTCATCGAGGGCACGGGTGACGAGGCGCTCCGCCCGCGGCTCGAGCGCGGACTCGCCTTCTTCAAGGAGAGCTTCGTCGAGCCGGACGGCCGTCCGAGGTACTACCACACGAGGACGTACCCGGTGGACATCCAGTGCGCGGCGCAGGCGATCGACACGCTGGCGCTGTTCTCGGACGAAGACCCCGAGTGCCTGGATCTCTCCGCGAAGGTGGCCGCCTGGACGATCGCGAACATGCAGGACCCGCGGAGCGGGGCCTTCCACTACCGGCGCTACCCCGGGATCACGGCCCGGACGCCGATGCTGCACTGGGGCCAGGCGACGATGTTCAAGGCGCTGGCGCGGCTCGTCGCGCGGTTCGGGGAGGACGAGTGGTCTACCGGATCCTGAAGCCGGCGCTCGACGTCCTCGCGAGCGCGGCGTTCCTGGTCGTCCTCGCGCCGGCGTTCCTGGCGATCGCCGCGCTGGTGAAGCTCACGTCGCCGGGGCCGGTCTTCTACCGGCAGGTGCGCATCGGCCGCGCGATGAAGCCGTTCACGATGATCAAGTTCCGCACGATGCTGCCGGACGCCGATCACGCGGTCCACCGGGAGTTCGTCACCTCGTTCATCCGGGCCGGCGACCGGGGCGAGGCGCCGGGCAACGGCGGCGTCTTCAAGCTCACCGACGATCCGCGGGTCACCCCCCTCGGCCGCTTCCTGCGGCGGACGAGCCTCGACGAGCTCCCCCAGCTCTGGAACGTGGTGCGCGGGGACATGTCGCTCGTGGGACCGCGGCCGCCGCTCCCGTACGAGGTCGAGCAGTACCAGCCCTGGCACCGCCGCCGCGTCCTGGAGGCGAAGCCGGGGGTCACGGGCCTGTGGCAGGTGGCCGGCAGGAGCCGCACGACGTTCGACGAGATGGTGGAGCTCGACCTCGAGTACGCGAGAACCTGCTCGTTCCTCACCGACCTGAAGATCCTCCTCGCCACCCCCGCCGCGATCGTCTCGGGCAAGGGGGCGTGGTGAGCGCGGCGACGCTCGCCTACGTGCTGGTCACCCCGGCGCGGGACGAGGCGGCGCTCATCGAGGGCACGCTGCGGTCCGTGGCCGCCCAGACCGTCCGCCCCGCGCGGTGGGCGGTCGTGAGCGACGGCTCGACCGACGCCACCGAAGAGATCGTCGCGCGCTGGAGCGCCGATCATCCCTGGATCGAGCTGGTCCGGATGCCCGCGCGCCGCGACCGCAGCTTCGCGGGCAAGGCGGAGGCCTTCCGCACGGGCTACGCCAGGCTGCGCGACGTCGCGCACGACGCCGTGGGCTGCCTCGACGCGGACGTGACGTTCGACGAGAGCTACTTCGCATTCCTGCTCGAGCGGCTCGTCGAAGACCCGCGGCTCGGCGTCGTGGGGACGGCGTTCAACGGCCCGGCGGCCTACGACTACCGCTTCACGAGCCCCGAGCACGTCTCGGGCCCCATCCAACTCTTCCGGCGGCGATGCCTCGAGGAGATCGGCGGGTACGTCCCGATCGCCGGCGGCGGCGTGGACCTCGCGGCCGTCGTCACCGCGCGGATGAGGGGCTGGCGGACGCGGACGTTCACCGGGAAGACGTACCGCCACAACCGCCCGTTCGGGGCCGCGCGGTCCGGCTCGCTCCGGACGCGGTTCCGCGACGGCGTGCGCGACCACGCGCTGGGCAGCCATCCGCTCTGGCAGATCGCCCGCGCGCTGTACCAGACGACCCGGACGCCGGTGCTCGCCGGTGGCGCGGCCCTCCTCGCAGGCTACGGCTGGGGCTGGCTCCGGCGCGCCGGGCGCCCCGTGTCCCCGGAGTTCGTGCGGTTCCTGAGGCGCGAGCAGATGCGTCGGCTGCGCGGATTCGTCAGCGGAGAGATCCCGGCGGAGGACGGCCCGGCGCCGCCGCTGTGCGAGCTGGATGCCGTGAAGGTCGTGGCGCGGCCCTGGCGCGGGCCGCACCAGGTGTACGGCGTCTTCCTGGTGCCCGACCGCTTCCGCGGCCGGGGCTGCCCGGTGACCGTGCGGCTGGGCAACGGCCGCGGCGAGCTCTACCGCAGCAGGATCCGCCACGACCGTCCCGACGATGGGGAGGCGGGACCGGGGCGCCACGCGCGACGCGTCTACGTGCCGACGCGGCTGGTCCTCCGGCTGCTCCTGACCGGCCGGTTCCGCGACCTCACCGATCCACGCAGCTGGTCGCTGTCGTTCGGGGAGGGCGCGCGCGCCGAATCGTAGGCCTGCCGGCGAGCGTCGTGGGGGCGATTCCGAACGAGCGCGGCGGCGCCGGGCTGCCGCGGACCGGCCGCCGGGGCGTCTCGACGCGGTGCTCCGCGGTCTCGAAGCCGGCGCCGAGCCTCCGGCTCAGGGAGCGGGCGCCTGGTCGAGGCGGAGCGTGCCCCGCACCAGGTTCCACGAGTCGTTCTCGTCCGTCCCCGTGAACACCATCACGAACGAGCGCCCGTCGGCGCTCAGCCACTTGGGCGAGAAGTTCCAGTAGAAGGTGTTCGCCGGCACGTGCGGGACGCCCCACGACGACTCGTACAGAACGGTGGTCCACGGACCCCAGGGCTCGGGCGCCGCGCGGATCGCGATGTTCCCGGCGCTCGCCTGCGAGTGGCTGGTCACGAGCAGGTAGCGCGCGAGCCCCGGGTTGTGGATGGCGCTCGTGTGCATCACGCCGTTGGGGTCGCGCAGCACGGGCTCGCGGCCGGCGACGTCGGCCGTCCATCGGGGCCGGCCTTCGGCGTCGAGTCCCGCGAAGAACTCCCAGCTGCCGCGGTCGGCGAGCGAGCCCCGCGGGACCCGCAGCAGCACGATCTCGCCGGGCCGCTGCACGACCCAGTCGCGCAGGTGGAAGTTGGTGGCGTAGACGTAGACGAAGCCGTCGCGCGCGCCGGCGTAGTCGCGGCCGAACTGCAGGAACGAGGGAATCGCGACGCGGTCGCGGGCGCCGTCGAACGCCACGCCCGTGTCGGTCCAGGTCGCGCCGTGGTCCGCCGAGCGGTAGAGGCGCGCCTCGTCCCAGTTGAAGGCGCCGGATCGCGGGCTCACCCACATCCAGAGCACGCCGTCCACCGAGACGATGCCGTAGGACTTCCCGCGCAGAACGCCGGGGTGCTCCGCGCCCGTCCAGACGTTCACGCCGCGGACCGCGTCCGGTCCGCCCTCGATGCGCGCGACGCCCAGGCTCGCGCGCTCGCTGCCGAAGCCCCCGCCGTCGCCCCAGCTCGTGTACTGGTGGTCGTCGTCGGCCCAGGTGAGCGGCCAGTTGTCGCTGCCCTCGGCGAGCCGCTGGTGCGTGCGGAAGTCGAAGGCGATCGTCCCGAAGTCGAGGACGCCGGGGACGTCCTCGGGAACCGGCCGCCGGTCGGGATCGGAGGGGTCGCCGCCCGAGCAGCCGGCGACGCAGCACGCGAAGGCGGAGATCGCGGAACGGATCTGACGCGGGATCATCCCCCGAGGATGGCGCGGGCGCCGTGCCCGCGCCATCGGTCGGGCGGCGGAGCGCCTACTTCGCGGCGGCGGCGATCGTGTCGGCCGTCTCCGCGCTAGCCGTCGTGTCCGTCACGCCGGCCGCGCCGTCCACGTTCTCGAGGAGACTGTCGATCGTTCCCGCTGCTCCCTCGACGCCGTCCCCGAGTCCCTCGATCAGCTCGCTGGCCGCGTCCCGCCACTGGCCGCCGGTCTTCATCGGCGCGGTGAGGTTGAACACGCCCAGCACGAGGTTCCACGAGTCGTTCTCGTCCATCCCGGTGAAGATCATCGCGAAGGACCTGCCGTCGGGGCTCAGCCACTTGGGCGAGAAGTTCCAGTAGAAGGTGTTCGGCTCGAGGTAGGGCCGGCCCCACCCCCACTCGTACATCACCGGACGCCAGAGGCCCCAGAGCTGGTTCGCCTCGAAGATCGACACGTTCCCCGCGCTGGCCTGGCTGTGGCTCATCGTCAGCAGGAACCGCCCCAAGCCGGGATTCCACATCGCGCTCGTGTGCATGATGCCGTTCCAGTCCCGGAACACCGGCTTGCGCCGGCTGGAGTCGGACGACCAGGTGGGCTGCCCCTGCGAGTTCAGGCCCGCGAAGAACTGCCAGCTCCGGGGATCGCCGAGCGACGTGCGGCGGCCGCGCAGCAGCACGATCTCCCCCGGAACCTGAACGGCCCACTCACGCTGGTAGAAGTTCGTCGCGTAGACGTAGACGTAGCCGTCCGGGGCCAAGGAGTAGTCCCGTCCGAACTGCACGAATGAGGGGATTGCGATGCCGTCGCGCCGGCCGTCGAACACGACGTTCGTGGCGGTCCAGGTGCGGCCCTTGTCGTTGGACCGGTAGAGACGGGTCTCGTCCCAGTTCCAGACGTTCGAGCGCGGGCTCACCCACATCCACAGCACGCCGTCCACCGAGGCGATGCCGTAGGACTTCCCCTGGAGGCCGCCGACGTCTGACACGTTCACGCCGCGGTACGACGTGGCGGTCCCTTCGACGCGCGCCACGCCGAGACTGACGCGGCCGTCGCGGTTGGTCCCGCCGAAGCCGCCGCCGTCGCCCCAGGTCGTGTACTGGTGTCCGTCGTCGGCCCAGGTGAGCGGCCAGTTATCGCTTCCCGACGCGAGACGGTCGTGCATCGAAAAATTGAAGTGGATGCGCCCGAAGTCGAGAATTTCGGCGCCCGTGCGCTGTCTCTCGTCTTGGAACGCAGCGGCTTCGGGCCCCATGGGCGTGCGGGACGCGCGCTCTTCCGAGCACGCCACACCGCCGGTGAGAAGTGCAAACGAAGACACGATACGGCGCAGTGCGCGTGTCATCAGGTCGTCCTGTCGTGCGGTGAGCGCCTGCGGGCCGCAGCGGAACTGCGTCCGGGCTTGCCGCGGGGAGCTCGACGGACCTCGCGGTCCGGCGGAGTCCCTGCAGTCACGCGCCCGGTGTCGGCCCGTCGTTGCAGGCTGGGTGGGAAGCGCCGTCCGGCGGAGTGGAGGCCGGACCGTGGCGCAACCATCGGTCGCTG
>DATBJZ010000057.1:0-34956 GCA_036556125.1 Gemmatimonadota bacterium | reverse complement strand
CCGGCGCCGCCGCGTTCGCGGGCGGCGCCGGCGCCGTGCCGCGCCTGGACGACGCGCAGGTGGACGAGGCCGCGACGGAGCTCCTCGCGCCCTTCGAGGGGAGCGGCGAGAACCCCTACGCGCTGCACCGCGAGCTCCAGGACGTGATGCAGCGTAAGGTGGGGATCTACCGCACGGCCGCGGACCTGCGGGAGGGGATCGAGGGCGTCGCGCGCCTGCGGGAGCGCGCCGCGCGCGTGCGCGTCGAGGGATCGCGGCAGTTCAACCCCGGGTGGCACCTCGCGCGCGACCTGCGCTCGCTCCTGGTCGTCTCGGAGGCGGTGGCGCGGAGCGCGCTCGTGCGCGAGGAGAGCCGCGGCGCCCACTCCCGGCTCGACTTCCCGAAACCGGACGAGCGTCTGGGGCGGTTGAACACGGTCGTGTCGCGCGACGGCGACGGCGTCCGGATCACCCAGTCGGCGCTGCCGGAGATGCCGCCCGAGCTCCGCGCCCTCGTCGACCAGGCGGGCGGCGTCCCCGGCTCGGTCCAGCCCCCGGGCGCGCAGGGCCCGGAGAAGATCGACGAGGCCAAGGGCGGAACGAGGGGGCGGATCCCGTGAGGACGCTGGTCGCGGCCGCGCTCCTCGCCGGCTGCGCGACCGCCGGCGGCGCTCCGGCGACGGGCATCCCCGGCCTGCGCGGGCTCGACCACGTCGTGATCGGCGTCAACGACCTGATCGGCGCCGCGGGCGCGTACGAGCGGCTGGGGTTCGAGGTCGTCCGGGTGAACCACCCGGCCGACGCTCCGGCCGCCGCCTTCGTGGACCTCGGCAGCGGCTATCTCGAGCTGGTGCCGCCCGAACCCGACTCGCTCGGGCAGCCGGCGCCCTACACGTTCGAGGGCGCCCTCGGGCAGGGCTGGGAAGTCGAGGACCTCGGCGCCGCGACCGACGCGCTGGCGCGGCGCGGCGCGGAGTTCACGGAGCCGCGGCTGGCCGACCTCGCCCCGCGTGCGCCGGGCTCCGTCATCCGCCGCGCGTCGCCCGTCTCGGAGCCGGTCTCCGGGAGCTTCGTCTTCCTGGTCGAGTACGACGAGCCTGCGGTCCGCACGGCGTGGGAGCGCGCGGTGGCCGCCGGCGCGAAGGCGGACCCGCTCGATCACCCGAACGGGGCGGTGACGCTCGAGTACGTCACGATCGCGCTGCGGAATCCCGCCGGCACCGTGGAGACCCTCGAGCGCTGGGGGCTCGCCCCCGGCGCGCCGGGGCACGACGTGCGCGGCGCGCAGACCAGCCGGGTCGATCTCGGGGAGGGGCGGCTCTACCTCACGGTGCCGACCGGCGGGGGCGGGCTCGACGACTTCCTCGAGGAGCGACGCGCGCTGGCGCCTCCGGTGGGCGACCGCTACTTCGAGGGCGGCATCCTGTCGGTCGGGGTCGGCGTGGGCGACCTCGGCGCGACGGAGACCTTCTTCCAGGACCGCAACGTGCCGTACATCCCGATGGACCTGCCCGGCGGGCGGACGCTCGTGGTCCAGGGCGCCCCGGCCTGGGCCCTCAGGCTGGAGTTCGTGCAGGCTGCCGCACCCGGCGAGCGGACGGGCTGGGCCGCGCACCGCGGCGGCGCGACGCGTGGCGCACCGGGCGGACCCGGAGGAGACGCGCGATGACGACCGAGGCGATCGAGACCGCGACCCGGCGCCCGGACAGCGGCCGCCGCGTGACCCTGCGCGTGTGGCGGGGGACCGCCGACGGCGGCGGGCTCCGCGACTACGAGGTGCCGGTCGAGCCCGGAATGGTCGTGCTCGACGCCCTGCACTGGATCCAGGGCCACGTCCAGCCCGACCTCGCCGTGCGCTGGAACTGCAAGGCGGCGAAGTGCGGCTCGTGCAGCGCCGAGGTGAACGGCAAGCCCCGGCTCACCTGCAAGAGCCGCCTCGACGACCTGCCGGAGGACGAGCCGGTGGTCGTGGAGCCGCTGCGCGCGTTCCCCGTCATCAAGGACCTCGTGACCGACGTGTCGTGGAACTACGAGGTCAACCGCCGGATCACGCCGTTCACGCCGCGGCCGGACGCATCCTGGCGGTTCGAGCAGAAGGACATCGACCGCGTCCAGGAGTACCGGAAGTGCATCGAGTGCTTCCTCTGCCAGGACGTCTGTCACGTGCTGAGGACGCACGGCCGCCAGGACGCCTTCGCGGGGCCGCGCTTCATGGTGCGCCTCGCCGGGCTCGAGATGCATCCCATGGACGGCGCCGACCGGGTGGAGGCGATCCGCCGCGAGCACGGCGTCGGGTTCTGCAACATCACGTTCTGCTGCACCGAGGTCTGCCCGGAGGGGATCCGCATCACCGACAACGCGATCATCCCCCTCAAGGAGCGCGTCGTGGACCGCTCCTACGACCCCCTCAAGAAGCTCTGGCGGATCGCGACGGGGAAGCGGTAGGCGCCGCACTCCGCGCGCGGACCCGGCCGCGCGGCTCACCGCCGGACCTCGCGGCGCTGCGAACGCACGCCGGAGGCGCTGCGCGAGATCAGGCGCAGGGCGCGTCTCCCCGTCGCCCCGGGAACCCCCCGAGCCCCCGCCCCGTACCCCCTCCGGGGGGGATTTGTGGCCCGCTTCGTGCTTCGCCTGCACGTGTCAGGACCGGGCGGCAGCGCTCCCCGATGCTGCCGTCACGTCGCTTGGAACGGCTCGGCCCCGGGAGGAGGAGGCGGCCCGTCATGTAAAAGGAGGAGAGTCGGCGAGATGATGCTCTACGTGCCCGAGCCGCTCCTGATCTGGGTGGCGGAAGGCTACTTCCCGTCGCCGGAGCGCCTCGTCCACCTGCTGCTCGACGAGCTGGGGATCGCGGTCGTCGACGAAGCCGCGTAAGCCGCGCTACGTCGCCGCGGCTTCCAGCCGCGCCGCGCTTCGCGCGCGCTTGCGGGCGTTCTCGTCGAGCAGGACCTTCCGCAGCCGGATCGAGGACGGCGTGACCTCGACCATCTCGTCGTGGTTCACGTACTCCAGCGCCTCCTCCAGGCTGAGCTTCACGGCCGGCGCGATCCGGAGCGCGCGGTCGGCGCCCGCGGCGCGCATGTTCGTCAGCCGCTTCCCCTTCTGCACGTTCACCACGATGTCCCCCTCCTTCGGCCTGTCGCCCACGATCTGTCCGGCGTAGACCCGCTCGCCCGGCTCCACGAAGAAGCGCCCGCGGTCCTGCAGGCCGTCCAGCGCGTAGGCGACGACCTCGCCCTCGCCCATCGACACCAGCGCGCCGGTCTGCCGCTCGGGGACCGAGCCCTTGAAGTGCTCGTACTCGAAGAAGCGGTGGTGCATCGAGGCCTCGCCCGACGTGGCGAGCAGCATCCGGCTTCGCAGCCCGATCAGACCGCGTGAGGGAATGCGGAACTCGAGGTGGGTCTGGGCGCCGCGGGGCTCCATCGCCTGGAGCTCTCCCCGCCGCTGGCCGACCATCTCGATGACGCGGCCCGCGTGGGCCTCGGGCACGTCCACGGTGAGGATCTCGACCGGCTCGCACTTCTTTCCGCCGATCTCGCGGAAGATCACCCGCGGCTGGCCGATCTGCAGCTCGTACCCTTCGCGGCGCATCTTCTCGACGAGGATCGAGAGATGGAGGATGCCGCGCCCGGACACGCGGAAGGTGTCCGGCGAGGACGTGGGCTCGACCCGCAGCGCCACGTCGCGCTCGAGCTCGCGCGCGAGGCGGTCGGCCAGATGGCGGCTCGTCACGAACTTCCCCTCGCGCCCGTAGAACGGGGAGTCGTTCACGGTGAACGTCATCATCACGGTGGGCTCGTCCACCGCCACGAGGGGGAGCGGCTCCGGCGCCGCGGCGTCGGCGATCGTGTCGCCGATCGTCACGTCCTCGACGCCCACCACCGCGCACAGGTCGCCGGCCGGCACCTCCTCGGCGGGCGCGCGCTCCAGCCCCTCGAACGTGAACAGCTGACGGATGACGACGGCCGCCCGGCTGCCGTCGCGCCGCAGCAGCGCGGCCGGCCCGCTGCGCGCGCGTCCCCGGAAGACCCGCCCGATGCCGATCCGCCCGACGTACTCGGAGTAGTCGAGCGTCGTCACGAGCATCTGGAACGGCCCCTCCGGCGAGGGCGGGGGCGGCACGCGCTCCAGGATCGTCTCCAGCAGGGGCGCGAGGTCCGATCCCGGGGTCTCCGCGTCGGGGGAGGCCCATCCCTCGCGTCCGGACGCGTACACGGTGGGGAAGTCGAGCTGCTCGTCGTCGGCCTGGAGCTCCACGAAGAGGTCGAAGACCTCGTCGAGCACCTCGTGCGGGCGTGCGTCGGGGCGGTCCACCTTGTTGATCACGACCACGGGCCGCAGGTGTAGCTCGAGCGCCTTCGCCAGCACGAAGCGAGTCTGCGGCATCGGCCCCTCGAAGGCGTCCACGAGCAGCAGCACGCCGTCCGCCATCGCGAGGACGCGCTCGACCTCGCCGCCGAAGTCGGCGTGCCCCGGCGTGTCGATCAGGTTGATCTTCACGCCCGCCCAGGGGATCGAGATGTTCTTGGAGAGGATGGTGATCCCGCGCTCGCGCTCGAGCGGGTTCGAGTCGAGGAACCGCTCCTGCACGACCTGGCCCTCGCGGAAGACGCGCGACTGACGCAGGAGCTGGTCCACGAGGGTGGTCTTCCCGTGGTCCACGTGCGCGATGATCGCGACGTTGCGGAGGTCGGCGCGCGAGGGCGCCGGCGAGGCGGCGCGGGCGGCGGACAGCGGTGCGGGGACGTTCACGGACTCAATGTACCGTTCCCCGTCCGCGCCTTCAACGCGCAGTCCCCCAAGCAGTTAGGGAGATCGACGCGGGGTTGGACGCGCGGCCGCTCGGGGTCGCGCCGCCGGCGGCCTTCAGATCCAGCGGCGCTTCCGGAACCAGGCGAGGAGGCCGGCGGTGAGCAGGACCATCGCCCCCGTGACGATCCAGATCCCCTGCGGGTGCGAGGCGAGAGGCAGGTTGGCCACGTTCATCCCGTACCAGCCGGTGATGAGGGTGAGCGGCAGGATGATCGTGGCGATGATCGTGAGCGCCTTGACGGTTTCGTTCGTGCGGTTCGCGGCCTGGGTGAGGTAGATCTCCACGACGCCGGAGAGCAGGTCGCGGTAGGATTCCACCATCTCGAGGGCGGTCACGATGTGGTCGTAGACGTCCCGGAAGTAGATCTGCATCTCCGCCGGGACCACCGTCGTGTCCCGCCGCGAGAGCGCGTTCAGCAGCTCGCGCTGGGCCCACGCGGCGCGCCGGAACTCGATCAGGTCGCGCTTGAGTCCGAACATCTTCGACAGGCAGCGCGGGTCCAGACGGTCGAGGATCTCGTCCTCGATCTCGTCGATCGTGTCGCCGATCCACTCCAGCGACGGCAGGAACCTTTCGAGCGTCGCGTCCAGCAGCGCGTGCAGGATCCGCGCGGGGGTGTCGGGCTTCACGCCGTTGCCGAGCCGGGCGGCCACGGCCTCGGTGGTCAGGCTCGGCCCCTCGTGCACGGTGACGATCCAGGACGGGCCGACGAAGAAGTCCAGCTCGCGCACCCGGAGATCCCCCTCGGCGTCGACCCGCACCGAGTTCGCGATCAGGAAGGTGTGGCCCTCGAACTGATCGATCTTCGCGAGCTGCGGATGGTTGCGGCAGTCCTCGACGGCGAGCTCGTGGAAGGCGAAGCGGGCCGCGAGCGCGTCGAGCCCCGGTCCCGCGGGGTCGTCGAGGTCGATCCAGAGCACCGGCTGTTCCGCCAGGACGCGGAGCGCCGGGAGGTCGGGCAGGCCGAGCCGGGCGAGGGCCGCGGGCGACGCGGCGGGCCGCGGGGAGGTGGTCGTCGCGGGCGTCTCCGCCGCGCCGCTCACGCCGCGCGGGTCGCTCTTGGCCGGGGGCGCGCCGTCGGTCATGTTCCCGATTCCGTTCCACGGAAGGGAGAGGAGCGCGGCAACGCTAGCCGCGCCTCTGCGCCCGCACAACGGTCCGGCGGAGGTGGACGATGCTCAAGGGGTTCCGGGAGTTCCTCACGAAGGAGAACTTCGTCGCGCTCGCGCTCGCGGTCGTGCTCGGCACCGCGACGGCGAAGGTCGTGAGCGCGATCGTGGAGGGCGCCGTGATGCCCGTCGTCGGCCTCGTGCTGCCGGCGGGCAACTGGCGCGAGACCCGCGTCGTGCTCGATCAGACCGTCCGCGACGGCGAGGTCGTGGAGAACGCGATCCAGGTCGGCAGCGTGCTCGGCGCACTGCTCGACTTCCTGATCATCGCGTTCGTGGTGTATCTCGTGGGCCGCGCCCTCGTGAAGGCCCCGCCGCCGCCCGACACGCGCACGTGTCCGTTCTGCCGCGAGACCATCCCCGCCGAGGCCACGCGCTGCAAGTTCTGCACGGCCGATCTGCGGTCGGAGCAAGCGCGCGCCGCGCCGTCCCGAACATCTTGACAACGTTCGCGCGGCGCGGATATCCTGCCCCCGCTTTGGCGCGTGCTTGCGCAGTCGGTGAAGGGGGAGGATTGCCCGGATCGCGTTCGAACGGACGCGGCCCGGTGTCTCGACCGGAGGAGAGAGCGGGAATGCGCATCAAGGGGAAAGTGAAGTGGTTCAACGACCAGAAGGGGTACGGCTTCATCGAGCACGAGGGCGGTAAGGACGTCTTCGTGCACTTCTCCTCGATTCAGGGCGAGGGGTTCAAGAGCCTGTCGGAGAACCAGGAAGTGGAGTTCGAGATCGCCGACGGACCGAAGGGACCGCAGGCGGTGAACGTGCAGAAGATCTAGGAAGCCGCACGACCGGGGGGCGCATCCCGCCTCCCGCACGCGCTCTCGGCGACCCCCGCCCCCTCCCCGGGCGGGGGTTTAATTTCTGGACTGTCGAGTACTGCGAGGCCGGCGGGGTCGCGCCGCCGGCGGAGCCGGACGGCCCGACGTCGGCGATCGTCGCCCGGTGTTCGAGGGCTTCCGGCGGAGCCGGACGGCCCGACGCCGGCGAGATCGTCGCCCGGTGTTCGAGGGCTTCCGGTACCCGCGGGGCGCCCGCGTCGGTTGCTTCTCGGCGCCCGAGGCGGCGGGGTCGGGCCGCCGCTGAGCCGGACCGCCCGGCGCGTGCGGGATCCTCGACAGGTGTGCGGCGACTTCCGCGTGGCCGCGGGGTTGCGGCGGGATTCCGTCGCGCGGTAGACTGCCGGCGTGCCGCGCCTGCCCAGCATCCGGCTCCCGTACCTGCCGTGGAAGCTCCGCGTGCTCCTCGGCTGCGTCGGGGTGTTCGGCGGGTTCGCGCTCCTGATCCTCTCGTTCGCGACGCACAGCCTGCTGCTGGCGATCCTCGCGGTCGGCGGCATCGGGCAGGGCGTGGCCACCCTCCTCTTCCCGAACTCGCCCTACGAAGCCTGAGTCGTCGCGCCCCCGGCCGGACCCCGCGCGGCCGGCCCCGTGGGTGGACGACGCGACCGCCCCGCTCCTCACCGACTTCTACCAGCTGACGATGGCCCAGGCCTACCTGGCCGCGGGCCTCGACGTGCGGGCCACGTTCGAGCTGTTCGTCCGCAGCCTGCCCCCGGGCCGGAACGTGCTGCTGGCGTGCGGGCTCGACGACGCGCTCCGGTTCCTCGAGCGGATGCGGTACGACGCGGCCGCCGTGGAGTGGCTGCGCTCCCTCGGCCGCTTCTCGGAGGCGTTCCTCGAGGCGCTCGGGGGGCTGCGGTTCACCGGCGACGTGCGCGCCGTGGCCGAGGGCACGCCGGTCTTCGCCGGCGAGCCGATCCTCGAGGTCACGGCGCCGATCGCCGAGGCGCAGCTCGCGGAGACGTTCCTCCTGAACCAGGTCCACCTCCAGACGCTGCTCGCCTCGAAGGCGGCGCGCGTGGTCGCGGCCGCGCGCGGCCGCACGGTGGTGGACTTCGGGCTCCGCCGCGCGCACGGAACGGACGCCGGCCTGCGCGGCTCACGCGCGCTCTACGTCGGCGGCGTGGACGCCACGTCGAACGTGCTGGCGGGTCGGGTCTACGGGATCCCCCTCGCCGGCACGATGGCCCACAGCTGGGTCCTGGCGCACGACGACGAGGCCGCGGCGTTCCGGGCCTTCACCGCCGAGTTCCCCGACACCGTGCTGCTGGTGGACACCTTCGACACGCTCGCGGGCGTTCGGCGCGTCGCGGCGCTCGCGCGCGAGCTCGGCGGCGACTTCCGCGTCCGCGCGATCCGGCTCGACTCGGGCGACCTCGCGGCCCTCGCGCGGGATGCGCGGGCGATCCTGGACGCCGCGGGGCTCGAGCGCGTCGAGATCTTCGCGAGCGGCGGCCTCGACGAGCTGGACGTGCGCGACCTGGTGGACGCCGGCGCGCCGATCACCGGCTTCGGCGTGGGGACGCGCATGAACGTGTCGGCGGACCGGCCCTGGCTGGACGCCGCGTACAAGCTCGTCGAGGTCGCCGGCCGTCCGCGGATGAAGCTCTCGGCGGGGAAGGGCAACCTGCCCGGGCGGAAGCAGGTGTTCCGGCTCTCCCGGGACGGCGAGGACGTGGGGGACCTGGTCGCCCGCCGGGGGGAGACGGCGGCCGATGCGGTCCGGATCTGGAGCGGCGCGGGCCTCGAGGCGCGGCCGCTGCTGCAACCGGTGATGGCGGGAGGCGAGCGGCTGCCCGCGGGCCACGTCGCGCTGGCGGAGGCGCGAGACCGCGCGCGCGAGGGGCTGGCGCGGCTTCCCTCCCGGATCCTCGCGCTGGAGCGCGCCGAGCCGCCCTACCCGGTCGAGATCGGCCCGGAGCTGGCGAAGGCGGCTGCTGCGCTTCGCCTGGAACTGCTGGAGCGCGAGCGACCCGGCTGACGGTCGGCAGTCACCGGGACGTTCGAGGCTCCGCCTCCCGCGAACGGCGCAGCACGAGTCCCACGCTGATCAGCGAGAGCGCCAGCGCGGCCGCTGCCAGCCCCAGCGCCAGTCCGCCCGCCCCTTCCGCCTCCTCCTCCCGGATCTCGGTCACGGACGCCGGCTCCTCGGAACCCTCCGGACCGGTCCAGGCGACGCGCTCGCCGCCCTCGTAGGTCTGCACCGC
Source organism: Gemmatimonadota bacterium (assembly GCA_036556125.1). Classification (GTDB taxonomy): domain Bacteria; phylum Gemmatimonadota; class Gemmatimonadetes; order JACCXV01; family JACCXV01; genus DATBJZ01. Next base: position 25,944 of record DATBJZ010000057.1, on the reverse strand, counting down.
GTTCCAGACGATGCGTCCCTCCCCTTCCGGGTTGACGGCGATGAAGGGCAGGTCGACGAACCGCTCGACCCCGATGGTGCCGGTCCACGCCGCGCGCGTCACGCGCCCGCCCTCGCGCACCACCTCCAGCGACCAGCCGGGCACGTCGGCGAACGACACGACGGTCACCTCGGCCGGGAACGTCAGCTCGACGCGCCGCGTCGGGACCGGCCGCTCGTTCGGCACGCGCAGCACGTAGGTCTCGTACGCGCCGGGCTGCGAGCGGGACGGGTAGACCACGGCGTGCGCGAGGAGCGCGGACGGCGCGAGGACGGCGGCGAGCGCGAGAGCCGTCCACCCGCGCAGCCCGCCCCGCATCGAGGCAGGAGGGCGACGCCGCGACCGCGGCCCCTCGCATCGGCGTGCCCGGTTCATTCCGTCCGACATCTCGCTCTCCTCCTGTGCGTGAGGTGGCGACGCGTCGTCGCCGGGGATCATCGGGGACGCTCCGTTCGGGGCGCCTCGTGGACGGCGGAGGACGCCTCCGAACGGCTCCCCCCGGCCGGGCTCGCCCCGTGCGCGCGCCGGGACTCGTCGAGCGGCGCGGGAGGCGGCACGTACGCGAGGAAGGCCGCGAGCAGGACGACGGCCGCCATCACGAGCGTCTCGGCGCGGACCGAGCGCCGCAGGCCTTCCGGTCCTGCGCCGGCGCGGAGCCGGGGCAGGAGACGGTAGCGGTTCAGGACGCCGAAGCCGACCAGCACGAGCAGACCGGCGATCTTCCCCAGCGACAGGAGACCGTACGTGGAGCGCACGAGGTCCAGCGGCCGGGCGAGGAAGAGCGCGACCTGGAGCACGCCCGTCGCGGCGATGGTGACGACCGCGAGGAGCGCGGCCGTCGAGACGCGCGCGGCGTCCGCGCGGAAGGGCTCGTCGCGCCGTCCGGACAGCAGGAGCAGGAGCAGGCCGCCCGACCAGACCGCGATGGCGACGAGGTGGAGGGCCTTCGCCGGCACGGCGAGCTCCGGCCGGATGGCGGCGGGATGGCCGGTGGGCGCGGAGAGCACGAGAGCACCCATCGCCAGCACGGCCGCGAGAGACCGGCGCCGTGCGAGGCCGATCGCCCAGAGCGCCAGGGCGGCGAGGCCCACGCGCAGCGCGCCGTAGAGACCGCTCCGCGTGGCGAGCGCGCCCGTCAGGGCCTCGGCGGTCAGACGACGGTCCGGCGCCGCGTGCTGGAGCCACAGCAGGAAGTCGCCGGCCGCCAGCAGCGGGGCGGCGACCGCGAGGCCGACCGCGACGCGGTCGAGGCGGCCGAACGGACCGCGCGAGAGCCAGGCCGTCACGGCCAGCAGACCCGCGAGCGCCATCAGCGAACCGAGCGAGAGGCCGCGCACGACGGCCGCGACGACCGGCGGCTCCCCCGTCGTTCCCGCCGGGTCGCCGTGAGACGCATGCGCCTCCAGCGGCGGCGGCGCCGTCGGCAGCCGGGGAGCGCCGGCGGCCGGCCCGCCGGGGGCCGGCGCCGCGACGTAGAACTCGAAGGAGCCCGCGATCGGATGGCCGTCGGCTGACACGATCCGCCAGTCGACGCGGTATCCGCCCGGCGCGAGGTCGGGCAGCGACGCCTCGAGGACCCGCTCGTCGTCGGCGGAGCGGCGTGGAGCCAGCGCCGCTTCGCGGCCGGTCCAGGCGCGCAGCACGATCCCTGCGAACGCCTCCTCGATGGGCTCGCTGAAGGCGAGGCGAAGGGCCCCCGGCACGGCCACGGTGTCGCCGGCGGCGGGCGAGGAGGAGACGAGATGCGCGTGCGCGGCGGCGGACCCGGCCGGATGGGGGTGGGCGCCGGCGGCGCCGCCGGGTGCGGCGACTCTCGAGGCGGGAGGGCGCGCCGCCACGCAGACGACGGCGGCCACGAACACGGCGGCGCGGACGCCGAGGCGGCCGGTCGATCGGCGGCGCAGGACGGCCCGGAGACGGCCGCACGGCGCCCGCACCGCATGCGACCGTGGCGCAGGGATGCCGGTCACGGGGCGCCGGGGCCGGGTCGTTCCGTGCCCCGGCGGCGGGCTGCGAGCAGCCGGACGAGGTCGCGCAGCAGGACGATCGCCAGGGGCAGGTGTAGGACGCCCGTGACCTCGAAGAACACGTCGTCGGGCGTCTCGTAGGTCGGCGGCGGAAACAGCCGCGTCGTCACCGCGGGCGACGCGCCGCCCAGCCACAGCGCGTCCTTCAGCACGTGGTTGTAGCCGCCTTCGAAGAGGCCCAGGAACCCGATCGGGAAGAGCAGGGTCCCGGCGGTGAAGACCCCGAGCGCGGCGGACGCCGCGCGGCTCCGGGGTCGCCTCCGGAGCGCGAGCAGGCAGACCGCCGCGGCCAGCCCCCAGGCGGCCGCGGGGAAGACCACGTGCGCGCGCCACGGCGTGTCGTACACGACGGCGCCGTAGACGTGGTGGACGCACGTCGTGAGCAGGATCGCCAGCGTGCTCCACCCCGCCCGCGCCGCGGCGGCGGGCGCGGCAGGGGAGCCGCCGGGCGGCGCGTCGGCACGCGCCCCCGGCGGGCCTCCCCGTCGGCTGGGGAGGGTCAGGGCGTCCAGCGGATCCCGCCGTAGAACGAGCGGCCGTCCGCCGGGAGGAAGAACCGGCCGGCGGCGTCGTCCACGGTCACGGCCGGGGAGTAGACCTCGTCGGTCAGGTTGCGCACGGCCGCGAAGGCGGTCACGCCGTGGGCCGGCAGCTCCCACTCGCCGCGCACGCCGAACACGGTCCAGCCGTCGTTCTCCACGGTGTTCGCGCTGTCCACGAAGTAGTCCGAGGGCACCCACTCCACGTTCGGCGCGACCGAGACGCCGGCGGGGTGACGGTACTCCGCCTCGAGCTGGAGCACGTGCTCGGGAAGGCCCGGGATCTCGTTGCCGTCGAACAGCTCGTCGTCCTCGAACGTGTGGCGCGCGAACGTGTACGCGAGGCGCACGCCGACCCGGTCTCCCCCGCCGCGATCCGTGAGCACCCGGCCCGGGAGCGTCGCGTCGAGACCCGCCTCGAGGCCGTAGTGCCGGGTCCGCGGCGCGTTGCGGTAGGTGGGCACGGTGAACGGCGCGTCCGGGAAGGGCTGGACGTTCACGTTCAGGATCTCGTCCTCGAGCTCGACGTCGTAGGCGGTGACGTCCCAGCCCACGCCGCCGCGCCGTCCGCGCACGCCCAGCTCGAACTGCCACGCCTCCTGGCCCTCCAGGTCGATGAATCCCGGCACCGTCAGGCTGTTCAGCTCGAGGAGCAGCGGCGGCTCGAACGAGCGGCTCGCGTTTCCGTAGATCTGCGCCGGCGGCTCCTCGCCGTCGGCCGGGCCCGTCTCGTAGAGGAAGCCCACCTTCGGCATCCACTCCTCGAACGTGCGCTCGTCCGACTGGTCGCCGTCGGCGAGGAAGCGGTCCTCGGCGCGCCGCGTCGACCGGTCCCACCGCAGCCCCAGCACCGCCGAGAGGCGCGGCGCGACCTCGAGGACGTCCTCCGCGTAGACGGCCACCGTGGACGCCTCGTCCAGCTGGTCCTTGGCGAGCGCCCCGTGCTCGCCGCCCTCGTTCTCGAACTGCCGGTTCTTGACGTCGCCGTACGCCCCCTGCAGCCCGACGGTGAGCCGGTTCCCGAGTCCGCCGAGCGCTCCGGTGTTCTCGTACCGCAGCTCGGCGCCGACGTCGCGGCTGATCTGCGCGATGACGCGGAAGATCGGGTGGTCGATGTCCCGGTACTGGACGTAGGGTGCGAGCTCGACCCGCTGCGTGGGCGAGAGCTGCGAGCGCAGCTGGACGCCGAGGTGGTGCAGGACGTAGTCGCGGCCCCACCGGTCGGCGACGTTGCCGGCCACCGCCTGGCGGGGATCCTCCTCCAGCTCCTCGAGCGTGAGCGACCCCGGCAGGTCCTCCGCGACGTCGGCGAAGAAGTAGAACGCGCGCAGGTCCACCTGCGGGGAGATGCGGTACCCGGCGTGGCCGTTCAGCCGGTGCCGCCGCTGGCCGGAGAACTCCCGGAAGCCGTCGAGCGTCGTCCGCGCGTAGCTGCCGTAGTAGTCGAAGCCGTCGAACGCGTCCCCGGACGAGAGCTGGCCCTTGAAGAAGCCGAAGCTCCCGCCCTGCGCGAAGGCGTTCACCGGCTGCGCCGTGTAGCCGGTCTTGGTCTCGAGGTTGATCGCGCCACCCAGCGTCGAGCCGCCGAAGCGGAGCGCGTTGGCCCCCTTGTAGACCTGGATCGCCTCCGTCGTCAGGAGCTCGAGCGACTCGAAGTCGGTGAAGCCGTCCGCGTTGCGGTACGGCATCCCGTTCACCAGGACGTTGACGCCGCGCAGGTGGAAGTTGTTGCGCAGGCCCGAGCCGCGGACCGAGAGCTGCGTCTCGTCCGCGGCCCCGAAGCGGGGCTGGGCGTACACGCCGGGAACGAAGCGCAGCACGTCCGGAAGGTTCGCCTGCCGCGTCGACCGGATCTCCTCGGGCTCGACGAGCGCCACCGAGCCGGGCACCTGTCGCATCCGCTCGCGGGTCTCCGCCAGCTCCTCCGGCGTCCCGATCACCGTGACCTCGGCCATCCGCACCGGGTGCGGCACGAGCACCAGCTCGAGCGGTGCCGCGGACGGCGCCTCCACGGTCGTCTCGACCGCGTGGTAGCCGAGCCGCTCCGCGACGACGCGCTGCGGGCCGGCGGGGACGCCGGCGATCTCCCAGGCGCCGTCGGGTCCGGTGAGCACGCCCAGGAGCGTTCCCTCGATGCGCACGGCCGCGTCGGAGACGGGGTTCCCCGCGGGGTCGAGCACCCTCCCGCGGAGCGTCGCCGTCTCCTGTGCGCCCAGCGCGGCGGCGGCCGCGCCGATCAGCGCGGCCAGCGCCGCCGTTCGGATGAATCCTCTCATCGTCGAACCCTCCCTCGCCGGAGCCGCCGCGGAGGGCCGCGTCCGGCGCGCCTGTGTCGTCTCGGGGACCGGCGCCCGGCGCGTCCGCGACGGGGCGACGCCGAACGCCTGGATGGGCCGGACGCGCTCGGCGTCCGCGCCCCGCTAGGCGAGCGGGCGGGGAGGGGGAGCTTCGGGGACCGGTGCGGAGGCGCCGTCCGGCTCCGGCGGAGCGACGGCGTCCTGCACCACGGCGGGATCGACGGGGACCGCCTCGCGGCCGGCCGGGGGCGCGGCGTCGTGGGCCGCGGTCAGGCCGGTGACGGGATCCGTCGCACAGGGATGCAGGGCGGCGCCGGCCGCGTGGGGGCAGCGTCCGGCGTGACGGCGGTCGCACGTCCGTGCGTGCCCGTCGTGCGCGCCGGAGGCGTGCGCCGGGTGCGCCAGCGCCTGGCCCGGCGCAGCCGCGTCCCGGGCGGCCTCGCAGGCGTGCAGGCTCGCCGCGCCCCTGAACAGGAGCGCGAGCAGGAGGAACGCGGCGGGAACGCGGCGGAGCATGCGTGGAATCTAGCGGCGGCCGCGCGCGGCAGCGAGGAGGAGGCCGCCGGCGATCCCGGCGTCGAGGAGGAGCGCCACCGCGTGCGGCTCGCTCGCGCGGGCGAGCAGGGCGTGGCCCACGAACGCCTGCGGCACGTGCACGAGCAGGAGCACCGCCGCCGCCGGCACGACGCCGACGCCCGTCGCCAGCCCCGCCGAGCCTGCCAGCTCGAGCGCCGCGAGCAGCCAGGACAGCGGCTCGGCGTACGGCAGCCCGGCGGCGGACACGCGCTCCGCGGCGGCGGCGGGGTTCGCGATCCGCCAGACGCCCTGCGCCGCGAACGGCAGCGCCAGCAGGACGCGGCCGAGCGCGCCGAGGGCGTCCGGAATTCGCCGTTCGCGCGGGCTCGCCACCCCGGTAAATTGACAGCCCCGCCGCCCGGCCGGTACTCTACCGCGCCTCGCCCGCAGCCCCACAAGGAGCGACTCCTGGCACCACCCCGCGGCTCGCGCAACGCAGCCGTTCTCGCGTGGATCGCGGTTGCCCTGCTCCTGCCGGTGCCGTGGATCGTCCTCGACCTGGGCGGCGGCGTCGCCGGCCTCGCGCCGGGAACCACCTCGCTCCTGTCGGGGCTCTCGATCGTCGGCGCCGCGTTCCTGCTGTCCTGGGGCGCCGAGCTCGCCGAGCGCGACATCTCGCAGAACCTCGCGCTCGTGGTCCTCGCGCTGCTGGCGATCCTCCCGGAGTACGCCGTGGACCTGACGTTCGCGTGGATCGCCGGCCGCGACCACGAGTACGTGGACTACACGGTCGCGAACATGACGGGCGCGAACCGGCTGCTGATCGGATTCGGGTGGCCGCTGATCGCGCTGCTCTACGCGCTGCGCTTCCGGCGGCGGGAGCTGCGCCTCGACCCGCGGCAGGGGCTCGAGGTGGCGTTCCTGCTGATGGCGACGCTGTACTCGTTCATCCTCCCGCTGAAGAACGAGATCGCGCTCTACGACTCGGTCCTTCTGTTCGGGCTGTTCGGCTACTACGCCTGGACCGCCTCGCGCGTGGTGAAGCAGGAGTCCGAGCTCGAGGGTCCCGCCGGGTTCCTGGACGAGCGCTTCGGCAAGGCCGCGCGACGGTCCTGGATCCTGGGCTCGTTCGCCTATGCGGGGTTCGCGATCTGGATGTCGGCGGAACCCTTCGCCCACGGCCTCGTGGAGACGGGGAAGGCGCACGGCATCCCGCCGTTCCTGCTCGTGCAGTGGATCGCGCCGATCGCGTCGGAGTCGCCCGAGGCCGTGATCGCGGTGCTCTTCGCGCTGCGGGGGAAGGCGTCCACCGCGGTCGGAGCGCTGAGCTCCTCGGTGGTGAACCAGTGGACGCTGCTGGTGGGCGCGATCCCGCTGGTGTACGGGATCTCCCTGGCGGTCCACGGGCCGGCCGCGGGACCGATCGACCCGCAGCCGATGCCGCTGGTGCCGCGGACCCGCGAGGAGCTGCTCCTCACGAGCGCCCAGTCGCTCTTCGCGGTCGCCGTGCTGGCGAACTTCCGGCTCCACGTGGGTGAGGCGCTGGTCGTGCTCGCCGTCTTCGCCGCGACCACGTTCTTCCCATCGACCGAGGTCCGCCTGTTCTTCGCCGTCGGCTACATGGTGGCCGCCGTGGTGCTGCTCCTGCTCAAGCGCGACCGCCGGCGGCTGCTCTTCAGTCTGATCCGCAGCCGCGGCCGCGACGCGCTCCCGCAGGTCGTCGGCTCGCAGAACGTGGAGGCCTGACCGGCCGCCCCCGCGCCGGTTCTTCACTCCGTCCCCCGCTCGCCATGCCGTTCTTACACGCCCCTGCAGCGCGGCCGCCGCGCGCCGAGGGCGGGCGCCGGGACGCAGCCGCCGCTCCAGCAACGCGTTGGGGCCTTCGGCGATCCCCCGTGGCCCGCGTGACCTGATCCTTGCAGGGACCCATCCCTTCTCGCCGGCTCGAGATCCGGCGGCGGAACGGAACCGACGAAGGGAGACGCCATGAAGGACAGGAACGAAGCCCTGAGCAGCTACGTCAGCGACATGCTCTCGCTCGAGGAGCACATCGCGAAGGCGATCCGGTCGCAGGTGGAGGACCTGAAGGACCATCCCGCCGTGACCGCGGAGCTCCGGTCGATCCTGGGGACGATCGACAACCACGCCGACGCCCTGAAGGGCGTGCTCGACGGCCGCGGCGGCAACGGCGCGACCGCCATCAAGCGCGCCGGCTCGACCCTGCTCGGATGGGCGGCCGGTGCGATCGACCTCGTGCGCAGCGAGGGCCTGCCCAAGAACCTCCGCGACGACTACACCGCCTCCAGCCTGGCGGCGATCGGCTACGTGATGCTGTACACCACCGCGCGCAGCCTCGAGGAGCCGGCCGTCGCCGACGTCGCGCTGCGCCACCTGCGGGACTACGCGCGGGTGGTGATGCTCCTGCACAACGTCATCCCGGGTGCCGTGATCCAGTTCCTGCAGGAGGAGGGGCTGCCGGCGACCGACGCGCACCTGCCGGAGATCGCGCGGGAGCTCGAGACGCTGTGGCAGGAGGTCGGTGAGTCCGTCCCGGAGGCGGACGAGGTGCCGGCGCCCGGCGGGCGCCGCTGAGGAACGGGGGCGGGGAGCCCCCTAGTCGCCGGCCTCCCCGGCCACGCCGATGCCCGTCGCCTGCAGGCCGATGTCCATCGTCCCGACCTTCTGCAGGGTGCGTCGGTCGACGACGTCCACGGCACCCGGGATCACGCCCCGGCTCTCCTGGGTGAGGAGCGCGTAGCGGCCGTCGGGCGTGAACGCGACGGTGTGGGGGAACTCGCGCGTGGTCGCGATCCGGCCCTCCAGGTCGAGCGTGGCGGCGTCCAGCACGACGACCTCCCCGCCGCTCCGGCACGGCACCCACAGCGTCCGCGCCTCGGGGTCGGCCTCGAGCAGGTAGGCCCCGGCGCATCCCGGGGCGCGATCCGTCACCTCGAACGTGGACAGATCGACCGTGCGGACCTCGTTGGCGTGGCCGCAGCTCACCCACGCGGTCGTCCCGTCGGGAGCGAGCTGGACGCCCGTGGCGTAGCAGTCCTTCCCCGCCGCCGCCTCGTCGGGGAGCCGCACGGTGCCGCGGGCGCTCTCCCGCAGCGTGCCGACGTCGATCCGCACGATCGCGTCGTCGCGCGTGCACGTCACGACCACGAAGCGGCCGTCGGCCGAGACGTCCAGGCCGTGCGGCTTCGTGCAGACCGGGATCTCCGCGACCTCCGTCATCGTCGGCGTGTAGACGGCGGACACCGTGTCCACGCGAGGGTCGCCGTGGAGGTTGTAGTTGACCACGAAGGCCCACGCGCCGTCGGGGGTGATCCCGATCGTCGCCGGGAAGTTCCCGAGCTCGGCGCGGCCCGCGAGCGAGTCGCCGGCGGTCGTGAACTTCCACAGGGTCCCGTAGGGGAAGCCGTGGGCCAGCGTGATGTACCAGTGCCGCCCGTCGGGCGAGAGCCGCAGGCCGTGGACGCCCTCGATGTCCTCCACGCTGATCCCCACCGGGATCTGGCGTTCGATCGTCCACGTGCGGCCGTCCACCACGGCGACCGCGTCCGCGGACTCGGTTCCCACGTAGATCCGCCACGGGCCGCCCGGCGCCGTCACGCGGGGCGCGGACGCACCGGCCGCGGCCGCCGCCGCCGCGCCGTCCGCCGAGCCGGCCAGGTCCCCCGGAGCGGCGTGGCCGGCGGAGTCGCCCGGAGCGTCGTGACCGGCCGCGCCGTGGTCCCGCGCCGCCGCCTGCGCGGGAACGCGGGACGCGCAGCCCGCCGCGAGCAGCGTCGAGAGGACGAGCGCGGCGCCGGTGCCCGTGCGTCGCGTCACGGCGTCAGAGCGCCTCGGAAAACGAGACCAGCTTCCGCTGGGACACGAGCTCGTCCGCCGCGTCCTGCACGAAGCCGTCGACGATGCCGATGTCCGTGAACACGGTCGCCTGCTGCCCGCCGCCGGGGAGCGCGTGGAGCTCGGTGACGGCCATGAACGTGCCGGCCGGCTCCACGGCGATCGTGAAGTCGTCGCGCTCCACGCAGCCGTTCTCGTCGCACGCGAGCGCGACGATGCGCTTCTGGAGCTGGGCGCCCGTCGCGAAGTCGGCGGTCGTCCAGCTCAGCCGCAGGCTGGCGGGAAGCCGCAGCAGGAGCTCGTCCGCCGAGTCGATCGTCGCGTCGAGGCTCTTGCGGATGCCCTGCGCGTCCTGGGCGAGGAAGAAGGTCGTCGTCTCCTCGCCGCCGCCGGTGGAGGGATCGGACCGCCGCTCCTCCACCTCGAAGACCGCGGGGACGCCCTGCCCGGCCTGCTGGCCGACGACCTCCACGACGAGCGAGAGCGTGTCGGGCGCGGGCTCGAAGATCACCTCCTCGTACGTCCAGCGGTTCCCGACCGCGAGCGGAACGGTGATCGGATCCAGGTCGAACTCCACCTCCACCGTGTCGGCGGACGTGGCGACGTCGAACGGCACGAACAGCCCCGTCGTGAAGCCCGACGCCGTGCCGGTCCCGAAGTAGGAGCCCGCTTCGAAGGCGAGGGGGCCGAACGTGCCGTCCTGCCGCACCTGCACGCCGAAGCCGTCCAGCTCCAGCAGGTCCTCGTTGTAGAACCGGAGCTGGGTGCTGGGCTGGACGTCGGCCACGCTGCCGACGACCGGGATCCGGTCCGTGCCGGTCGGCCCCTCGTCGTCGCACGCGGCGGCGAGGAGGGGCATCGCCAGGGCGACGAGCAACCTCGATCGTCTCACGAATCCTCCTGAACGTGGGGGGGCGGCGCGCGGGACGGGGCGCGGGGCGCCGGCGCCTAGCGCACGCCCTCGAAGCGGTAGGGCTTCCAGCGCGAGACGACGCGGTCCTGGAAGTGGGCGAAGCGGTCGGCTTCGAGCACGATGTCCCACTCCCGCACCTCGCCCCGCTGGGGGTGCCACGTGTAGACCCGCACGACGTACGTGCCGGAGCCGGTCTCGCGCACGACGGGCGGCCGGATCTCCTCCGCGGCGTCGTCGGGAACCGGCTCGAACACGAGCGTGGCGCCGCCGGCGGGCCCGAAGGAGAGCTGCCGCGTGCCCTGCGGGATCTCGCGGGCCGACGAGAGGACGCGGACGCGCTGGAGCTCGTCCTGCACCGTCGAGTCGATCGACGCCTGCTCGGGGTGCACGGTGAAGTTGAAGAACGTGGACAGGAAGAAGCGCGCCAGCGATGCCGCCTCGGTCGGGTCGTCCACCTCGACGTCGGCCTGGTCGAGCAGCCCGTTCATGTGGTCCACGTAGGCGTCCTCGAGGATCGGCTTGCGGTCTTCGGGGTCGTCGTGGTTCACCAGCACGCGCACCCGCCCGGCGGGATCCATCAGGAACAGCCCCTCGAACACCGAGCCCTGCGTGTGCACGCCGTAGAACACGTACCCGGGCAGGTAGCGGTTCTCGAGGGCGCGGCCGACGTGGATCTCGCGGTGCAGGTCCTCCGGGCGGGGCGGCGGCACCTGGAGCCGTCCCGCGTCCACGGACTGGTTCTGCCGAAGGGTGTCCATCAGCCGCCGGTACTTCGGCCACCAGTGGTCGAAGGCGGCCTCGTGCACGATCGTCGCGGCGGGAACGGATCCGCGCGTCTGCGCCGACGCGCCGACCCGCGCTCCGCCGAGCGCCAGCAGTCCGAGCGCGGCGGTCGCCGACACCACGGCCGGCGTGGCGGCGAAGGCGAGGAGCCCGAGCAGGGGACTCCTGGCCGTCGCGGCGCCGTGCCGCACCCGAATTCGCGTTGTACCCGGGAGACGCGGGGGGGTCGGGGACCTGCGAGCCTTCACGCAGGAATTGTAGACCGTCTGGAATCGGGGAGTCAAACCGCCGGGGCGAACGTTGCGGCGCCCGGTCCGGCGTCCGAAGATTCCGCGGTTCCCGCACCGGACCGCCGACGTCCCGACGCTCTCCGGCACGTCCATCCCCCGGCCCCTCAACGCGATGAGCCGCTCCCGCGCCGCCTCCCGCGCAGCCCCCGACCGGGCGCCGGTCACGACCTCCGCCGGGACGCCGCCTCCGCGCGAGCCGGCGTTCGCCTGGACCGGCGAGGGGTGGGCGTGCGGCGGGGTTCCGGTTGCGGAGCTCGCAGGCCGCTTCGGGACCCCGCTCTACTGCTACGGCCTGGAGCGGCTGGTCGGGAACTACGCCGCCGCCGCTCGTGCGTTCCCCGCGCCGGCCGTCGTCTGCTACTCGGTCAAGGCCAACCCCAACCTCGCGCTCCTCGGCGAGCTCGCGTGGGCCGGAGCGGGCTTCGACGTCGTTTCCGGGGGCGAGCTCCGGCGCGTGCTGCGCGTGGCGGGCACCGCCGAGCGGACGGTCTTCGCGGGGGTGGGGAAAACGCCCGAGGAGCTGCGCGACGGCGTCGAGGCGGGCCTCCTGATGCTCAACGTGGAGAGCCCGGGGGAGCTGGCCCGGGTGCTCGAGCTGTCGCGGGGCCGCGCGGGCACGCCCGTGCCGGTCGCGCTCCGCGTGAACCCCGACGTGGACGCGCGGACGCACCGCCACGTCACGACGGGACGGCGTGAGAACAAGTTCGGGCTCGACCGCGCGGCGCTCCCCGCCGCGTTCGAGGCGCTCGGGCGCGCCGACGGCGCGCGGCTCGCCGGTCTGCACGCGCACATCGGGTCGCAGGTCGAGAGCGCGCGTCCCTACGCCGAAGCCGTGGAGAGGCTGCTCGAGCTGGTGGGCGAGGCCCGGTCGGCCGGTCTGGCGCCGGAGTGGGTGAACGCGGGAGGCGGATTCGCGGTCGCCTACGACGGGCGCCCGGTCCCGACCCTCGACGAGTACGCGGCCGCGATCCTGCCCCCGTTGCGGGCGGAAGGCCTGAAGCCGGTCCTGGAGGTGGGGCGCGCCATCGCCGCCGACGCGGGCGCGCTCGTGACGCGCGTCCTGTACGAGAAGGAGCACGGGGGCCGGCGCATCCTGATCACCGACGCGGGAATGACCGACCTGCTGCGCCCGGCGCTGTACGGCGCCTGGCACCGGATCTGGCCCGCGCACCAGCCGCCGGACGTGCGGGGCGCGCTGGCCGCCTACGACGTGGCCGGCCCGATCTGCGAGTCCAGCGACTACTTCGCCGCCGAACGCGAGCTCCCCGGCGTGTCGGCCGGCGACCTGCTCGTGGTGTTCGACGCGGGCGCGTACGGGATGTCGATGGCGTCGCAGTACAACTCGCACCCGCGGGCGGCGGAGGTCCTGGTCTCGGAGGGGCGGCCGCGGCTGATCCGTCGGCGGGAGACGTTCGAGGACCTGGTGCGGGCCGAGGAGGAACTGGCGTAGCGCCCGCGCTCGCTCCGCGCTCTCGCCCTAAGGCGCGACGGGCCTTCCGACGAGCTCGCGGAGATCCAGGATCGGGTTGCCGACGAGGCGGCTGCGACCCTCGCGGACCACGCCGCGCACCGTGAGAACGGTGAAGGCGGGCAGCTTTCCGAGGCGCTCCGCCTGCGCCCCGGAGACGACGACGTAGACGTGCTCGTGCTCGCCGCCGGCGTTGCGGGTGAGGAGGTAGTGCTCCCCCTCGCGGAAATCGGGCCGCGTGCTGTCGGCGCGGGCGGCGGAGATGAGCTCGAGACGCCAGGTCACCTCGGCCCCGCGGTACGACGCGGGGTCCGCCACCACCGCCCCCACCGTCACCGGCCCCTCGCCGCGGGCGGCGCCGGCGAGGCCGTCCGCGTGCATCCAACCCTCGAGGCGCACCTTCACCCAGTCGCCCTGCGTCCGGAGCGGGACCACCGTGCCGCCGGCCAGCGTGTGCCCGACGAGCTTCCCTCCGGGGGCATCGCGCAGCGGCGCCGCCAGCGCCAGCGTCCGCGGCGGCGCGGGCGCGGCGCCGGTCGCGCCGCCCATCGCCCGGGAACCGTCCGGAGCCGCCGGCGCGGGCTCGGGGGCCGCCGCGGCCTCCGCCACGGATCCGGGGCCGGGGTCTCCGGCGGAGCTTCCGCCCCGCGGCTCCTTCGCGCCGTCCCCGCGGGCCGCTGCCTCTTCGGCGGCGGACGCCTTGGCGCCGGCGCCCAGGGACCGGGTGGACGGCGCCCACATCCAGCCGATCACCTCCACGTCGAGCCATCGGCCGGCGCGGCCGACGACCTTCAGCGCGGTCCCGCGGTCGAGGACCCCGACGATCTCGCTCCCCGGGGCGAGCCGCAGGTTCTCGCTGGCCGGCTTCACCGTGCGCGCGGATCCGGAGCCGGCCGCGGAGGCGGACCAGAAGGAGCCGCGCGTCCGCACCCGCAGCCAACGACCGCGCGTGCCGAGGACCTCGAGATCGGCGCCGCGGTGCAGCCGTCCGATGCGGCGCCCGTCCGGGGCCCAGCGCAGGTTCTCCGTCTCGACCGACACCGTCCGGTCGGCTCGCCCCGCGGACGGCGCGACGGCCGACCCGGCCGCATCCGTGCTGGAGGGGGTGCGCGTCGCGGCGGGACCCGCGGCCCGCGCGCCGGCCGCGAGCGACGGCTCCCAGATCCAGCCGTCGTGCTCGACGTGGTACCAGCGTCCCCGCTCCCCGATCTTGTCCAGCCGTGCCCCGCGCAGCACCGATCCCAGGAGCCGAGCCTTCGCCGAGGGCGACGCGCGGAGGTTCTCGCGCGGGGCGCTCACGGTCAGGCGCGAGCCTGCCGCCGAGACCGACGGCTTCCAGATCCACGCGCGCAGGGAGGCCTTGACCCACCGGCCGTCCTCGCCGAGGCCGGCGAGCGAGGCGCCCCGGCGCACCGTCCCGAGCTTGGCGCCGTTCGGCCGGGCCCTGACGTTCTCCTCGGCGACCGCGACGACGTACTCCTGCGCGCGGACCGCCGCCGGTCGGGCGACGATCGTGATCGTCGCAGCCGCGAACACCGCGGTCCGGAGCAGGGTCGAGCGCCTGGGGGCGGCGGATCCGACCCTCGCCTTCCGGTGAGCGGCCCGTGATCGCGGGCGCCCGGATGCCGCGCAGAACGTAAACAGCGTTTTCACTTGAGGATAAGCGGTCGATCTCAAGAAGATTCTGACGTGGCAACTTCTGAGGCGTTGCAGGGATCTGTCAAGCCGCGCGGGGGCCGGTCGGGAGAGCCCACCCTGCACGTCGTGCTGGTGGCGCCCGAGATCCACACCAACACCGGCAACATCGGGCGACTCTGCGTGGCCGCGGGCGCCGCGCTCCACCTCGTCGAGCCCCTCGGCTTCGAGATCACGAGCAGCCGACTCCGCCGCGCCGGCCTCGACTACTGGGAGCTCCTCGAGTGGCACCGCTGGCCGGACTGGTCGTCGTTCGTGGCCGCGCACGCCGCGCGCGGAGGCCGCTGCTGGTTCACGAGCGGGCGCGGCAGGCTGCGCCACACCGAGGTGCCGTACGCGCGCGGCGACGCGCTCGTGTTCGGACGCGAGAGCAGCGGGCTTCCCCAGGAGCTGCTGGACCGCGAGGCGGAGCGCACCGTGCGCATCGCGATCCGCCCCGAGGCGCGCTCGCTCAACGTGGCGCACGCGGCCGGGATCGTCGTGTTCGAGGCCCTGCGCCGGCTGGAAGAGACGGGGGTGACGGTTGGAGTCGTGTGATCCCCGTCCGGTGACCGCCGTCGCGTCGAGGCGGACGGCCCGACCTTCCGGCTCGTGCGGGCCGCGGAGCCGATCGAGCTCCCGCGCGCGCCTCCCGAGCTCGTGATGGGCGAGGGCCGCGTGGACGTCTTCTTCTACGGGCTCTTCCTGGACGCGCGCGTGCTCCGGGAGAAGGGCGTCGCGCCCGCCGACGGGCGGAAGGCGTACGTCGACGGCTTCGAGCTGCGCATCGGGAGCCGCGCCGCGCTCGTGCCGTCGCCGCGCGGCCGCGTCTACGGTATGCTCTTCGCGCTGACGCGCCCCGAGCTCGAGCTCCTGTACGCGGGACCGGGGCTGGAGCGGTACCGTCCCGAAGCGGTCCTCGCGCGGACGCTCGGCGGCCCGACGCCGGACGGCGCGCCGACGCCCGCTCTGTGCTACAACCTGCCCGACGCACCCGCTCCCGATGAACGGAACCCCGACTACGCGGCGCGGCTCCGGCGGATCCTCGGCGAGCTCGGCTTCCCGGCCGAGTACGTCGGGTCCATCTCGTGAGATGAGCGCCGGCGTCGGGGATCGCGGCCCCCGCGTGTTCCTCGCCGGACCGACGTGGGTGCGCCCCGGGATCCTGGAGGCCATGGCCCGGCCGATCGTCGGGCACCGGGGGCCGGAGTTCGCGGCGCTCTACCGCTCCGTCTCCGAACGGCTCGGCCGCTACGCCGCGACGTCGGCGCTCCCGGTGGTCCTCACGGGATCGGCCACCGCGCTCCTGGAAGCCGGGATCCGGAGCCTCGTTCCGCGCCGCTCCCTGCACGTCGTCTGCGGCTCGTTCGGCGCGCGCTGGGAGGAGATCGCGCGGGCCAACGGCCGCGCGACCGTGGTCGTCGAGGCGCCGCTCGGCCGCGCGGTGCGCGCCGAGGCCGTGGCGCTGGCGCTGGAGCGCGAGGGGCCGTTCGACGCCGTCTGCGTGACGCACTCCGAGACCTCGACGGGAGTGCTGCACGACCTGGCGTCCTTCGCCGACGTCCTGCGCGGGCGCGCCGACCTGCTGTTCCTGGTCGACGCGGTGAGCTCGTTCGCGGCCGCGCCGGTCGCCGTCGACGAGCTCGGCATCGACCTCCTGGTGACCGGGACGCAGAAGGCGCTCGCGCTCCCGCCCGGCCTGGCGATCGGGTTCGTATCGCCGCGGGCGCGCGCCCGGGCCCGAACGGCCGCGGGCGCGGGCTTCTACCTCGATCTCGCGCGGATCGCCGAGTTCGCCGAAGCCGGCGGCACGCCCACCACGCCGAACGTCTCGCTGTTCTACGCGCTCGACCGTCAGCTCGACGATCTCCTGCGCGAGGGCGCGCCCGCGCGGTTCGCGCGCCACCGGCGGATGGCCGCCGCGGTCGAGTCGTTCTGCGCGGGCGAGGGGCTCGGGATCGTCCCCGAGGCCGGATTCCGGAGTCCCGCGCTCTCGGTCGTCGAGACGCCGGGCCTCGACGCCGAGGCGGTCCGCGCCGAGATGCGCGCAGAGGGATTCGTGCTGGGCTCCGGCTACGGGCCGATGAAGGGTCGCTGCTTCCGGATCGGCCACATGGGGGACCACGACGAGGCGGCGGTGGCCGAGCTCCTCGGGGCGCTGGGAGCGGTGCTCGGGCGGCTCCGGCGGCCGGTGGCGGCGCGGCCGTGAAGGTCCTGGTCGCGACGCAGCTCGCCGAGCCGGGACTGAGCTGGCTGCGCGAGCGCCCGGACCTGGAGGTCGAGGTGCTGCCCTCGCCCTCGCGCGACGCCTTCCTGCGCGCGCTCGAGGACGCCGAGGCGGTGATCGTGCGCAGCCAGCCGCGCGTGGACGCGGAGGCGCTCGATCGCGCGCCGCGCCTTCGCGTGATCGGCCGCGGAGGGATGGGCGTGGACAACATCGACCTCGAGCGCGCGACGCAGCGCGGCGTCCTCGTCGTGAACGCGCCGCGCGACAACATCGACTCCGCCGCCGAGCACACGTTCGCGCTGCTCCTCGCCGTCGCGCGCCGGATCCCGGCCTTCGACCGTGGCCTGCGCGAGGGGCGCTGGGAGAAGGAGGCGCTGGGCCGCGAGCTGATCGGCAAGACGATCGGGATCGTGGGCCTGGGCAAGGTCGGGCAGCGCGTGGCCCGGATGGCGCAGGGCGTCGGAATGAACGTGCTGGCGCACGACCCGTTCGTGTCGCCGGAGCAGTTCCGGCAGGCGGGCGCGCGGCGCGCCGACACCGTCGAGGACGTCCTGCGCGAGGCGGACGTGGTGACGCTGCACGTCCCGCGTCCGCACGCGGGCGGCGTGCTCCTGGACCGCGCGCGGCTCGCGCTCCTCAAGCCGGGGGCGATCCTCGTGAACACCGCCCGCGGCGGGCTCGTGGACGAGGCCGCGCTCGAGGAGGCGCTCTCGAGCGGGCGGCTCTGGGGCGCCGGGCTCGACGTGTGGGCAACGGAACCGTCGGCCGGGACCGCCCTCCAGCGCCTGCCGAACGTGGTCGGCACGCCGCACCTCGGTGCGTCCACCGAGGAGGCGCAGGCGCGGGTCTCGGAGACGATCGTGCTCCAGGTGTGGAAGGCCCTGCTGGAGGAGCCGGTGGACTTCCCCGTGAACCTGCCGTTCCTCGAGGCCGAGCTCGCGGAGCGGGTGGCGCCCTGGACCGTGCTCGCCGAGAAGATGGGCGCGCTCCTCGCGCAGACCATCGGCGCCAGCCCACGGGCCGTCGAGATCGACTACGGCGGCGAGCTGGGCGAGCTCCGCACCGACCGCGTGCGCGCCGCGCTGCTGAAGGGTCTCGTGCAGCGGGTCACCGACGAGCGCGTGAACTTCGTGAACGCCGACGCGCTCACGCGGGAGCACGGGATCGAGGTGGGGGAGCGGCGCGACGGCGGCCGGGGCGGGTACGTCTCGACGCTGCGCGCGTGCGTGCGCCACGGCGACGCCGCCTCGACGGTCACGGGGACGCTCTTCGACGGCGAGCGGCCGCGGATCGTCGAGCTCGACGGCTTCGAGATGGAGTTCCCGCCTGAGGAGAACCTGCTCCTGATGCGCTGGTGGGACCGCCCCGGCGTGCTCGGCCGCGTCGGCACCGCGCTGGGCGAGGAGGGCGTCAACGTGGCGCGGCTCGAGCTCTCCCGCACGCGGCCCGGACGCCGCGCGCTGGCCGTGATCTCGACCGACTCGCCCGTGGACCCCGACCTCGCGGCGCGCCTCGCCGGCCTCGACAGCGTGATCGAGGTCCGCGCGGTGAGGCTCTAGTGCGCCGCCCCCGGTTCCGCGAGATCGTGGAGCGCGCGCTCGACGGCCTCCCGCCCGAGGTGCTGGCGGCGATGGAGAACCTCGAGGTCACGATCGAGGACGAGCCCGACGAGGAGGTGCGTGAGGAGTTCGAGCTGGCCGGCGACGAGACGCTCTACGGCGTCTACCGCGGGACGCCTCTGGTCGAGCGTGGACACGCCGACGCCCCGCTCCTGCCCGACCGGATCGTGCTCTACCAGATCCCGCTCGAGGAGGACTTCCCGCGCGTCGCCGACCTCATCGAGGAGATCCGCCGCACGGTCGTCCACGAGGTCGCGCACTTCCTCGGGATGGAGGAGGACCAGATCGACGATCTGGGGTACGGATGAGGAGATGACGCTCCGCAGGCTCGCGCTCGCGGCTCCGGTCGTGTTCGTCCTGCACGTGACCGAGGAAGCTCCCGGCTTCGTGGCGTGGTTCAACGGCCTCGTGGCCGAGGGGATCACACAGGAGCTGTTCCTCACGGTGAACGCCGTGGCGCTGGCCATCACGGTGGGGGTCGTCCTCGCCCTCGTGGCGGCGCCGGATGCTGTTTCGGGCCTGGCGCTCGCCGGGTGGGTCGGCTTCCTGATGCTCGCCAACGGCGTCTTCCACCTGATCGGCACCGTCGCCCACGACCTATACTGCCCCGGGGTCGTGACCGGCACGCTCCTGTACCTGCCCTACGGCGTGCTCGTCCTCCGTCAGGTCGTCCTGGACCTGAAGCTGCCCGCGGCGGCCGTGATCGGCTCCGCCGCCGCCGGCGCCGTTCCGATGCTGGCGCACGGCTATCTGATCGTGTTCCGGGGGTCCCGGCTGTTCTGATCCGGAGCCCCCTCGAGGGCGGCCATCCCCGCACACGTCCACGTCCACCTGCCGGTCTCGGCTCCGGAACGCGGTCGGGCGACCGGGCGGCCGTCGGCGGCGGCCCCCGGCGACCGCGTCATCGCGAGATCTTTGACAGGAGCGGCCGGGAACGACCACCGTGACGGCGCTGGTCCCGGGTTCCGGATTCGTCCTCAGCGCGGGAGGTGGGTCGTGGGCTGCCTCAGGATGCTGTGCCCCGTCCTCGCGGGCGCACTGCTCGTGCTCGGATGTCAGCAGCGGACGGAGGACGAGATCGACGAAGGCGCCGTCGACACGGCTGCGATGATGGACGCCGGTGAAGAGACGGCGACCGACGAGATGGCGGGCGGCGGGCTCACGCTCGCGGACCTCGCCGGAACGTGGAACATGCGATCGGTGCCGGAGAGCGGCCCCGACACAACGGCCAACGAATACCAGGCGCAGGTCGCGGCCGACGGTCGGTGGACGCTCCTCTTTCCCGACCGCGATCCCGTCCAGGGCATGGGCACCTCGTCCGGCGACAGCATCATCGTGGAGGCGGGCCCGTTCGAGAGTGTCAGGCGGGCCGGCGTGATGGTGAGGACCCGGACGGGGTTCCGGCTCGAAGGGGACCGGCTGGTAGGAACAACGGTCGCCCGCTACGAGACGAGCGGCGCCGATTCGGTTCTGACGCTGCGGTCGGAAGGGACGCGGGCGCCCTAGCGCGCGGATCTCCGTCTTCATCAGCGGCGAGCAGCCCGTGCGCCGCGTAGCCGCGCACGTCCGAACGACGTTCGCTCCGCGGCGCGCGACGAACGCCGTCGATTCAACGCGCCGCCCTCGCGCCGCCGCTGGCCCTGCGCTTGCCTGCAGCTCAGCGCAGAGGGCGGGCGGCTGCAGGGGCCGGGCATCTCCCGAGAACGCGGGCGGCGGGAGTGCTACCCGAGGCTCCCGCCCTCTCTTCTCTTCACGATTCACGGCGATCCGGCAGCAGGGCGAGGCCGCGGTGCAAGAGCGTCCACGGCGCGGGGCGGAAACCCCGCCTGACGACGTGAGCGCGCCAAGCGGGGTCAGCCGGGCGTCGGCTCGATGCGGGGCGGCTCCGGCGAGGTCGCTTGCGGGGAGTCCGCGGCGCGACGGTGCGACTTCGGCGTCCTTGGGGTGGCGCCGTTCGGCCGGACGGGTCCTCGCGATGATCTTTGACAGGAGCGGCCGGGACGGCCACCGTGACGCCGCTCGTCCACGTAGTCGAATTGATCTTCAGCGTGGGAGGTGGGTCGTGGGCAACGTCAGAGTGCTCCCGCTCGTTCTCGCGAGCGCGGTGCTTGCGCTCGGTTGTCAGCAGCGGCAAACGGATGGCGAGCCGGAGGAAGGGGCCGCCGACACGGCCGCGATGATGGAGACCGGCGACGAGATGGCGGGCGACGAGATGGCCGGCGGTGGCGCGACCTCACTTGCGGACCTCGCAGGAACCTGGAACATGCGGGCGGTGCCCGAGAGCGGAGACGACACAACCGCGGTCACCTTTCGGATGGAGGTGGCCGGCGATCGGTTGACGCTCATGCTCCCGGAACGTGATCCGCTGGAGACGGTCGTGAGCACCTCCGGGGACAGTGTCGTCGTCGAGGCGGGTCCGTACGAAAGCATTCGACGCGAGGGCGTGACGGTGAGGACCCGGAGCGCGTTCCAGCTCGAAGGCGACCGGCTGGTCGGTACGATCGTCGCCCGCTACGAGACGAGTGGGGCCGATTCGGTGACGATCCTGCGCTCGGAAGGCACTCGGGCGCCCTAGCCCGGCGCGAACATCGCGGCGAATCCCTCGCTGGGGCGGCTGCGGGCGCGGGCAGCCGCGCACATCCGAACGAGTCCGCTCCGAGACGCGGGCCGAACGCCGTCGATCGAGCGTCCCGCCCCGGCGCGTCGCTGGCCCTGAGCTCGCCTGCAGGTCCGGCGCAGACGCCCCTGGCTGGAGCTCGGCCCGACCCGATCGCGTGAGTGTCACGACGGCGGGCTCAGCCCGGCGGCGGCTCGTTCCGGGGCGGCTCAGGCGAGGTCGGCGCAGGTCCGCCCTGCGCCGGTCCATTCCCTGCCTGAGTCGATCCGCCCCCGCCCTGCGATGCCGCCCCCTCCGGCGGACCGTGCACCTCGAGCGGCACGCTTCGCTCGTGCCTCCGGTCCACGAGGATGTCCACCGTGTAGGTGCCGGGGTGCGGGAAGGCGATGTTGTGGAGCTGCAGCACGGCCTGCGTGAGGATCGGCCGCCCGGCGCGCTCGCCCTGCACGTTCACGCGGCCGTCCAGCTTGAGGAGCTCGCGCCCGTCGACGTCGACCAGCCGGATGTCCACCGCGTGCTCGCCGCGCTCGGTCCAGGTGGCCTCGAGCGCCACCACCAGCGTCATCGCGGGGTGCACGTGCGGGAACTTGAGCCCGCGCAGCGCCCCGAAGATCCCGAGGATGTTGAGCTTGCCCTCGCGGCTCACGTTCGCCGCGTCGCAGAGCACCGCCATCGTCACCTGCACGCGTCCCTCCGCGGTCGATCGGTCAGCTTCGGATTCCTTCCGTAATCCGGCCGTCGAGCTTCCGGCACCGTAGAGACGGAAAAGCCGGACGGGTCGCCCGTCCGGCCCTCCGTGTGTTTGGGGGGAACGATCAACCTCGCTCCCGCCCCGGCGGCGTCCCCACCGCGGAGGCGCCGCGATCCGTCAGACCGCTTCCTGCTCTTCCAGCCGCGTCCAGTCGGTGTTCGTCGTCCGCGCCCCGGCGACTCGACGACGGCCGATCGCCGGCCGGCGCACGTCAGGATGCCGCGCCGTTCAGCACCTGCTCCACCCGCAGTTCTTGCACTGGAGGCAGCTCTCCGCGTGCACGACGGTGACGCCGCACTCCGGGCACGCGTCGGCGCTCCGGCCAGCGGGCTCCCCGATGCGGTAGTCGTGCGCGCCCCCGTTGGTCCCCGACGTCCGCCCGGTACGGGAACCGGCGCCGGCGCCGACCAGTGCCTCGACGCGGTTGGAACCGACCGACGAGCCGTTGCCGCCCCGCGAGTGCAGGGCCGCCGGGGCCTCGGTTCCGGCGTCCTCCGACGCGGCGTCGGCCGGGAGCGGCCCCACCGCCGGCGGGAGCGCCAGCTCGCCCTGGCCCGTCCTCCTCTCGTGCACGTACCGCTCGAGGGCGCGGCCGATCGCGTCCGGGGTGGAGAGGATCAGCTCACCCTCGTCCCAGAACGGCGTCGAGCCGGCGATGCCCTTCAGCTGCTTGACGATCTCGAGCGGGTCCACGCCCGAGCGCAGGCAGAGCGAGATCAGCCGGCTGATCGCCTCCGACTGCGCGGCCGCGTTGCCGCCGGCCTTGCCGATCGAGGTGAAGACCTCGCACAGGCCCTTCTCGTCCTCGTTGATCGTGACGTACAGGTTCCCCTCGCCGGTCTTCATGCGCACGGTACGCCCGCGGGTCTCGCGCGGCCGGTGCCGCGGGACGAGCCCCGCCGCGGCCTCGTCCGACGGCTCGCTCGCGACCGACGGCGCCTTCCCGTCGCCGTTCGGCGCCGCCGCGGCGGCCGCCTTCTTCTCGGTCTGGAGGATGCCCTCGCGGCTGCCCTCGCGGTAGACGGTGATGCCCTTGAGCCCCGCCTCGTAGGCGGTCACGTAGATGTCGGCGACGGTCTCGACGCTGACGTCCTCGGCCAGGTTCACGGTCGAGGAGATCGAGGAGTCCACCCAGCGCTGGATCACGCCCTGCATGCGGACGCGGAAGTACGGGTCGATCTCGTGAGCGGTGACGACGTGGTCGGGCAGCGACTCGTCTCCGCCGAAGAGCTCACGGATCAGCGGGTGGAAGACCTTGTACTCGGTGAACGTCTCGCCGTCGGCGTTCTTCACGCGACGCGTGTACGACGTGCAGAAGATCGGCTCGATGCCCGAGGAGGTCTGCGCCACGATCGAGCCCGTGCCCACGGGCGGCACCGTGATGACCGTGGAGTTGCGCAGGCCGTGGCGGCGGATCGCCTCACGCAGGGACACGGGCAGCGCCCCGATGAACTTCGAGCCCGCGATCCCGCCAGCCGGATCGCCGTCGTCCGCGGCCCACCGGTACAGCGGGAAGGCGCCCTTCTCCTTCGCCAGGTCGATCGACGCCGCGTAGGCGTTCGTCGTGAGCGTCTCCATGATCCGGTCCACGACCCGCAGCGCCTCCTCGGTGTCGTAGCGGATCCGCATCTTCACGAGCGCGTCGCCCAGCCCGGTGATGCCGAGGCCCACGCGGCGGTCGGCCGCCACGGCGTCCTTGATCTTGTCGAGCGCGTGGTTCGGCATGTTGTACTCGATGACGTCGTCGAGGAATCGCGTGGCGAGCCGCGACGCCGTCGCGAAGCCGTCGAAGTCGAACGTCCCGTCGTCGTCCACGAAGCGGCTGAGGTTGAGGCTGCCGAGGTTGCACGCGGTGTAGGAGGCAAGCGGCTGCTCGCCGCACGGGTTCGTCGACGTGATCGGGTGCGCGTACTCGACGTTGTGGTGCTCGCGCATCGTGTCCCAGAAGATGATCCCCGGCTCGGCCGACGCGTGCGCGTTCTCGATGATCAGGGTCCAGAGCTCGCGCGCCCGCAGCGTCTTGAACGTCCTGCCGCCCCAGCGCAGGTCGAAGTCGCGGTCGTGCTTGACGGCGTCCATGAACTCGTGGGTGATCAGCACCGACACGTTCGCGTACTGCACCTTCCGGCGCGCGCGGTCGTTCTTGATGCGGATGAACGCCTCGATGTCGGGATGGTCCACGCGCATCGTGAGCATCAGCGCCCCGCGGCGGCCCGCCTGCGAGACGGTGTTCGTGGACTCGCTGAAGAGGTTCATGAACGAGGTCGCGCCCGGGGAGCCGGCCACCGTGGCGTTCACGGGTGCGTTGGCCGGCCGCAGGATCGAGAGGTCGGTGCCGACTCCGCCGCCCGTGCGGTAGACCATCGCCGACTCGTAGATGCACCGGTAGATGCCCTCGAGGCTGTCCTCCTCGATCGGGATCACGTAGCAGTTCGAGAGCGTGGGCTTGCGCCGCGTGTCGTGGCGTCCGGCGCCGTGCATGACGCGGCCGCCGGGAACGAACCGGAAGTCGTACAGCAGGTCGAAGAAGCGCCGCGCCCACGGCTCGGGATCGGCCTCGGTCGACGCGATCGCCCGCGACACCCGCTCCCACACGTCCCGCGGTCCGCGCTCGCCCGGCGCCAGGTATTTCCCGCGTAGCACGTCGACGGCGTGCTCGCCCGCGCCGTAGTACAGCTCGGCGTCGCGCGCGCGCTCGAGCACGTCGTGGTCGGTGGCGAGGGGCCTCACGGGATCCCAGAACCGCTCGGCTGGGGCGCCGGGAACGGGGTGGGCGGGCACGGCCATGGTCGTTCTCCCTGGGGTGTGGGCGGGGGTGGAGGGTGAGGAGACGTCCATCACGCGCAAGTCCGGGCAGTCCAGAGGCGTGAGCGGGCTGACCTGAAGTTCTTTGTCTGGGTGTCGCCTGAGAAGGCTCCGCTGCCCGGCGGGAGGCCCGCACACTACGGGTTGGGGTCGGGCGGGGAGTCGAGCCGATATCTAGCGGTGGGTGTCCGAACGGTGTCAAGGAAAAAAGAAACGTGACCGCGGCTGAGTTGCGTCCGCGCCTGTAACTGCTGATCCGCCTAGAGGATCCGGCGTGTGTTCCCCCGCCGAAGCGGCCCGCCGAGATCGCGCGCCGAGACCTCGCCGTAGATCTCGTCGATCTTCTTCCAGCTCAGGTTCCGGAGGAACGCGTCGAGATACGCCGACCGGTCCGCCGCGTGGTCCAGGTAGTACGCGCGCTCGGCGACGTCCGCGGCCAGGACGGGCCGGAACCCCCAGGGGGAGCCGGCGTCGTGCGTGTCCAGCAGCGCGTGGCGGAGCCGCCCGTCGTCGCCGTCCACGCACAGGAGCGCCCAGGCGCGCGCCGCCAGCGCCACCTCGACGAACTCGCGCCGCCAGGCATCGAAGGAGCCGAAGTCGCGCTCGAGCGCCGCCACGACCGGGAGCCGGTCGTCGGTGGTCCCGTCACCTCCCAGGATCGCGTAGAAGAGCTCGGTCAGGGCCTCTCCGCTCTCGTGGAAGGCCTGCGCCGCGAGGACCTCGCGCAGCCCCTCGTAGTCGCCCGAGGCGCGCATCGCGGCGAGCCGCGCCGCGGCGCGGTTCCTGGCGGTCACGTGCGCCGCGTAGTGGAGGTCGTGGTGGAGCTGCAGGGTGCGGCGGGAGATCCCCTCCAGCGCGTCGTACGCGAAGGGGAGGGGCATCACCTCGTGCTCGGGCATGGGCGTCCTTCGGGCGGGTGGTGGACGGTCGCCGGGTGGGGCGGCGGGCGGCGGGGGGAATCTACGGAGCGGTCCCGGCCCGGACCACGAACGGCCTCGGAGCGTTGACCCTCCCGCCGGGGAAACGGTATCTTTCCCCTCCGGCCCGGATCCGTCGGGCCGCCGGACTTTCAGAGAGGAGCCGTCGTCAGAATGACCGACACCGTCCAGGGGACCTCCGCCCCCGCCTCGTTCCTCAGCGTGAGCGAGGCCGCCTCGGCGAAGATCCGCGAGATCATGGAGGGGGAGGGTCTCGGAGAGGGTCAGGGCCTGCGCGTGCGCGTCGTGGGGGGCGGCTGCCACGGGTTCTCGTATTCCCTGAACTTCGACAGCCCGTCGCCCCAGGACCACGTGCTGCCCGTCGGCGGCGTGGACTTCATCGTGGACAAGTTCAGCGCCCCGTACCTGATGGGCGCCGCGATCGACTACGTGGACACGGTGCAGGGCGCGGGCTTCAAGATCACGAACCCCCACGCCAAGAGCACGTGCGGGTGCGGAAGCTCGTTCAGCGCCTGACCGCGTCCGCTCCGCCCGCGACCGACCCGATCCCCGCTCGACGCCGAGCGGGGATCGTCGTTTGGCGCACGCG
>DATBJZ010000056.1:0-47153 GCA_036556125.1 Gemmatimonadota bacterium | reverse complement strand
GGTCACCGGGCCGGGCATCGGCCCCGATCCCGCCTTGCCGGAACCCTTCGCCACCGAGTCCGCCGTGCGCTTCGCCGACGTCGTCGGCTGGCCGCAGGGCGCCGCGCCGCGGGCGGCGGAGGGGTTCACGGTCAACGCCTTCGCGCGCGACCTGCAGATCCCGCGCTGGCCGTACGTGCTCCCGAACGGCGACGTCCTCGTGTCGCAGGCGCGCTTCACCGACCCGCAGGGAGTGCCGCCCGAGCTCCTGAAGGAGCTCGAGGAGGCCGGCATGACGGGCGGCTCACCCAACACGATCACCCTGCTGCGGGACGCGGACGGCGACGGCGCCGCCGAGGTCCGCGAGACCTTCGCCGAAGGTCTGTCGCAGCCGTTCGGCATGCTCCTGCTCGACGACTGGCTGTACGTCGCGAACACCGATGCGCTGCGGCGCTGGCGTTTCCGCGAGGGGCAGACGCGCCTCGAGGGGCCGGGCGAGAAGGTCCTGGACCTGCCGGCGGGCGGATACAACAACCACTGGACGCGCAACGTCGTGGCCACGCCCGACGGCTCGACGCTCTACGTCTCGGTCGGGTCCGCGACGAACGTGGACGAGGAAGGCGTGGACGTGAAGGACGAGAGGCGCGCGGCGATCCTGCGGGTCGCGCCGGACGGATCGGGGATGCGCGTCTTCGCGTCGGGGCTGCGCAACCCGAACGGGATGGACTTCGAGCCTTCGACCGGCGTCCTGTGGACCGTCGTGAACGAGCGCGACGGCCTGGGCGACGATCTCGTGCCCGACTACCTCACGAGCGTCCGCGAGGGCGCGTTCTACGGCTGGCCCTACGCGTACTGGGGGCCGCATCCCGACCCGCGAAAGGCGGAGGAGCGCCCGGATCTCGTCGAGAAGTCCGTGCCGCCGGACTACGGGCTGGGAGCGCACACGGCGTCGCTCGGTCTGCTCTTCGACGACGCGGTGTCGTTCCCGGAGCCCTTCGAGGGCGGCGCCTTCGTGGCCCAGCACGGCTCCTGGAACCGCGCGGTCTTCAACGGCTACCGTGTGCTGTTCGTGCCGTTCGAAGGCGGACGGCCGAGCGGGCCGCCGCTGGAGCTGCTCGGCGGCTTCGTGCCGGATGGTCAGGGTACGGAGGTGTACGGACGTCCGGTCGGGCTCGCCGCGCTCCCCGACGGATCGCTGCTCGTGGCCGACGACGCGGCGGGGGTGCTGTGGCGCGTCGCGCCGAACGCCGGGGCCGCAGCAGCGAGCGGCGCGGCCGCGGCAGCCGGCGCGGGCCGCCCCGACACCGCCGCCGAATGAACGATCAACCCGACCAGGAGACATCCATGCGCAGGACGCTGTTCCCGGGACATCTCGTCCTTGCAGGCGCTCTCGTCGCGGGCGCGGCCGCGTTCGCGGGCTGCGGGCCCCGCGGCGGCGAGGGCGGCGGGGAGCCGGCCGCGGACACGACGGCCGCCGGCGGCGACACCACGGCCGGCTCCCGCGAGGGTGGAGCCGGGCTCGGGAAGCCGGTGCTCACCGTGGACTCGCTCGCGATGCCGGAGAGCGCGGCGCCGGGACCGGACGGCCGCTGGTACGTGAGCCTGATCGGCGCGTTCGGCACGAACGACGACGGCGCGATCGTCGCGGTGGACGCGTCCTCGGGCGCCGTGGACACGGTCGCGACGGGCCTCGACGATCCGAAGGGAGTGACGTTCAGGGGGGACACCCTCTACGTGGCCGACGTGGGCGGCGTCTTCGCCGTCGCGCCAGGCGGCGCGGTTTCGGCGTTCGCACCGGCGGCCGCGTTCCCGAAGACGCCTCAGCTCCTGAACGACGTCGTCTTCGACGCGGACGGGAACCTGCTCGTCTCGGACACCGGCAACGTGGACGGCTCGGGCGGCGGCGCGATCTTCCGCGTCTCGCCGGCAGGCGAGGTCGCGGTGCTCGCGGGAAGCGACACGATCCCGGACCTGGGCTCGGTGAACGGGCTGGCGAGCGGACCCGGCGGGATCTACGCCGTCGGGTTCGCCAGCGGCGCGCTGTACGTGCTCGACGGCGCAGGAACGTGGACGAAGCTGAAGGACGGTCTCGGCGCGGGAGACGGCCTCGCGCTGGACCGCTTCCACCGGCTCTACGTCACGGACCACACGGGTGGAACCGTGCTGAAGATCGAGAACGTGGGAGGGTCCGGGAACCCGTTCGACCCCGACACCGTCGCGACCGGGATCGAGGGGGCGGCGGACCTGTCGTTCAGCGAGGACGGCAGCCGTCTGGCGGTGCCGGCTCTGCGCGGGAACCGCCTGCTGGTGTTCGAGACTCCCTAGCGGATGGTCGCGCTGCTCGCCGCGTAGGCCTCGGCGAGCAGCGTCATCGGGTGCACGAGGCGGACGGCGCTCCCGCGCGCGCGCAACCCGGCTGCGAGCTGCACGTGGCAGCCCGGGTTCGCGGTCACGAGCAGCGTCGCGCCCGTGGCCTCGAGGTGGTCGAGCTTGCGCGCGAGGAGCGCGCGTGACGACGCCGGATGCGTGAGGTTCCAGGTCCCGGCTGACCCGCAGCACCAGGTCGATTCG
Organism: Gemmatimonadota bacterium; assembly: GCA_036556125.1. Classification (GTDB taxonomy): domain Bacteria; phylum Gemmatimonadota; class Gemmatimonadetes; order JACCXV01; family JACCXV01; genus DATBJZ01. Next base: position 44,603 of record DATBJZ010000056.1, on the reverse strand, counting down.
GGGAGAGGAACGAGCCGGAGACCCGGAATCGACGCGAGCAGCCGGCGCGGCGCGTCGAAGACGCCCTGTCCGTGCACCAGGTGGCAGGCGTCGTGCACGGTCGCCACGGCGTCCACCGCGCCGGCCGGCGGCTCCCAGCCCTCGCCCGCGAGCCATTCCGTGGCGTCGCGCACCTTCGAGGCCAGCAACGCCGCGCGGGCGCGGTCCGGGTCCGCTGCCTCGAAGGCGCGGTCGGCGTGGCGCAGGAACGACCCGCAGCCGGCGGCGTTCACCAGGATCGCGTCCAGCTCCTCGAGCGGCTCGAACGCGTCCAGGTTGCGCCGCACCAGCTCCCTCGCACCGGCCGTGACCCCCGCGTGGGCGTGCAGGGACCCGCAGCAGCCCTGCCCCTCCGGCACCCGGACGTCGACGGCGTTCGTCCCGAGGACGAACGCCGTGTCCCCGCTCACGCCGGCGTTCGTGTGGCGCTGAACGCATCCCTCGAGCAGCGCCACGACCGCGCGCATGCGAGGCGGGGGCGCCGGTCGTGCCCGACCGGAGACGTGGCGCCGTGCGGCGGGGAAGCCCGCGGCTCCGCCGCTTTCCCGTGAGGTGACGGAGACAGGCCGGGGCCGCTCGAGCTCGGGCAGCAGCGCCTCGCGCCACGCGAGCCCCGGGCTCAGGCGCGCGAGTGCGCGCCGGACGGGTCCGCGCAGCCGGGACCTGGACCACGGACGGAGCGCGGCCGCGATCAGGTCGAGACGCCGCTGCGATCGCAGCGCCACGTCCAGGAGGAGACGGGTCCGGCGCGACGGCATCCGCTCCTCGATCAGCGCACGCGCGCCCTCCACCAGCGTACCGTAACGCACGCCCGCCGGGCAGGCCGTCTCGCACGCCCGGCAGTCCAGGCAGAAGTGCATCTCGTACCGGAACGTGTCGCTGAGGCCCAGCTCGCCCGCGGCGACCGCGGACATGAGCGCGATCCTGCCGCGCGGCGACGAGATCTCCCGGCCGGTCAGCGCGTACGTGGGGCAGGTGGGCAGGCAGAAGCCGCAGCGGATGCAGGCGGCGAGCAGGTCGGGCGGCAGGTGGCGGGCGACGTCCGTCCCCGGTTGCCACCGGCCCGAGCCCCGGGCGCCGCCGGGCGGCAAACCGCTCGCGGATGGCGCGTTCGTCGCGACGCGCGCCGTCGTCACGCGACGCCCGCCGGCGCCCGCTCGCACGCCGGCACCGAGTCCGGCGGCGGCCGGTCGTGCTGCACCGGTTCGAGGTCCAGCACCTTTCCCGGGTTCAGCACGTTGTTGGGGTCCAGCGCGCGCTTGATGGCCCGCGTCCAGCGCATCCCCCCCTCCCCGATCGCGTCCGCCAGGAAGCGCTTCTTCGAGAGCCCCACCCCGTGCTCGCCCGTGATCGTGCCGCCCAGATCGAGCGCCGTGCGGAAGATCTCCTCGAACGCGCGGTGCGCGCGCGCGACCTGGTCGGCGTCGCGCCCGTCGATGCAGCACGTGGGGTGCAGGTTGCCGTCGCCGGCGTGGCCGACGTTGCCGATCACGAGACCGTGGCGCGCCGCGATGCGCTCGACCGCCGCGACCATCTCCGGCAGCGCGCTGCGCGGCACCGTCGCGTCCTCGAGGATCGTGGTCGGGGAGAGCCGCGCGAGGGACGAAAAGGCGGCCCGGCGCGCCGTCTTGAGGCGCAGGGCCTCGGCCTCGTCGCGCGCGCGGACGACGCCCGTGGCACCGGCCGCGGCGCACAGCGCCTCGACGCGCTCGGCGTCCTCGGCGACGACCGGCGCGCGGCCGTCCACCTCCACGAGGAGCAGGGCGCCCGCGTCCGCCGGAAGCCCGAGGCGGGCGTGGTCCTCCACGCAGCGCAGCGTAGTCCGGTCGAGGAACTCGAGCGTCACGGGCACGATCCGGGCGGAGAGGATCGCCGACACCGCGCGCGCGGCCGCGTCCACGGAAGGATAGAACGCGAGCAGCGTGGCGCTGGTCTCCGGCCGCGGAACGAGCCGCACCAGGACGCGGGTCACGACCGCGAGCGTGCCCTCGGAACCCACCACGAGCCCCACCAGGTCGTAGCCGGCGACGTCCTTCACCGCCTTGCCGCCGGCCCGCAGGATCTCGCCGGTGGGCAGCACCGCCTCCACCCCCAGGACGTAGTTCCGCGTGACGCCGTACTTGAGGCCGCGGAGCCCGCCCGAGTTCTCGGCCACGTTCCCGCCGATCGTGCAGACGTGCATCGATCCCGGATCCGGCGGATAGAAGAGCCCCCGCGACTCGACCGCGCGGTGGAGGTCGGCCGTCACGACACCCGGCTCGACCCACGCGCACAGGTTCTCCTCGTCGATCTCGAGGATCCGGTTCCAGCCTCCCATCAGGAGCACGACCGAACGCTCGTCGGGGACCGCTCCGGCCGAGAGGCCAGTCCCCGATCCGCGCGGCACGACCCCGAACCCCCTCTGGTTCGCGAGCCGGAGAAGGCGCACCACGTCCTCGACGCCGTCGGGGCGCAGCACCGCCAGGGGCAGGCCGCCGTACAGCGGGGTCCCGTCGCGCGCGTAGCCGATGCGCTCCTCGAGCGAGTGGGAGAGGCGCGCGCCGAATGCCGCGCGCAGGTCGTCGAGGAGCGCCGGAGACATGGGAGACGGGAAGATGCCCGGCGCGCGTGCGGGGGGTCCATACCTGCGGGTGGTCGGCCGCCCCGCGACCTCGGCCCCGATCTCGCGCGGGTCCGCCTCGCGCCCTTTCCGCCCGGCCGCCGGTCCGGCTACGTTGGGGCGGCAGGCACCGCCTCGACCCGCTCCACCCTCACCCGCGAACGACGATGCCCAGCGAAGCGCCCACGCTCGAATACGACTACCGCCCCACCGAATACCTCGATTTCTCGAAGCCGGGCATCCGGCGCGGCATGGAGGCCGCGCTCGAACGCGTCGAGGGCCAGCTCGGACGCGAGTACCCGCTGTGGATCGGCGGCGAGGAGGTCCGGGAAGGGGAGCTCTTCGAGAGCCGCAACCCGAACGATCCCTCACAGGTGGTCGGCCGGTTCCGGTCGGCGACGCGCGAGAACGCGGACCGCGCCGTCGAAGCCGCCTGGGAGGCGTTCCCGTCCTGGGCCGCGCGCCCCGCGCGCGAGCGGGCCGACGTCCTCTTCCGCGCGGCGGAGCAGATGCTCGAGGAGCGGCTGGAGCTCGCCGCCTGGATGGTGTTCGAGGTCGGCAAGACGTGGGGCGAGGCCGACGCCGACGTCGCCGAGGCGATCGACTTCCTCAACTACTACGGGCACGAGATGCTGCGCTACGACCGCGGCATGCCTGTGCTCGACACCGATCCCGACGAGAACCGCACGGTGTACATCCCGCTGGGCGCCGGCGCGGTGATCCCGCCCTGGAACTTCCCGCTCGCGATCCTGACCGGGATGAGCTCGGCCGCGCTCGTGACGGGGAACACGATCAACCTCAAGCCCGCCGGCGACTCCTCGGCCATCGCGTACCAGTTCGTGCGGGTCATGCACGAGGCCGGGCTGCCTCCCGAGACGCTCAACTTCCTGACCGGCAAGGGCGCGGTGGTGGGGAACGCCCTGGTCGTGCACCCGCGGACGCGCTTCGTCTCGTTCACCGGGTCCAAGGAGGTCGGCCTGCAGATCAACGAGCTCGCGGCGAAACCGGCCGAGGGGCAGCGGTGGATCAAGCGCGTGGTGGCCGAGATGGGCGGGAAGGACGCGATCGTCGTGGACCGCGACACCGACCTCGACGCCGCCGTCGAGGGCGTCCGCGCCTCGGCGTTCGGATACCAGGGGCAGAAGTGCTCGGCCTGCTCGCGGGCCATCGTGCACGAGGAGGTCTACGACGAGTTCCTGGAGAAGCTCGTCGCGCGCACGAAGGCGATGAAGCTCGGACCCTCGCGACAGCCGGACACCGACATGGGCGCGGTGGTGAACGAGAGCCAGTACCGCAAGGTGCTCCAGTACGTGGACCTCGCGCATCGCGAGGCGCGCGTGCTCACCGGGGGCGAACCCGTGGCCGGCGCGGGGTGGCTGATCACGCCGGCGATCGTCGCCGACGTCGAGCCCGGGTCGCGGCTCGAGCAGGAGGAGATCTTCGGCCCCGTGCTCTCGGTGATCCGCGCGAAGGACTTCGACGATGCGCTGCGGATCGCCAACGGCACCGAGTTCGGCCTGACCGGCGGCGTCTACACGAACGACCCGGAGAAGATCGAGCGCGCCAAGCGCGACTTCTTCGTGGGGAACCTCTACGTGAACCGCAAGTGCACCGGTGCAATCGTCGGCGCGCAGCCGTTCGGCGGGTTCAACATGTCGGGCACCGACTCGAAGGCCGGCGGGCGCGACTACCTGGGCCTCTTCCTTCAGGCCAAGTCCATCACCGAGCGGAAGGCGACCGCCGCGCAGGAGCAGGCCCGACGCGAGGCCGAGACGGCACGCGCCGAGTCGGCCGTCCCGTGAAGGACGGAGCGCTGGCGGGAGTCGTCGTGGCGCTGGCCCTCGCGACGGCCGGTGCGCTGCGGGCCCAGGACCCCGAGACGCCCTCGGGGCCTCTCCCGCCCGACGTCCGCGTGGAGGCGGAGCCGCCCGACGGGCTCCCGGGAGCGCAGCCCCCCGGCGCCGTCGCCCCGCTGCCCCTGCCGACCGCCGACGAGCTCCGCGAGCTCGTGGCGCCCGCCGAGTCGGTGGCGATCGACCCGTACAGGGTGAAGCTCGAGAGCTTCCGCGGCGACACGATCAGCGGCGTGTTCCTGGTCGACTCCGATCTGCCGACGGCGCGTCACGTGGCGTTCGGACGCGATGCCGGAGGCAACCGCTACGTCTGGTTCAGCCGGCAGAACCCGCTGCGCGCGAGCCTGGTCGCGATCTACGACGTGGACGGACGCGGGCTGCCCGACGTGCTGTACTGGAAGCAGATCGACCACGAGGCGCTCCTCTCGCGAGCCCGCGAGTTCCGGGCGCCGGCGGCCGAGGGCGTCGTGTTCGAGTACGCCTCGGGGCGGGGCTGCGGGACGGCGCGGTGCGAGGAGGGTTGGCGAGACCTGCCCCTCGAGAGAATCGAGGTGCCGAGCCGGTTCCTGGAGCCGCTGGGGACGCTCTTCCGCGAGGCGGCGAAGCACGGCGAGCCGCATCTCGACCGGCCCGTCGCGTCGCTCGATCCCGGGCGCGCGGAGAAGGACCCGCCGCGGGCGCCGGTCGTCGCGGTCGGAGGCCGTCCCGGGGATTAGGACCGATCGCGCCCGTGCCGCTCCGGCGCGGGCTCGAACTCGGCGCCGCCGCTGCCCGCGGAGCCGAACTTCGGGGCCGTGAACCTGCCGCTGGTGGTCCGCGGCGGCTCGTGCCGCTCGGCCTCGAAGTCCTTCCCCGCGGCGCCCGCGGAGGAGCCGGCGTAGCGCGCCGGGTCCGCCTCGAACGCCCGACGGCAGGCGTCGGAGCAGAAGCCGTACGTGACGCCGGCGACCGTCGCCGTCCCGACCGCCGACGATTCCTCGACCGTCATCCCGCAGACCGGGTCCTGGAGTCTGGCCATGGTCCCTCCTTGGCGAGCCGGCCACTGCGCCGGCGTGTCTCGGCCGCGCACCCGCGCGCGGCGTCATCGACCAAGGTGACCGATCGGCCCGGAGGATGAAAGCGTGGATTCAGATCCGCTCCAGCTCCTCCACCGTGCGCGCGTTCCTCACGTCGCCCGTGTTGAGCGTGCCCGCCGGCTCGACGAGCAGCACGTGGACCTCGCCCTCCCCCACCGGCAGGTGCTCGACGCCCCGCGGCACCACGATCATCTCTCCCTTGCGGACGAGCACGTCGCCGTCGCGGAAGCGCATCCGCAGCACGCCCTCGAGCACCAGGAAGAGCTCGTCCTCGCCTTCGTGGCGGTGCCACACGAACTCGCCGTGGAGCTTCACGAGCTTGACCTGATGATCGTTGAGCTCGGCGACGATCCGCGGGCGCCAGTGATCGGTGAAGCCCGAGAGCTTCTCCGCCAGCCGGATGGGCTCCGGATGGCCGGCCGGCTGCGACGGGCGCGGCCCGGCGCTCACCGCCGCGTCTCCGCCGGCTCGGGAATCCTCCCCGGAAGCGCCGCCCGCACCCGCGCCGCGACGTCCTCGAGCGCCGCAGGGTCGTGCGCGAAGTCGAGCGGCGCCGAGTCGAGGACGAGGATCGGCGAGGCGGTCCAGCGGGCCGCCCAGTCGTCGTAGAGCTCGTTCAGGCGCCGCAGGTACCCGTCCGGGATCGCGCGCTCGAACGGCCGGCCCCGGCTGGCGATCCGCTCGCGCAGGGTGGACACGGGCGCCCGCAGGAAGACGATCAGGTCCGGCGGCCGCAGGAACTCCGTCATCACCGAGAACAGCTCCCGATAGTTCGCGTAGTCGCGTTCGTTCATCAGCCCGCGCTCGTGGAGGTTTCGCGCGAAGATCTCGGCGTCCTCGTAGATGGTCCGGTCCTGGACAACCGGCTCCGTCTCGCGGACGAGCTGCTGGTGGTGGCGGAATCGCTGGGAGAGGAAGTAGACCTGAAGCGGGAACGCCCAGCGGGCCATGTCGCGGTAGAAGTCGGCGAGGTACGGGTTCTCGTCCACGATCTCGTAGCTCGCGCGCCAGCCGAACAGGCGGCTGAGGCCCTCGGTGAGGGACGACTTGCCGGAGCCGATGTTCCCGGCGATTGCAACGAACGGACCCGGCGGCGGCTTCGCGCCCGCCGCCGCGGCGGCACCTGCCGCGTCTCCCGCCACGTCGCGGCGGTGCGGAGCGGCGCTCACGGCCTGGCTGCCGGTCGGCGTCGGTTCACGCGCCGCGCGAACCCTGCAGCCTTCACCCGCCGCCCGCCGCGCCGGCCCGCTTCGGCTGCGGGCCCGCGCCTCCGGCCTCCGCGAACTCGAAGGTGCCCTGCCCGGCGTCCAGGTTCGCCACGGTCCGCGTGACGATCTCCCGCACCTCGGCGTAGTCCTCCGGGCGGCCCTCCCAGTCCAGCCGCGCCACGTCGACGGTCACGTGGGCGGGACCGGCGAAGGACGCGAAGAACTCCTCGTACGCGCCGCCGAGCGCGCCCAGGTACTCCTCGCGCAGCGGCCGCTCGAACGCGCGGTCGCGGCTGCGGATGCGCTCCATCAGCACCGAGGTCGGCGCCCGGAGGTAGACGACCAGGTCCGGCGTGGCGATCTCCGCGCGAAAGGCGCGGAATACGCGCAGGTACAGCGCGAGGTCCTCGGGCGCCAGGTTCAGCCCGGCGAAGATGCGGTCCTTGTCGAAGGCGTAGTCGGCGACGACGAGGCCGTCGTCGCGCGCGAGGAGGCGGGCGATCTCGCGCTGCTGGCGGAGGCGCGACAGCAGGAAGAACATCTGCGTGTCGAACGCGAAGCGCGCCGGGTCGTGATAGAAGCCGCCCGTCAGGAACGGGTTCTCCTCGACGACTTCGAGGACCTTGCGCGCCCCGAGATCGGCGGCGAGGAGATGGGCGAGGGAGGTCTTCCCCGCGCCGATCACGCCCTCGATGGCGATGTGGCGGACCTGCGGCAACGTGGATCCGGGATCGGAGGAGCGGGTGGACGCGCAACATAGGAGCGCGCACGCCGGCCCGGAAGGGACCAGATTCCGGCCGTGAACCCGCTCGTGCCCCCGCGTGCTCCCGTCACCGAGGAGGAGCTGCTCGACGTCGAGCCCGGCGACCCCCGCGAGATCGCCGAGTGCCTGGACGAGCTCGCGCGCGTGAACCGCCTGCTCGGCGGCCGCCGCGCGACCGTCGCGCACCTCGAGCCGCTGCTCCGCGCCGCGGGGACGCGGCGCGTGAGCGTGCTCGACGTCGCGGCCGGCGGCGGCGACATGGCCTTCGCGATGAGCGCCTGGGCGGCGCGCCGCGGCTGGAGCCTTCGCTTCACGCTCCTCGACCGGCACCCGATCGTGCTCGACCTCGCCGGTCACCGCGCTCCCGCCGGAGCGGTCCGCGTCCGCGCCGACGCCGTCTCCCTCCCGTTCGCGGACGGCGCGTTCGACGTCTGCGTCACCAGCCTCTTCTTCCACCATCTCGAGCGCGACGCCGCGGCGGCCGTGCTCCGGGAGATGAGCCGGGTGGCGCGCGTGGGGGTCCTCGTGAACGACCTCGTCCGCGACCGCGTGGCGCTCGGCTGGTTCCGCCTCCTCTCCCGTCTCTTCAGCCGCAACCGCCTCGTGCTCCACGACGGCCCCGTGTCCGTGCGCCGCGCCTGGCGCCCGGAGGACTTCCGGCGGCTCGCCGTCGAGACCGGGCTCGACCCGTGGGAAGTGCGCCGGCACTTCCCCTACCGGATGACGCTGGCGGGCTTCGTTTCCGGAGGCCGGGCATCCCGGCGCGTGCGGGCGGCCGACGGTGCGCCGGGCCCGGCCCGCCGCGACTCGCCGGCCGCGGCGCGGCCGTCGTGAGCGCCCGCCGGCCGGGCGCCGAACCGTGACCGCCGATCCCCGCGACGTCGCCGACGTCCTCGTCGTCGGCGCGGGACCGGCCGGGTCGGCCGCTGCGATCCTCTTCGCCGACGCCGGACTGCGCGTGCGGCTCCTGGAACGGGAGCGCCTGCCGCGCTTCAAGCCCTGCGGCGACTTCCTGAGTCCCGAGGCCACGGGGATCCTGCGGCGCCTCGGGGTCGAGCCGGCCGTGGTCGCGGCCGGGGCGCGGAAGCTGCGCGGCCTGCTCGTCTCCGCCGGCGGGGGTCCGCCGCTGCGCGCCGACTTCGACGGCGCGGGCGGCTTCGGCTACGCGCTCGAGCGCTCGCGGCTGGACGCCGTTCTGGCGGAGCGCGCGAGAGGCGCCGGAGCGGAGGTCCTCGAGGGCTGGCTGGTCGAGCGACTCGGGCCGGACGCGTCGCATCAGCGATCCGACACGGCCACGCGAACGTTGCGCGTGCGAACGCCGGCCGGCGAGCCGCTGGAGCTCCGCGCGCGTCTGGTCGTCGGCGCCGGCGGCCGCCACTGCCCGGTGGCGCGCGACCTCGGCCTGAGGCTGCCGTTCCGGGGCGAGCGGCGCGTGGACCTGCTGGCCCACTGGTCGGTGCCCCGGGACGCGGACCCCTACTGCGAGATGCACGTGGTCGGCCCCGGATACGTGGGGACGGCGGCGGCCGGCCGGAACCTGGTGAACGCGAACGCCGTGGTCCCCGCCTCGTGGATCCGCGCGCGCCGCGCCGAACATCGGCGCGCCGGCCGGGAGCTGAGGCGGCGGCTCTACCGTGAGGTCCTCGGCGCCGCCGCGCCCGTCGTTCGCACGTTGCGGGGTGGAGCGCCCGTCTACGACCCGGTGGCGAGCGACGTCACGCCGCTCGAGACCTCACGCGCCACGGCTGCGGGCGTGCTGCTGGCCGGGGACTCCGCGCTGTTCCTCGACCCCTTCACGGGTCAGGGCATCTACCTGGCGCTGCGCTCGGCGGAGCTCGCCGCAGAGATCGGATCGGAAGCCCTGCGCGACGCGGGGCCGACGGCGGCGCGGCTCGCCCCGTACGACGAGCGCCGGCGGTCCGAGTTCGGCCCGAAGGCCGCCCTCAGCCGGGTGCTGCAGGCGCTGCTCGGACGTCCGTGGCTCGCCCGGCGCGTGGCAGGGACGCTGCGCCGCGACCTCCGCGGCGCCGAGCGGCTCGTCGGCGCGATCGGCGACTACCGGCCCGCGGCGGACCTGCTGCGGCGGGACTTCCTGGTGCGGCTGATGGCCGCGGCGTAGCCGGCGCTGCGCGTCTCGGCGCGGGAGGGGACGCCCGGCGGAACGGAACAGCGGATCACCGGACGGCTGCGGCGCCGCGAGCGGAATTCCACGCGGTCGAAGCGGCTCAGCCCGCCGTGCAGAGCGGCAGGCTGCCGGGACGGTCGCGCTCCAGCGTCAGGGGCCCGAACACGATCTCGGGGCCGCCGGGGGCGAGCTGCACGTTCATCGTCATGCGTCGGCCGGTGACGCGGCCCGAGAACGTGGCCGGATGGACGTCCGGTCCCAACGGGCCGTTGAGCGAGACGGCGCCCCGGCGCGCGAAGAACCCGTCGTCGTCCAGCCTGATCCCGCCGCGGACGAGGCCGACGACGCAGCCGAAGTCCAGCCGTGCCGGGTCCTCGCTCGCACGGAGCACCGCGCCTTCACCGCCCCATTCCCCCCGGAGGACCGGTCCGGACGCGAACGGCCCGCCGTCGCCGCAACCGGGCAGCAGAACGGCCGCGCACGCGAGCGCGGCGATCCCGAACGTGGCACGACTCATTCCGCTCACCTCCTCCAGACGTACGGTGCCACCGCCCCGCCAGGAGGGCGCCCGGCGGGCGTCCACCTGGGGACCACCCGCGCGTTCTTCCCTCAGCGGGATTCCTGCACCGGTGCCGCCCGGCGGCAAGTCCGCCGGGACGGATCGCCGCCCCTCCGGGATGAACCGCGCGCGGTCGCGCGATGCGCGACAGGCGCGTGAGCGCGGAGTGGACCGCCCGTCCCGGAGAGGTCGCGTGCCGACCAGAACGCTAGGCCCGCAGCAGCTGAATCCCGATGAACAGCAGGAACGCCGTCGAGTTGACGTAGTTGAGGGCCATCACGCGCCGGAAGGCGGGCCCGGCCGGCGACTCGGTGAGCCGCCGCCTCGAGACGATGAGCGTCGTGAGGAACGCCGTCCCGTAGACGAGGAGGAGCGCGGTCCAGGCGACGCCGAACCGGTCCCAGCCGGCGAGCGCCGCCGCGCCCAGGCCGGGGACGAGCAGGGCCATCGTGAGTCCGAGCGCCCCGCCGCGGCCGAGCACGACGCCGAGCGTCTCCTCGCCGCGCCCGCTGTCCTCCGCCGTCTGGTAGATCTGCGAGAGCGGGTAGAGCGCCGCGACGATCAGGACCGCCGAGATGCAGCCCCACACGGCCGGGGCCCCGGCGGCGAGAACGTCGCCAGGAGCCGAGGCCGCCGCCGCGGCGGAGGAAGCGGTGTCCGGACGCGCCCCGGGCAGGCGGGTGCTCACCCAGCCGGCCGCGAACGCGACGCCGCCCTGCGCGAGCCCGATCGCGGCCAGACTCACCCAGGCGTGCCGCTTCAGGCGAACGGCGGGATACGAGTACGCCGTGAAGACGAGGAGGAGCGCCCCGTAGAGCGCGGTGAAGGCCCGGCCGACCAGCGGCGCGGCCGCGAGTCCGGCCAGCTGCAGCCCCACGCTCCAGGGGAGGAGCGCCCGCCTGACCGGCGGCGGGTGCTCGAGGCCGCCGATCGGCCCCGTGTCGCGGTCGTAGTACGTGTTGAACGCGTTCGCTCCGCCGTACAGGAACACGTGCAGGAGGACGAACGCGAGGACGGTGCGGCCGCCGAGCGGGCGGCCGGAGAGGAGCGCGCCCCACAGGAAGATCGGCGAGAGGACGTAGACGAACCGGAGCCGCAGGTGCGCGACGAGGTCGCTCAGGATCCGAGCGCGGCCAGCTCCCGTCGCGCCTCGCGCTGGAGTGCGGGGTCGCGCGGCTCCGCCGGCGGCAGCTCGGCGGCCCGCACGAGCTCGGCGCGGGCGTCGGCGTCGCGGTGCGCCTTCTCGTACGTGCGGCCCAGCTCGAGATGGTTCCGGATGGATCCCGGCGCCAGCCGGCGCGCCGTCTCGAGATTGGCGATCGCCTCCTCCAGGCTCGCCTCCGGGAGCCCGCCCATCAGCGAGGCGCCGAGCTTCTTGAAGCCGCCGAGCGTCGCGATCTCGCGGTGCCACACGCCGAGGACGTGGTACGCCCGCCACGCGTCGGGATCGAGCGCGATGGCGCGCCGGGCCTCGGCGGCCACCTCGGGCGCGAGTCGAAGCTTCGTCCGCGCCCCCGACTCGCGCGCGATCTTCCCGAGCATCACGGCCAGGTCCACGTGCGCCTGGGAGGACTCCGGCGCGAGCTCCACCTGCCGCCGCGCGTGCTCGAGGCCCCGCTCGAAGTTCGCGAGCTGGGCGCGCGAGCCCGACGGCGCGTCCTCGCCGATCTCCGAGTAGGCCCGGGTCAGGGCGCCCTGCAGGCGCGGGTCACGCGCGCCGTACGCCAGGGCGGGACGCAGCACGAGCAGCGCGCCGCTCCAGTCGCCGCGGTCGAGCCGCGCGGCTCCCTGATCGATCACGGCATCGAGCGCGCCGGGCCCCGCGAGCTCGCCCGCAGACCCGCCGGCCGACTCGCCCCCCGCCGCGGACGCGGCGTGCGCCCCCGCGCCCGGGGAGGGCTCCGCGGCCCGCGCCTGGATCCCCGAGGCGGGAGCCTCGGGGCGGGGCTCCTCCTGCGCTGCCGCGCCCGCCGCAGCGGCCGCGACGACGATCAGGCCGACCGCCGCGCCCCTCATCTCAGCTCTCGCCGTACTCCATGTCGTAGCCCGCCTCCACCCACGCGTCCACGCCGCCTTCCAGCGCCGCCACGTTCGTGAAACCGAAACCTTCGAGGATCTCCGCCGCCCGGGCGCTCGTGGCTTCGTCGGGTCAAGTGCAGAACGTGACGATGAGCCGGTCGCCCGGCAGCCGCGTCGCCGCCAGCTCGGTGAGGTCGAGCGGCACGTTCACCGAACCCGCCGGCCGCCCGGCGATCCAGTCCCCCCGCGAGCGGCTGTCCACGAACAGGAACTCCACGCCCTCCTGCCGGAGCCACGCCACCTGCTCCGGCGTGATCCGCTTCGTGCCGCCCTCCTCGGGGAGCACGGCCGTCCCGTCGGGCCCGAACTCGACCGGTTGCGGCTCGTTCGCCCCGCACGCCGGGAGGGTGACGACCGCAACAAGCGCCAGCGCCAACGCTGCGCCGACCGGAGTGCGGCCGCGGCGGTCCGCGATTCCGTACCGCGGGATCCCGCGTCCGCGCGCCGGCCTCACCGTCGGCGGGCCGTCGAGGGGAGCCCCCGAGGCCAGTCGGCACGCACCGTCGTTCGCCCGCGATCCGACCCACCTGAACAGCGTCATCGGTCCATCCTCGGTCGGCGTTCGACACCTGCGGTCAAGATAACGCCGCCCCGCGCTCGGCTCGAAACGGCGCAGGCGCCCTCAGCCTCCATCGGCGAGCAGATCCGGCTGCTCCGGAGGATACACCGGACCGGACGGGGTGAGCCGCGCCAGGTCCCAGAGCTCGTGCGGAACGAGGCTGCCGTTGGGCAGGACGTGGTGGACGGGGTGGCCCCGCGCCACGAGGTGATCGGCGATGAGCCGGCGGTGGCACTGCCACCACAACCCTTCGGCGCAGCAGATCGCCGTGGCCCGGCCGGCGCTCCACTCCAGGAGGGACGCGAGCGCCGCCTGGAAATCGGGCGTCAGGGCGTAGTCGGCGTAGGCGCGGAAGGCCGCCACGCGCAGGCCGCGGTTGGGGCTGTCGGCGCCGACGGGGCCGCTCCTCCGTCCCCCCAGAGCCTCGAACCAGCGATAGTCGATCCCGGCCTCCGGCAGCGCCGCCTCCAGGACGTCCCGGCCGAAGTGCGGATGGCGGCGGGACCCCGGGAAGCGCCGAACGTCCGCGAGCGCGGCGATGCCCGCGCCGCGCAGGCGATCGATGAACCCGGCGAGGGGCAGGACGGAGTGGCCGACGGTGTGGAGCGCCGGCCGGTCCTCGGCACCCGCGCCGATCAGCGACGTCCCGGAAGGCCGCGGGGCGAGGCCGGCCGCGGCCACGGGTCGGGGTCGGGGGCGCGGCGGCGGCTCGCGCCGCACGCTGCACGCACGCGGGTGGATCGTCGGGTCACGACGGATCGGGCGCCAGGCCCGCCTGCCACAGGATGAACGCGACGTCGAGCGCCCGCTCGCGGAGCGCGTCGTAGCGCCCCGACGCGCCGCCGTGTCCGGCGCCCATGTTCGTGACCAGGAGGAGGGGGTTCGCGTCGGTCTTCGACGCGCGGAGCTTCGCCACGTACTTGGCGGGCTCCCAGTACATCACCTGGCTGTCGTGGAAGGAGGTCCTCACGAGCAGCGCGGGGTAGGCCCTGGCCGCAACGTTCGTGTAGGGGCAATACGCGCGGATCCACCGGTACTGCTCCGCGCGGTGCGGATTCCCCCACTCCTCGTACTCGATCACCGTGAGCGGCAGCGACTCGTCGAGCATCGTGTTGACCACGTCCACGAACGGCACGTGCGAGACGACCGCGCGGAAGAGATCCGGCCGCAGGTTCGTCACGGCGCCCATCAGCAGCCCCCCGGCGCTCCCGCCCTCGATGACCAGGCGGTCGCGCGCGGCGTGCCCCTCCGCGACCAGAAACTCCGCGGCGGCGATGAAGTCCGTGAACGTGTTCATCTTGTTCGCCATGCGTCCCGCGTCGTGCCAGGCCTTGCCGAGCTCCCCGCCGCCGCGCACGTGCGCGATCGCGAGCGCCATCCCGCGGTCGAGCAGGCTCAGGTTGTTGGACGAGAACTCGACCGGGTACGGGTAGCCGTACGCCCCGTAGCCCCACAGCAGCAGCGGCGCCGTCCCGTCCGCCTCCACGTCGCGGCGGCGCACCAGCGAGATCGGGATGCGCGTTCCGTCCGCCGCGCGCGCGTGCAGCCGCTCCGTCACGTAGCGCGCCGGATCGAAGTCTCCGAGCACCTCGGTCCGCTTCAGCAGGCGGCTGGCACGCGCATCGACGTCGTACTCCAGGATCGACGGCGGGGTCACGAGCGACTGGTACCCGTAGCGGAAGACGCGCGTGTCCCACTCCTCGTTCGTGGAGGCGTAGACGTCGTACGCCGCCTCCGGAAATTCCACGCGATGCGTTTCGCCGCTGCGGAAGTCCGTCACCCGCAGCTGCGGCAGCCCGGCCTCGCGCTCCCACAGCACGACGTGATCGGCGAAGAAGTCCGCGCTTTCGAGCATCACGTCGTCGCGGTGCGGCACCTCTTCCCTCCAGGCGGCATCGGAGGGGTCCGCGACCGGTGCGGAGACGAGGCGGAAGTTCCGTCCCGCGTCGTTCACGCGGATCCAGAACCGATTGCCGTGATGTCCGACCTCGTACTCGCGGCCGTGGCGCCGCGGCGAGATCACCCGCCAGGGGTCGCCGGGCCGGTCCGCGGGCAGGTAACGGACCTCCGACGTCGTGAGGCTCGCCACGTTGAGGAGCAGGTAGGCGTCGCTGCGGGTGCGGCGCACGTCGATCCGGAAGAGCTCGTCCCGCTCCTCGTAGACCAGCTCGTCCTGGGGCCGGCCGAGGACGTGGCGCCAGAGCCGGTACGGCCTCTTCGCGTGGTCCTCGGTGGTGTAGAACAGCGTGCGGTCGTCCGCCGCCCACGCCGCCGTGTCGACGCCCTCGATGCGGTCCGGCAGGAGCTCGCCCGTGCGCAGGTCCTTGACCCGCAGCGTGTAGACGCGGAAGCCGACGGAGTCCGTCGAGTAGGCGAGCAGGTTGCCGTCGTCGGAGACCTCGTACGTGCGCAGGGCCATGAAGGTCAGGCCCTGCGCCAGCCGGTTCAGGTCGACGGTGACCGTCTCCTCCGCCGCGCCGGCGGGCCCACGGCTCCTCACGTAGATCGGATACTGCTTTCCTTCTTCCGTGCGCGAGTTGTAGAACCAGCCGCCCTCGGGGTAGGGCACGTTCAGGTCGGTCTGCTTGATGCGCGCGAGCATCTCGTCGTAGAGCGCCCCCCGGAGGGCTTCGGTGGGCGCGAGGACCGCCCGGGCGTAGTCGTTTTCCGCCTGCAGGTACGCCGCGACCTCCGGATTCTCCCTCTCCCGCAGCCAGAACCAGTCGTCCTGGCGCCGCTCGCCGTGGAGCTCGACCACGTGGGGCCGCCTCTCGGCCGCGGGAGGCGACGGCGCTCCCCGCGGCGCGATGTCCTCGTCCAGGTCCGACGCCCGCGCGGGCGCGGCCGACTGACTCCACGCCGTCGTGGAGGATGCAACGATCACGAGCAGGCCGTACGCGAGGTGCGTCATCTCGTCTCCGCTCACGGTTCCACGCGCTTTCGGGGTTCGGGTCGGCACCGCGGCGGAGGTCCGGCGATGCGGTCCGGCGCCCCCGCGGCCCGGGGGTCGTGACGCCCGCGAAGTGAGGGTCCGCCGCCCGCGACGTGAAGGCCCGGCGCAGCCCGCGACGTCGGCATTTCGCGCGTGTGGCAGCTCTCGTGCATCGGACGGTAACGCCGCCGGACCGCACACGCGGACTGGACGGGCCGAATCGTCGGGCCGCGTCACGGCTCTTGCAAGAGTCCGGGGCCGTGAAGACGCGCCTCCTGGCCCTCCTGTTCACGATGGCGCTGGCCTGCGCCAAGGATCGCGGGAACGGCCCGACCGGTCCTCTCGCGGCCGTGGCCGGGCGGTGGCAGGTCACGACGTGGGAGATCGTCGTCGCCGACGATCCCTCGCGCCGTCTCGACCTCGTCGCGGAGGGGCGCACCGCGACGCTGCGGATCAGGAACGACGGGACGTTCACGCTCGTCGTCCGCGAGCCCGGCGCTGGACGTGCCGAGGAGAACGGCCTGCTCGTGATCCTCGAGGAGGGCCTGCTCCTCCTCGACGGCGAGGCCGACGAGGTGGTCTACGCCTACTCCCAGTCCGCCGGCGTCTTCGTCCTTCAGGCCACCGAGCCCGAGCTCTTCGACGTGGACGGCGACGGCACGCCCGAGTCCACGCTCGCCACCATCACGCTGCAGCCCGCGTAGCTCGTTCCGCCGTCCCCTCGGCCGGCCGGCGGCTGTCGGGGCTCGTGTGCCCGTCGACGTCTGCCTCGTTGACGGCTCACCCGGCGGACCGCTACGCTCGGGACGAGCCCGAGCCGCGACGCGGCCGGGGATCGTGTGACGAGGTGAGGCTTGACGCTCCCAGCTGCAGGCGTCCATCACGCTGCGCCGTCGGCGACGGTCCGCCGAGGCCGGCCGCCTGCCTTCGCCGTGCTCGCCCTCGTCGCCGTGGCCGGCTGCGGGCGGCACACCACACGCTCCACGGACTCGGACAACCCGGGTCCCGAAGACGTCCGATCGGCCGAGGCGCCGGCGACGCGCCGCGACGAGACCGCTCCAACCCTCACCGAGATGGAAGACGTCGACCTCCACGTGGCGGACGGCGTCGTCATCCACGTGCGCCGCCTCGAGGGCGAGGCGGTGAGCTCGAGGAAGGGAGAGCCCGTCGGCCTCGACGATCCCGGCTCCTACGAGATCCGTCTCCGGAGCGCGGAGACGTTCGTGGAGTACCCCGACCTGTCGCGGGTCCTGAACGACTTCACGTTCAACTTCGAGGGCGCGCCCGTGAAGGGTCTCGAGGTTCGGCGCGAGGAGGACCCCGGGGAACGCGACGAGATCCAGCTCACGGGTCGCCTGAAGAAGGTCCTCGGCGTCCCGTTCGAGATCGAAGGGCGTCCGGAGGCGACCGCCGACGGTCGCCTCCGCATCCGTACGCTCTCGATTCAGGCGTTCGACGTGAAGGTCGCCGGGCTCATGGACGTCCTCGGAATGAAGACGGAGGATCTCCTCGGAGGTCTCGAGGAGCGGGGCATCGCCGTGGACGGCGAAGACCTGGTTCTGGACGTGGGGCGGGCGTTCCCGCCCCCGCGCGTCTCGGGCCGCGTGCGCTCGGTCCACGTGACGCCCACGGGGCTGGCCCTGTCGTTCGGCGCCGCGCCTCCGGCAGCCCGGTCGGGAGTCCGATCGAACTACCTGTGGTTCCGCGGGGGAACCATCCGCATCGGCAGGATGACGCAGCGCGACGCGGACCTCCGGATCGTGGACGACGACCCGAACGACCCCTTCGACTTCGACGTCCGGCACATGAACGACCAGCTCGCCGCGGGCTACGCGAAGCTCGCCCCGAGCGGCGGGCTCACGATGCACGTGCCGGACGAAGCCGACGTGCGGTAGCACCGCGGCTCAGCCCTCCTCGGGCCTCCCGAACATCAGCTGCAGCAGCGGCCGGTCCTCGGGCCGGCTCACCACGTACACGTGGTCGCCGGGCTGGATCACCGTGTCCCCTTTCGGCGCGATGAGCTCGCCCCCGCGGACGATCATCATCGCCGAGGCCCCCTCCGGAAACGGCAGCTGCGCGAGCGGCGCCCCGGCCACCGCGAGCGCCTCGTCCACGTAGAAGCTCAGGAGCTCGCCGCGGAGCGGCTGGAGCGACTCGATCGTCAGGACGGCGGGCGGGCCCGGGGGCTCCCGCGACTCGAGGCCCAGACGGCGGGCCAGCCAGACCACCGTCGCGCCGGGCAGCACGGCGTTCGCCACGACGATGAAGAACACGACGTCGAAGAGCCGTGTCGCGCCGGGCGCGCCGGCCAGGACGGGGAACGTGGCGAGCATGATGGGAACCGCACCGCGCAGGCCCACCCATCCGACGAACGCGGCCTCGCGGGCGGGGAACCGGAAGGGCGCGAGACACAGCGACACCACGAGCGGCCTCGCGACGATCACGAGGAACAGCGCCAGCACCAGCCCCACGCCGGCGACGTCGAGCAGCCTCGACGGAAAGACGAGGAGCCCGAGGAGCAGGAACAGCGACACCTGGCTGAGCCAGGCGAGCGCGTCGTGGACGCGGGTCAGGCTGGTCCGGTAGGGGATCGGGGCATTCCCCAGGATCACCGCCGCGACGTAGACGGCGAGGAATCCGCTTCCGTACAGCAGGGTCGGCACGCCGAAGGCGAGAAACGCGAGCGCGACGGTCAGCACCGCGTAGAGACCGCCCGCCGTCAGACGCCGCCGCAGCAGAAGGGCGCGTCCACCGAAGCCCACCGCGAGCCCGAGCCCCAGGCCCACCCCCAGCTGGATCGCGACGTCGAGCGGCAGCCTCCATCCCGCGAACGATCCCGGCTCCAGGAGATTTCGGGTCACGATCGTGGTGAGGATCACGGCCATCGGATCGTTGGCTCCCGACTCGACCTCGAGCGTGACGCCTACCCGCCGCTTCAGGTGCACACCGCTCGCACGCAGCGCCGAGAAGACCGCGGCCGCGTCGGTCGACGAGACCACGGCGCCGACGAGCAGCGCCTCGTTCCACTCGAATCCGATCAGCCGCGCGCCGACGGCGGTCAGCGCCGCGGTGGCGACCACGCCGATCGTGGCGAGCACGCCCGCCGGGGCCAGCACCCGGCGCATCGGCCCCAGCGGCGTGTTGAATCCGCCGTCGAACAGGATCAGGACGAGGGCGACGGTGCCGACGCGGAACGCGAAGCCGTAGTTCTCGAACTCGATCCCGCCGAGTCCTTCGGAGCCGGCCAGGATCCCGATCGCGAGGAACACGAGGCCGAACGGCACGCCGAGCCGGTCGGTGATGCGGCTCGAGAGGGCCGCCACGGCCAGGAGCACGCCGGCCGTGGCGAGCAGCAGCGCGATCGTGAAGGGCTCGTTCGCGGTCAGGGAGCGCTCCCCGTCGAGGGCGGCCTCGGGCGCGGCCGTGTGGGACGGAGGGTGACGGTGGTCCGGCGCTGCCGGCGCCCGCAAGTTCCTCCTCACCACGCAGTGCTGGACCGCAACGCCTGGTCCCGGAGGAGCCGATGGAGATCGCCTGGAGACACGACTTGGAGGGGGCGCTGGAGACCGCCCGATCCGGAGGCAAGCCGGTCCTGCTCGACTTCAGCGCCGCGCCGATGTGAAGCGGGTGTGCTCGGCTGGACGCCGAGGTCTACCCCGACCCCGAGGTCGCCCGCTTCATCACGGACCACTTCGTCCCCGTCCGCCTGCACGTGCGCGCCCAGGCGGAGGACTTCCGGCGCTACGGGGACCGTTACGGCGCGCACTGGACGCCCACCGTCCTCGAGCTGGACGCCGACGGGACGGAGCAGCACCGGATCGAGGGCTTCGTCGGTGCCGACGAGCTGCTCGCGCAGCTCCGCGTCGGTCTCGCGCGGACCGCGTTCAAGCAGGGGAAGTGGGAGGAGGCGCGGCGACTCTTCCAGGACGTCGTGGACCGTCACCCTGACACCGACTCGGCCGCCGAGGCTCTCTACTGGACGGGCGTATCCCGATACCGGGCGACGGGCGACGGCCGCGCCCTCGCCGAGACGGCCGCCGCGTTCGACGAGCGGTACCGCGACAGCGCGTGGGCCAGGAAGGCGTCGGTGTGGAAAGGGTGAGACGGGCGGCGCTCGTGGCGCTCGCCGCCGGCGTCGCGGTGCTGGGCGCACGGACGGCGAACGGAGTGACGGAAGGTCGTTCGCGCCCGGACCGTCACGTCCGCGTGGACTGCGATGCAGGAGAGTCCATCGCGCACGCGCTGCCCGGGCTCCACGCCGGCGACACCCTGCTCGTGCGAGGCACCTGTCGGGAGTCGGTCCAGGTGCCCGTCCAGACCGACGGCGTCACGCTGGACGGCGGCGGAACCGCGATCCTCCAGCACCCCGGCGGGGTTCGCACCGGGGCGGGCCGGCACGGCGTGTTCATCCGCGGCCGCAGCATCACGATCACCGGCTTCACGATCCGCGGCGGCTACGACGGCGTCCACCTCTCCGGCCCGGCGCACGCCGTGATCGACGGCAACCGGATCGTGGAGAACGACGGCCGCGGCATCCACCTGGACAAGGGCAGCGTCGCGCAGATCGCCGGCAACACGATCTCCCGGAACGGCCGAGCGGGGATCCACGTCAGCGAGGGATCCTACGCGCGCATCGGCTTTCTCATCCCCCCGGAGGAGCAGCCGCGACCGAACCGCATCGCGGACAACGGGGGCGACGGCATCCACGTGGAGCGCTCGTCGAGCGCCTGGATCGCCGGCAACTCGATCGCGGGGAACGACGGCAGCGGCGTCGCGATCGATCGGGGATCCGAGTGCGACGTCACGGGAAACGCCATCGACGGCAACGGAGGAGACGGCGTGCGCGTGTCCCGCGGATCCGGCCTCAACCTGGAGAGCCCGGGGACTCCGCGGGACGCGGGGCCGAATCGAACGGACGGTGATCGCCTCAACGCAGGCGTCGGCGTCCGCTGCTCGGTGGCCGGATACGTCGAAGGACCTCTCGGGTCGCTCCGCGGAGAGGGCGGCGGGAAAGCGTTCGGGAGCGGCTGCGTGGATCGCGTGACGTCCTGACGGCCGCCGGCGTTCCGGCCGTTGTCCCGCCTCGCCGTGGCCCTCTCGTGGGCGTCGGTGGCGTCGTGCGCCTGGGTCGTCTGGCTCCGGTGCCGCCGAACGGGAACGTCGCTGCCGCGCGCCCTCGGCCTCGTGGCCGGGAGCGCCGCCCTCCGCGACGCGGCGGGCGGATTCGTCCTCGGCTCGGTCGCCGTGGCGGGCATCTTCCTCGTCGAGCGGATCGCGGGGTGGATCGTCGTCGCCGGCGTCGGGCCGTCGCGCGAGAGCCTCCGGTGGCTCGCTCTGCTGCCGGCCTCCGCCTTCGCCGAAGAGGTGCTCTTCCGGGGCGTTCTGCTCACCGGCCTCGTGGTCCTGCTGCGACGGCGATGGCCGGCGCTCGCCGCCGGCGGCGCGATGTTCGGGCTCGCTCACCTCTCGAACCCGCACGCGACGCCGCTCTCCGCCGTCAGCACCGCGCTGGGCGGGATCGTCTACGGGCTGGCGTTCCTCTGGACGGACGCGATCTGGGCGGGGTTCGGCCTGCACCTCGCGTGGAACGTGGTGCAGGGACCGGTGCTCGGTTTCCCCGTGAGCGGAATCGACATGGGGGGCTCCTGAGGCAGGCGGCGGCGGGCCCGCCGGAGCTCACCGGTGGAACGTATGGCCCCGAAGGCGGCTGGATCGGCCTCGCCTCTCGGCTCCTGGCCGGTGCGCTGCTCGCGGCGTGGGTGGTGCACGTTCGCCCCCCGCGACGTCCACGGGATCGAGCCGCGCCGTAGCAGGCGCAAACGCTCGCCAGCGGCCGCGGGCGCCCCGACCGCATCGTGTTGCGCCACCCGGAGCGGTGCCCGTAAGTTGTTCGCCCACCGGGGCTTCCGCTGGGGTGTAGCTCAACTGGCAGAGCATCCGGCTGTTAACCGGACGGTTGTAGGTTCGAGTCCTACCACCCCAGCGGCGCGCCGCGTCGCAGGAAGCTCCGACGGTGGCTGAACGCCGGGAAGGGCCCACGGTGGTCCGCCTCGAAGCGCTCGTCAGGCCCCGGTGACCCTCCGCTTGCCGCGCCCCCCGGAAGGCGGGCGTCGCCGAGCTCCTTCGATGGCCAGCTCGGCAAAGACCGACAATGCCCCCGGGTCGTCCAGGACGGAGGCCGGAACCTCGAACAGCTTCGTTTCCTGCATCCGCCCGCGCTTGCGATAGGAGAACCGGCGACTTCCAAGCCGCTCGTACTCGGCCCTGGTCTCATCGGTCGTCGTGAAGTACAGCGCCCCGTCGAAGATGACGCCGAAGAAGGTGCCTCCCGATCGCAAGCCGATGCCGCCGAAGAACGGGCTCGCCGACAGGCCCGGGACGGCCTCGAGCTGGTCCACGACGAACTGCTCGAATTCCGGACCGGGCCTGTTCAAGGGCGTCCCGCCTCTCCGTGACGCCGCGTCGCCGGTTCTCAGGCGCGGCGGCGGTCTCGTCGCGAGCGCCACGCCACGACGAAGCCGGTCGTCAGGAGCAGGTGGATCACCAGGAACACCTTCTGCGGCTGCCGTGCGGCGCCGCTGACCACGGCCCACACGTCCATCGCCGTCACGCAGGCGAACCCGACGATGTTGGCCACCACGATCGCGGCGAGGGCCGTCGAGGGCTCCGCCCTCCGCGCCAGCCAGTTCAGGACGGCGATCCCGAGAACGGGTCCACTGAAGACCCGCAGGTAGGCGACGAGCGCGGGCGAGGCGTCCGCCGGGACGGCGCCGATCCCGATCTCACGCGGCGCGAACATGAACCCGACGCCGAGGAGGGCCAGGTAAACCGCCGAGACGGTCAGGACGGCCTTGAGCGGCATGCCATCGACTCCTGTCGGAAGGTTCATCATGTGGTTCACGACGCCGGGGCTTTCTGAAGCGGCCGGCCGGACCGAGATTCCGCTCCCGTGCCCGCCCCCCGCCCACTCCCCGGACGCCGCTCACGATCGGCCGGAACCCCGACGGGCGAAAGCACGTCGGACACCCAGGAGAAGGTCTGCGTGACGAGACGATCCCCACCGGCCCTCGCCGCCGCCGCGCTCGCCGTCCTGGGCGCCGCGTGCGCCTCCGCACCCCGTCCGGCGCCCGGCGCGGACGGCGCCGGGGGCGAGGGCCGTCGGCCGCCGACGGCGTCCGACGTCGCGTTCGTGACGGGCATGATCCACCACCACGCGCAGGCGGTGGTGATGTCGGCCTGGGCCCCCACGCACGACGCGAGTCCGGAGATCCTCACGCTGGCCGAGCGCATCGACGTGAGTCAGCGCGACGAGATCGCGGCGGCGCAGCGCTGGCTGGCGGCCCACCGGCAGCCCGTCCCGCAGGTGGACGAGGCCGGACGCGTGAGCCCGTCGCCGGCGGGCGCGGACTCCTCGGACGCCGGCGGCGGCGCACACGCGCATCACGCGATGCCCATGCCGGGCATGCTGACGCCGGACCAGCTGGCCCGTCTCGACGCCGCGCGAGGCCCCGAGTTCGACCGCCTGTTCCTGACGCTCATGATCCCCCACCACGAGGGAGCGATCACGATGGTGGAGGAGCTGTTCCGGTCCCCCGGCGCGGCGCAGGACGAGGCCGTCTTCCGCTTCGCGTCCGACGTCCAGGCGGACCAGGCCGCCGAGATCGACCGGATGAAGGGGATGCTCGCCGCTCTTCCAGCCGGCCCGCGCTGACGCTCCCTCGCGTCCTCCGCCGGCCTCAGCCGCCCGCCATCGCTCCCACGA
This sequence comes from Gemmatimonadota bacterium, assembly GCA_036556125.1. Taxonomy (GTDB): domain Bacteria; phylum Gemmatimonadota; class Gemmatimonadetes; order JACCXV01; family JACCXV01; genus DATBJZ01. Next base: position 21,049 of record DATBJZ010000056.1, on the reverse strand, counting down.
TCTCGAAGGGCTCCTCACCGCTGGCGACGGGGTGCGGCACCGGAGCGTCGGACGCTTCGTGGGAAAGGTCCTGCTCGCACGCGAAGAACCTCACGAAGGGGCGGCGGCGGCGCGTGACGTGGTCGCGAATGGTTCCGCGCAGCATGGGATAGCGCGCCTCGAGCGCGTCGAGGATCGCGCTCTGGCTCGGCGGACCCTCCACCTCGAGCTCCACCTCGCCATCGACCCGCGCCAGCCGGCGCAGATGAATCGGCAGCACGACGCGGATCACGGCAGGGTCTGGACTTCGACCGAGAGAACGGGTGGCAGGTCCCGGACGATCGGAGCCCAGCTGTCGCCGGCGTCCGCCGATGCGTAGACCTGTCCGCCCGTGGTGCCGAAGTACACCCCGCAGGGCTCGAGGCCGTCGACGGCCATCGCATCGCGCAGGACGTTGACGTAGCAGTCGCGCTGCGGCAGGCCGCTCGTGAGCGCCTCCCAGTCGTTGCCGCCCGTCCGGCTCCGGTACACGCGCAGCTTCCCGTCGGGCGGAAAGTGCTCGGCGTCGCTCTTGATCGGGACCACGTAGATCGTCTCCGGCTCGTGGGCATGGACGTCGATCGGAAAGCCGAAGTCGGACGGAAGGTTGCCGCTGACCTCGCGCCACGAATCCCCCGCGTCGTCGCTGCGCATGACGTCCCAGTGCTTCTGCATGAAGACGACCTCCGGCCGGGACGGGTGCATCGCGATCCGATGGACGCAGTGGCCGACCTCCGCGTCCGGATCGGGGATGCCCTGCGACTGCAGCCCCCGGTTGATCGGCCGCCACGTCCTGCCGCCGTCGTCCGTGCGGAAGGCGCCGGCGGCCGAGATGGCGACGAAGATGCGCTCGGGGCGGCGCGGATCCAGCAGGATCGTGTGGAGGCACATCCCGCCCGCGCCCGGCTGCCACGCCGGGCCCGAGCCGTGGCCGCGGAGCCCCGAGAGCTCGTGCCAGCTCCGCCCGCCGTCGGTCGATCGGAACAGGGCGGCGTCCTCCACCCCCGCGTAGACGGTGTCGGGGTCGCTCGGCGACGGCTCGAGGTGCCAGACGCGCTTGAACTCCCAGGGGTGCTGGGTGCCGTCGTACCACTGGTGGGTGGTGAGCGGCTTCCCCGTCCCGGGGGACGTGTCGTAGACGAACCTGTTGCTCTCCCCCAGGGGCATGCCCTCGGGGGTGGTCGTCGGGTCTCCCGCCGGCGTTCCGGGCTGGTGCCACGTGCCGCCGCCGTCGTCCGAGCGCTGGATGATCTGCCCGAACCAGCCGCTCGTCTGCGACGCGTAGATGCGGTTCGGATCGGCGGGCGAGCCCTTGAGGTGGTAGAGCTCCCAGCCCGCGAAGTGCGGGCCGTCGATTCGCCAGCTCCTGCGATTGCCGTCCGACGTCAGGACGAACGCGCCCTTGCGCGTGCCCACGAGCACCCGTACTCGGCTCATCCTTCCTCCCGCGAGACGTGGAGAGTGGTGCGTTGGCGGGAAAGAACCGGCGGCCGCCTCCGCTGGTCCAGGGTCGGCGCCGCGGCGCCTAGCGTCCGGCGTAGGCGGCCTCGAGCCCCGCCACGTCGAGCTTCACCATCTTGAGCATCGCCTCGGTGACCCGGCGAGCCCCCTCCCGATCGGGGTCGTTCATCAGTTCGCCGAGCACGGCTGGAACGATCTGCCAGGACAGCCCGTACCGGTCCTTCAGCCAGCCGCACTGTTCGGGCGCGCCGCCGTCCTGCAGCAGGGCGTTCCAGTAGCGATCCACCTCGGCCTGGTCGTCGCAGGTCACGATGAACGAGACCGCGTGATTGAACGGATCGAGCGGGCCGGCGCTGATCGCCATGAACGGCTGACCGAAGAGCGTGAACTCGACCACGGTGACCGATCCGGCTGGACCGCTCGGGGTGTCGGCGGGCAGCGGGCTCACGCGGTCGACGCGGGAGTCGGGGAAGATCGACGCGTAGAAGCGCGCCGCCTCCTCGGCCTCGCGCGTGTACCACAGGTGCGGTATGATCTTGTGCGGGGCGGCCATCGTTCCTCCTTCGTCGCCAGGGCTTGGCGGACCGGGTCGGGCCTGCGTGAGAAGGACGTCCAGGATCGGCGCGCGTCCGTCGCGCGGCAACCGATGGTCGTTCGGCGGCGGCCGGAATCGACAGTCTCACCGGGACGGAGCGTCGGCTCACGGAGACCCCCCGACCCCGCCTCTCCCCCTTTTTCGTGGCAGCGGAACCCTGCGGCCGGCTGCGACGGTAGGATGCTCGAACGGCCGTCGTGGGCCGGTCTGCCCGCAACCCCTCGATGGAGTCCGGCGCGAGACGAATCCCTTCACGGAGGAAGGCATGAGCTTCAGACGTTTCCTGTCACGCGAACGAGCCGGACGAGGCGTGGGAACGCTCACGGCTGGAATCCTGGCGGCAGGGCTGGTCGCCGCCGTCGCGTGCGCGACGTCATCGGGCGCAGGCGTGGCGGCGGGCGCGAGCGCCGGCCGCGCGGCGGGCGTCGATTCGCGTGTCGGGCTCGGGGCCGGGTGGATGGACGCCGAGGAGGCGGCCTGGAACCTCCGCCTGGTCTCCACCACGCCGCCGCCGGAGGGCTTCATCAACCCCGACGATCCCGACGACAACCGGTTCACGAACTCGGACCTCGCGTTCCAGGGCAAGCACGTCATCCAGGGCAACTACTACGGCTTCGTCGTGTGGGACGTGTCCGACCCCGCGAATCCGGCTCTGGTCACCACGGTGCCCTGTCCCGGATCCCAGAACGACGTCTCGGTCCACGGGAACCTGCTCTTCACGTCGGTCGAGAACCCGAGCGGCCGCATCGACTGCGGCGCCCAGGGCGTCGCCGACTCCGTGAGTCGGGAGAGGATGCGGGGCGTTCGGATCTGGGACATCAGCGACATCCGCAGCCCGCGGCAGATCGCGCAGGTGCAGACCTGCCGGGGCTCGCACACGCACACGCTCGTGCCCGATCCGAAGGACGACTCCCGGGTCTACCTCTACGTGTCGGGCTCCGCGCCCGTCCGCCCCGCGGCGGAGCTCGCGGGGTGCTCCGCGGGTGACCCCGAGCAGGACCCCAACACCTCGAACTTCCGGATCGAGGTGATCGAGGTGCCGCTCGCGGCTCCACAGGAGGCGCGCATCGTGAGCTCGCCGCGGATCCTGGCCGGACTCGCACCCGCGGAAGCCCACGGCGAGCTCGCCGAGGACTCCCTGGCGGCGCTCGCCCAGGCGCAGGCGGCCGGCGCGCCCGTCCCCACCGGTCCGCCGCCCCCGCCCACCGGACCGGTCCAGTGCCACGACATCACCGTGTACCCGGCGGTGACGCGCGGCGGCGGCGCCTGCGGCGGCTACGGACTCCTGCTCGACATCGCGGACGTCCGGAACCCGCAGCGGATCGACGAGGTGTCGGACCCGAACTTCTCCTACTGGCATTCGGCGACCTTCAACAACGAAGCCACGAGGATCCTCTTCACCGACGAGTGGGGCGGCGGATCGCACCCGCGCTGCCGCGCGACCGACAAGCCGGAGTGGGGCGCCGACGCGATCTTCACGATCGCGAACGACGAGATGACGTTCGACGGCTACTACAAGCTCCCTGCCCCGCAGACGCCGGAGGAGAACTGCGTGGCGCACAACGGCTCGCTGATCCCGGTTCCGGGCCGTGACATCTTCGTGCAGGGGTGGTATCAGGGAGGCATCTCGGTCTTCGACTTCACCGATCCCGACAACGTGGTCGAGATCGCGTACTTCGACCGCGGCCCGGTGGACGCCTCGAAGCTCGTCAGCGGCGGCTCGTGGTCGGCGTACTGGTACAACGGGCACATCTACAGCTCCGAGATCGCACGCGGTCTCGACGTACTCGAGCTCGTCCCGAGCGAGCATCTCACGCAGAACGAGATCGACGCCGCGAAGTCGGTGCACCTGGCGGACCTGAACGTGCAGACCCAGCCGAAGCTGGAATGGCCGGCGAGCTTCGCGCTGGCCGGCGCCTACCTGGATCAGCTCGAGCGCACCGGGGCCGCGGCGCCGGCGAGGATCGCCGCGCTCCGCGCGGACCTCGAGCGCGCCAGGGGGATGTCCGGTGACGGACGCCGCGACGCGCTGACGCAGCTCGCGGCCAGGGTGGAAGCGGAGCTTCGACCGGCCGGCGACGGCGGGAAGGTCCGGCTGCTGGCCGAGGCCGTCCGGACGCTGTCGGCGGAAGGCGCGGCGGTCTTCGGGGACTGAGAGCCTCGCCGGCGGACGGCGTTCTTCCGGGAGAGGACGTGACCCTTCCCATCACGGGCGGCTGCGCCTGCGGCGCGATCCGCTACGAATCCACGGCCGAGCCCCTCGGGATGTTCCGGTGTCACTGCCGGGACTGCCAGCGGGCGACGGGCGGCCCCTGCTCGTGGGTGGCCATCTTCGCGGCGGAGGCGTTCCGGTTCACGGGGGGGACGCCGCGCTTCCACTCGTCGGAGCGCGCGTCGGGCGGCCTGCACGCCCGCGGCTTCTGCGCCGAGTGCGGCTCGCCGCTCACCGGCGGCCAGGGTGATCCTCCCACGCCGTACGTCGGGGTGCACGTGGCGAGCCTCGACGACTCGACGTGGTTCCGGCCGCAGATGGACATCTTCAGGTCCCGCGCCCAGCCGTGGGACCGCCCGGATCCCGCGCTCCCGCAGTGGGACGCCTACGCCCCGGGTGGGAAGGAGCGGCCCGCCGAGCGAGCGTGATGGCCTCCGGCACGCTCACCTTCCTCGCCACCGACATCCAGGGGAGCACCGGACTCTGGGAGTCCGAGGCGGACGCGATGGCCGCCGCGCTCGCGCGCCACGACGCCCTCCTGCGCCGGGCCATCGAGGGCTGCGGCGGGCGGGTCTTCAAGACGACCGGCGACGGGACGCTCGCCGCCTTCGTCTCGGCTCCGGCCGCGCTGACGGCCGCCCTCGAAGCTCAGAGAGCGCTGTGGTCGGAGCCGTGGCCGACGCGGAGGCCGCTGCGGGTGCGGATCGCGCTCCACGCCGGCGAGGCGGAGGAGCGCGACGGCGACTTCTTCGGCCCGCCGGTGAACCGCCTGGCCCGCATCCTCTCCGCGGGCCACGGCGGGCAGGTGCTGCTCTCGCGGGCGGCGGAGGCGCTCGTCGCGGACCGCCTGCCCGTCGGCGCGACGCTGCGCGACCTCGGTCCCCGCTCGCTCAAGGATCTCACGGCCCCCGAACGGCTCTTCCAGCTCGTGGCGCCGGACCTCCCCGACGCCTTCCCCCCGCTCCTGACGCTGGACGCCCGTCCGCACAACCTCCCCGCTCAGCTGACGCCGCTCGTCGGCCGAGAAGAGGCGGTCCGGCGGGTGCGCCGGCTGCTGCTCCGCGACGGCGTCCGGCTGGTGACGCTGACCGGCCCGGGAGGAACGGGGAAGACGCGCCTCGCGATCCAGGTCGCGGCCGAGGTGGTGGACGCCTTCCGCCACGGAGCGTACCTGATCAACCTCGTGACCGTTCGCGACCCCCGGCTCCTGGCCACGAGCATCCTCGCCGCGCTGGGCGCGACGCGGGAGGGCGACGAGGCGGTCGAGACGGCGCTCGAGAACCACCTGCGGAGCCGCGAGATCCTGCTCGTCCTCGACAACTTCGAGCAGATCCTCGAGAGCGCGCCGACCGTGTCGCGGCTGCTGGAGGAGGCGCCGCGCCTCAAGGTCCTCGTGACGAGCCAGGCGGTGCTGCGGCTGTCGGCCGAGCACGAGGTGGCGGTGTCCCCCCTCGAGCTTCCGCCGCCCGGCGCCTCGTCCCCCGCCGCGCTTCGGGCGAGCGAGGCCGTCTCGCTCTTCCTCCAGCGCGCCCGCGCGGTGGCGCCGTCCTTCGAGCTCACGGAGCGCAACGCGCCCGCGGTGGCGGGCATCGTACGCCAGCTGGACGGCCTGCCGCTCGCGCTCGAGCTCGCCGCCGCACGGGTCAAGCTCTTCCCGCCCGAGGCGCTGCTCCGCCGCCTCGACCGTGCCTTCGACGTGCTCACCTCCGGCGAGCGCGACCGCCCGGACCGTCACCGCACGCTGCGCAACGCGATCGACTGGACGTACCGGCTCCTCTCCGAGGGCGACCGGAAGGTCTTCGAGCGCACGGCCGTGTTCCACGGCGGTTTCACGCTCGACGCCGCGGAGGCGGTGGTCGTGGAGCCGGGGGAGGAGATCGACGGCCTCGACGCGCTGACCTCGCTCGTCGACAAGAGCCTGCTCCGCCGCGTGGACGGCGCGGACGGCGAGCCGCGGTTCGAGCGCCTGCTCACGATCCGCGCCTTCGCCCGCGACCGGCTGGAGGCGTCGGGCGAGGCCGAGCGCTGGCGGCGCCGTCACGCAGAGCACTTCGGGGGGCTCGCCGAGGTGTTCGAGCGCGGCCGGTCGGCCGCGGAGATGGAGGCGGCGGTCGCGCGCCTGGAGCCCGAGCTCGACAACCTCCGCGCCGCGATGGAGTGGGCGCTGGACCGCGGGGAGGCCGGCATCGCGCTGAGGCTGTGCCAGGCGCTGCCCTTCGTGTGGCTGCGCCGCGGGATGTTCGAGGAGGCGGACCGCTGGCTGGAGCGGATGGAGACGCTCTCGTCGTCCCTCACGGATCCCGAGCGCGCGCACGTCCTGAACCTCTCCGGCCGGCTGGCGCAGCTGCGCGGCGACAACAGCCCCGCCGTGGTCGAGAGGTTCGAGGAGAGCCTGCGCCTCTTCCGCGCCGCGGGGCATCGCGGCGGAACGGCCCGGGCTCTCATGAACCTCGGGAACGTCCGCAGCCGGCAGGGCGCCTACGACGAGGCGCACCGGCTGTTCGAGGAGAGCCTGGAGATCTACCGCGAGCTCGACGACCCGGTCGGCGTTCCCGGCGCGCTCATGAACATCGGGGACGCGAGCCGTGCGGAGGGCGACCTGGACCGCGCGCTGCGGTACTTCGGCAAGGCGGCGGAGTTCAGCCGTGGGCGCGGCAACCGGGTCAGCCTGGGGTACGCGCTGCAGTACCTCGGCGCCGCCGAGCTCCAGCGCGGCGATCTCGATCGCGCCGGAGCGCTGTTCACGGAGAGCTTCGACCTGTTCGAGGCCGCCGCCGTGCGGCCGGGCCAGGCCTGGTGCAGGTATTACCAGGGGCTTCTCGCGCTGACGTGCGGCGATCTCGACGCCGCGCGCGCGGGCTTCACCGAAGCGCTGACGGTCTTCCGGGAGCTCCGCCATCCGCCGGGGATCGCCGACGCGCTGCTCGCGTTCGCGACGCTCGCCGCGGCGGAATCGCGGTGCGAGCACGCCGCCCGGCTGCTCGGCGCGAGCCAGGTCGCGCGCCGGGGACGGAGCCTGACCCGGCAGCCGCTCGAGCTCGCCGCGGAGAGCCGGGTGACCGAGGGCTGCGCCGCCGCGTTCGGAGAGGCGGCGTTCGAGCAGGCGGTCGCACGAGGCCGGGACCTGGACCCCATGGACGCCGCGGCGCTGGCTCTGGAGGACGCCGCGCCGGCGGCGGTCTGACGCTCACCAACGCGTGCCGAGGGAACGGGCAATGACCCTTCGCTCTCCGCGCGCCGGCGCGCGACGGAAGGTCGGCCCTCGCCGGCGGCGGAGCTCTGGGCTACAGGTCCACCACGACCTTGAAGCCGCCGTAGATCATCCGCTTGACGTCGAACGGCATCGGCGTCCCTTCCCAGCCGTTCATCCGCGGGTCCTTCATCACCCGGGCGTTGACCTTGTCCCGGTGCGCGCGCGAGCGGTACACGATCCACGAGAACACGACGGTCTCGCCGCGCCTGGCCCCGATCGCGGCGGGGAACGACGTGCCCATCTTCGTCTTGAGGTCGTCGCCGGCGCACTCGCGGTACTCCAGCGCGCCGTGGTCCATCCAGACCTTCCCGGCGCCCCGCGACATCCGGCGGTACGCCTCCAGGTTCTTCACCGGAACGGGAATGACGAATCCGTCGACGTACGGCATGCGGGCCTCCCGGGTTGCGCCGGCGTCTCGCCGGCGTCGGTTTGCGGGTGATGGACGACGGTCCGTCGTGAGGTCGGAACCTAGGGCCTGATCTCGCGCCGGCCGTCCGCCCCCTCCAGCGTGATGCCGGTGGTGTTCGGGCGGCTCGAGCTTCCAACCCGGCGGGCGACGAGGTGGATGCCGGGCGCCGTCGTCTCGTCGGCGAGGAGGAGCCCCGATCCGTCTTCCCCGGCGCCCAGCTTCACGCGGATCGTCCCCTGCCCGTCCGTCATCCTGAGGACCACCTCGCCGCTCTCCTCCACGTCGAGCCGCGATCGGACCGTGCCCCGGTCGTCCACGATCTCGAGGGCCCGCCCGCGGAGGACCGGTTCGGCACCCCGCGGCGTCGTGGAGGCCGCCCTCGCCGCCGACAGGAGCAGGAGCGCGAGATTGAGCACGGTGAGCGTCACCGCGAGGCGCTGCATCTTCACGGAAGCCTTCCCTTCGCATCTCGGTCAGACGAACGCGCGCCCGACGACCCCGGCCGTCCACGACGTCGGACTCAAGACCGCAGCCAGCCGAGCAGGAGAATGAGAGCCGCGACGAGGACGATGCCCGGCGCCACGCCGGCCAGCCGTGCGCCGGTCGACAGAGCCGGCCAGGCTCGCACCGTGAGGGCGAGAAGGTAGAGCGCGACGACGGTCGTCACGGCGAGCGACGCCAGGAACACCAGGACGGCGGCCGCGCCGGCGGCGAACCCGCCCTCCGAGTCCGGGACGAAACGGGGCGCGACGAAGGCGAGCCCCGCCAGCCCGCCGCACACGGCGGCCAGACGGTAGATCCTGCGTTCGGGGAGCGTCGCCGTCCCGAGCCTCCGCGTCAGGCAGCGCGGAACCGCTGCGCCGCCCGTTTGCGGGCGCGCTCCGCTTCGATCTCGCGGTCGCGCGGCTCCGCGTTCGTCACCAGCGAGTCGATCAGGGTCCGTGCGACGGCCGCGACCTCGTCCACGGCCCGATCGAACGCCGCCTCGTTCGCCTTCGACGGCTTGTGGAAGCCGGAGAGCTTGCGCACGAACTGGAGCGACGCGTCGCGGATCTCCGCGTCCGTGGCGGGCGGGTCGAAGTTGAAGAGGGTCTTGATGTTCCGGCACATGATCGGTTCGCTCCGCGAAGGGTGGTCTCGACCGTCGGAGTCGTCGGCTGCCGACGGCCGGTTCCGAAAGATAGCGCGCCCCGTGTCTCGTGCTCGAACGGCCGGGCTGTCCCGAGCAGCGGCGGAGACGGGTACGCAGCCCGTCCTGTCAGCCCCGAGACTCGACGATCGGCACGGGGCCGGATCGACACGCGGCCACTGTTCCCCGTGGGTCGCGGAGATCCCCGGTGTCGGTGAGGGATCAAGCCCCCGTCCGCCGTGACGGATGCTCCGGTTGCCCCCGCGAGGGCGACGCGGGCGGCCTGCGCCCCGCGGCCCCGGCCTCCCCCGGCGCAACCACGTCGCCGGAGGCGCGCTCCCGCCTCGCCAGCCACAGGAACGGAATCGCCAGCACCTGGATGGCCGAGCCGCAGGCGTAGGAGGCCGGATAGCCCCACGCGTCGGCGGCCCGTCCGAGCACGGGCTGGACCACGACCCCTCCGCTCGACCCGAGGAGCGAGTCGAACGACAGGACGGTCGCGCGCTGCTCCGACGGGATGAGCGCGTTCAGGTACGCCTGCCGCACCGGCGTGACGGTGGCGAAGGTCAGCCCCCACGCAACCAGCAGCACCACGGTCGGCCAGAAGCTCGGGACGGCCGCGATGGCCGCCAGGAGGGCCACGCTCGCGGCGGCGCCGACGAGCAGGGCCGACGTGCGCCTCGGAACGATGCGCACGAGCCGGGGCACGAGCAGCCCGCCCGCGATCTGCGCGCCCGCCACCACGGCGGCAGCCAGCCCCGCGATGCCGTAGGCGTGAGGGTCGCCGTACAGGTCGAGCAGATGCGGCTGCATCGCGTAGAACGCGTAGATCGTCACGCCGTCGAGGAAAGGCGCCGCGAGCATCGCCCAGCGCACCGGCGCCTGGCCGAGCCCGTACGTCAGCGAAGCGCGGAGGACGACCGCCACTTCGCGGACGGGGTGCCGGCTCCGGCTCGGCGTGAAGCCGACGTCGTGCATCGTCGCCAGGGCCAGGCCGAACGTCAGCACGAGGATGCCGGCGCGGATCGCGTAGGGCACGCCCAGATTCGTGGCCTGCGCGATCGCGCCGCCGGCCACCGAGCCGCCCAACATCGCCACGCCCTCCACGATCTCGCCCTTCGCCAGCACCGTCTCCAGCCTGCCGCCCTCCCCGAAGAAGCCGTGGAAGGTCAGCGCGTCCACGAGCCAGGCCTGGACCGCCCCGGAGAAGAACGTGAAGCCGAGCCCCAGGGAGCAGGAGGCCAGCGCCCACGCCCAGAACGGCGCCGTGATCCGCCACATCCACAGGTAGAGGAGCGTCGAGATCGCCAGCGTCAGCGTACCCAGCAGGTACGACATCCGCCGTCCGCGCACGTCGGCGATCACGCCGGTCGGGACTTCGAACAGGACGAGACCCGCCGTGAAGAAGGCGTTGGCCGCGAATGCCTCCGTGTTCGTGAGCCCGGCGTCGAGCAGGAACAGCGTGTTGATGCCCCAGATGAGCGAGGCCGCGAGCGTGTGGAGGAGGAGGAGGAGGAGGTAGACGTTGCGGATCCCGCGGGCGGCGGCGTTCACGCGGCCGCACGTCCGCCGCGAGCGTCGCGGTGATCCGTGGAGGCGGCCGGCCTCAGAATGCCGCCGCGACGCGGTCGGGGTCGTCGCCGGCCACGACGCGCAGGACCGCGTCGCCGTAGCGCTCGAGCTTCTTCTCGCCGAGCCCCCGCACCTCCGCGAGCTCGGCCATCGTCCGCGGCGTGGCGGCGGCGACGTCGCGGAGCACGCTGTCGTGGAAGACGACGTACGGCGGCACGCGGAGCCGCGCGGCGACGGCGCGGCGCAGCATCCGGAGCCGCTCGAAGAGGACGACGTCGGCCTCCCCCGCAGCCGGCGGGGGGACCGCGCGCCGCCGGCGAACCGCCGGCGTCCGGACGACCTCGCCGAGACGGACCTCCCCCGCGCCCCGACAGAGATCCCGGCCGGCCGTCGTCAACCGGAGGGTCGGGTACTCGGCGTCCGTCGCGACCGCGAGCAGGTCCTGCACGATCAGCTGGTCGATCCAGAACCGGATCGTGCGTTCGTCGATCTCCCCCAGGATGCCGAACACCCCGAGCTGCTCGTGGCCGTTGCGGGCGGTCCGCTCGTCACGGCGGCCGAGCAGCACGTTGACGACGTACCCCGCCCCGAAGCGCTCCCGCGTGCGACCCACCGCGCTGAGGATCTTCTGCGCCGTCTCGAGTGCCTGCGCTGCGGCCAGCGTCCGCGTCTCGCCCAGGCAGACGTCGCACGCGCCGCACTCCTGCGCCGGATAGGCCGCGCCGAAGTGCTCGCTCAGCAGACGGTGGCGGCAGACCGGCGAGACGGCGTAGCGGCCGATCTCCCGCAGCTGACGCTCGAGCGCCCGCGTACGCTCCGGCGCGGCAGCGGCGTCGTTCGCGGCGATGCGCCGGTGCGTGGCGAGATCGGCGCCGGAGAACAGGAGCACGCACTCGGCGGGCAGGCCGTCGCGGCCGGCGCGGCCGGACTCCTGCTGGTAGTGCTCGATCGAGCGCGGCGCGTTCGCGTGCACGACGAATCGCACGTCGGATCGGTCGATGCCCATCCCGAACGCGATCGTCGCCGCCACGACGTCCAGGCGCTCGTTCACGAAGTCGTCCTGGACCGTGCGGCGATGCTCCGCGGGCAGATCCGCGTGGTACGGCTGGCACGCGACGCCGGCCGACGCGAGGCCCCCGGCGAGGCGCTCCACCTCGCGCCTCGTCTGCGCGTACACGAGCCCGCCCTCCCCGGGGTGGCGCCGGATCACGCCGAGCACCTGCTCCAGCTGGGCGTGCCGCGGGAACGCGCGGTAGACGAGGTTCGCCCGGTCGGGATGGCCGACGAGCTTCACGGGCGTGCGGAGACCGAGTTGCGAGCAGACGTCGTCGCGGACGGCGGCCGTCGCCGTCGCGGTGAGCGCCATCCGCGGGACCGACGGCACCCGCGCCAGGACCTCGAGGAGCCGGCGGTACACCGGACGGAAGTCGTGCCCCCAGTGAGAGACACAATGCGCCTCGTCCACGGCGAAGAGCGCGAGGCGACCGGCGATTCCCGCGGGCACGCCCGCGGCCAGCAGCCGCTCGGGGCTCACGTACACCAGGTCTGCGCCGCCGGCCGCCAGCTGCGCGTGCGCAGAGCGCCGCGCCTGGTCGTCCAGGTTCGAGTGCAGCGCGACGGCGCGCAGCCCGGCCTCCTGCGCCGCCGCGACCTGGTCGTCCATCAGCGCGATGAGCGGCGAGACGACGAGGACGGCGCCCGCCCCGCACGCGGCGGGCACCTGATAGCAGAGGCTCTTGCCGCCGCCGGTGGGCAGGACCACGAGGGTGTCGCGGCCGGCGAGCGCGGCCTCGATCGCCTCCTGCTGGAGAGGGCGGAAGTCGTCGAAGCCCCAGTGGCGACGGAGGGCGTCGGCGGGACTGGCAGCCGGTGGAGCGAGAGTCATCGGCGCGGAGACGGAGAGGCGGGCGGGTCCGCCAACACCTTCGTTGCGGCCGGGTTTGTCAAGGCGCCGGAACCGCCGGTCGCGCGGCAGCCCGCGGCGCGTGAACCCTCACGCGCCGGCGGTCGACGATCGCGATGGCCTCAGGGTCTTCTCGAACCAGTGGTGGGCGTACGGGTTCTCGTTGAACCGGGGGATCTCGCGGTAGCCGGAGCTCCGGTACAGCGCCTGCGCCTCCGCCAGCACGCGGTTCGTGTCGAGTCGGACGATGCGGAGCCCGCGGTCGCTGACGAGGTCCTCCAGGCGCCGCAGGATGCGCCGTGCGATGCCCATCCCGCGTGCCTGCGGCGCGACCCACATGCGCTTGATCTCGCCGTATCCGCCGTGGAACCGCACGCCACCGCAGCCCACCGCGCCGTCCAGCCTCGCGACCACGAAGGCGCCGCCGGGAGGAGTGAACTCCCGCGCGGCCGCCGCCACGCCCCCTGCGGGTTCGAACCCCGCCTCGAATCGCGCCGCGAGCTCCGCGAAGTAGCGCTCAAGGCACGCGCGACCCTCGGAGCTCGTTGCATCGGCCAGCTCGACGCGGACCGCTCCCGCGCACAGGAGCTTCTCGACCAGGGCCATCGCATCGACGAGGGCCTCGCGTTGACGGTCGGTGAGCGGCTCGACCATGGCGGCCGCCGCGCGATCGGAGAGACGGTTCAGGATTCCCAGCTCCCGCCGGCCCTCCGGCGTGAGCTCGACGAACCGGACCCGGCCGTCGTCGGGCGACGGTCCGCTCCGCACCAGACCCTCGCGTTCGAGGTTGCGGAGGAGGCGACTCGCGTAGCCGGAGTCGAGGCCGAGCCGGGAGCGCAGCTGCCGGACCTCGCTGCCTCGAGGACCGATCTCGAACAGCAGGCGGGAGGCGCCGAGGGAACGGTTCCTTCCGAGGAAGCGCTCGTCGAGCGCACCGATCCGGCGGGTCACCGCCCGGTTGAAGCTCCGGATGGCGGCGATTGCGTGCATTGTCTGACCTTAGTCAGACAATATCCGCCGGGCAACCGTCCCGGATCCGTTCACCGGGAGGCGGATGCCGCACCTGGAGGACGACCACGGCGTGGGCTCGTTACCTTGCGGCGAACGGCCCGCTCCGGACGCCTCCAGCGACGAGCCTCGCTCGGCCGCTCGCGACGGACGCCTCGGTCGCTTCCTCGCGACGACGGTGCTTCATTCGGTCGATGTCCATCGGCGACCGGTGGAACACCGCGCAGCAGCCTGCTCTCCACCGAGCTGCACTCGGCTTGCATCGGTTCACGTGCCACAAAACCCAGAGGGATGAAGGAGAATTGATGATGAGGACGACCACTGCGTTCCTTCTGACGGCCGCCTCGGCGGCGCTGCTCGTCGCCTGCGGGGCACCGGCCAGTGACACACCTGCGAATGGCGTGAACACAAATGCAGCCGAGCCATCCGTGGCTGCGCCAACGGCGGATGCACTTCTTGCCCTCGATGAGCAGGCGTACGAGGCTTATTTCAGGGGTGATGCGAGGTTCTTCGAAAGCAAGCTGAGTGACAAGTTCGTCATGCTCGGGCCGGGCGGCTCACGCATGGACAAGGCTGCGACCACCAGGATGATTGCCGGCGTCGAATGCGACGTCAGGGACGGCTGGAAGCTCGACGAGCCTCGGCTGTCGGCGATCGACGCCGACACCTATGTGCTCAGCTACAAGGGCACGTTCGACGGCACCTGCACCACGGACGGAAGGACCGAGGTCGTTCCGAGCCCCATTCGGGCTGCCACCGTTTGGGTCAGCAGCAGCGACCAGTGGGTGGCGGCATTCCACGGCGGGAACCCGATCGTCGATCCCGGAGCCGCGGCTGCTCCGCCCGCCGCGGCGCAAGCCGGGAAGGCGGAGCCGACGAAGGACGACGAGGCCGCGCCTGACGCAAGACCCGCAGCTCCGGCCGCGGATCCAGCCACGCAAGCCATGATGGCGATGGAAGGATCGGTGTGGGAAGCGTGGAAGGAAGGCGACGCCGGAAAGCTCGAAGGGATGACCCACGAGGACCTCTCCTTCATCGACATCTTCGGCAACTACACCGGGAACAAGGTGGACACCATCAAGCTCTGGACCGAGCATCGATGCGAGGTCAGGAGCGTCAGCGTGACCGATGGCGTCGGCACATCGCTCTCACCGGCCGTCGGCATCCTGACGTTCAAGGGAACCGCAGACGGGACGTGCTACGGACAGAAGATCGGCGGCCCGATCCACGGCACGTCCGTCTATGCAAGGGTTGGCGACGCCTGGAAGCTGGCGTTCACCCTGAACCACCTGCCCGATGAGGTGCGATCCTGAGTCGGCCGCCGAAGGCTTCGGCCGTGAGTGTCGTGCCGAACCCGCCAGGGGGGCGTCGAGGTCCTGCTCCACGAGCTGGGCCACCCCGTGGCGATCGCGCGCGGGGGCGATAGGTGAGCGATCCGTCCCCGGAAGGCGGCGGTCCGCGGCTCCGCACGGGTCAGGGCTCGACGAAGCTCTCGAGGGAGGAGTTCCGCCGGCGGCTTCGCGAACGCTTCGACGACCCCGCCTTCGAGGCCGTCTCGGCGGAGATCGAGCGCGCGATCGAGGTCGCGTGGGACGGGTACGACCGCTACCGCAAGAGTCCGCGCAAGCGGAAGGCGGGACCGGGATTCGCCGACCCCGAGTTCGAGCTGCCGGTCGAGTGGCTGGAGACGCGCGACCGCATCCGCGAGGCGGAGGCCCGGCAGCGCTCCCCCGACGCGCCGCGGCGGATCCTCCTGATCTGCGCCTCGCCGAGGACGGACGAGACGTGCCCCGGCGAGATGTCCAAGACGTTCCGGATCGCGCAGGTCGCGCGCGAGGTGCTCGCCGGCACGCCCGGCCTGGAGCTGGACTTCCTCGACCTGAGCAACCTCACGTCCGAGTACGGCCGGCAGATCCTGCCGTGCAAGGCCTGCGTGTCGACCGCGATGCCGCTCTGCCACTGGCCGTGCTCGTGCTACCCCAACCACGCCATGGGGCAGGTCAACGACTGGATGAACGAACTGTACCCGCGATGGGTCGCGGCGCACGGCGTGATGATCGTCACGCCGGTGCACTGGTACCAGGCGCCGAGCGTGCTCAAGCTGATGATGGACCGTCTCGTCTGCGCCGACGGCGGCAACCCGGACCCGACCTCGACACACGGAAAGAAGCCGGAGGAGGCCAAGGCGCTCGAGCTGCGGGGCTGGCCCTACCCGCGCCACCTCGCCGGCCGCGCATTTTCGGTGGTCGTGCACGGCGACGCCGAGGGAGCGGAGACGCTGCGGCGGTCCCTGCACGACTGGCTCACCGACATGGAGCTGGTCCCCGCGGGTGAAGCCGCCGTCTTCGACCGGTACGTGGGCTACTACGAGCCGTACGCGACCAGCCACGAGGCGCTGGACCGCGACGCCGCGTTCCAGGAGGAGGCCCGGAACGCGGCGCGCACCCTGATCGAGTGCGTGCGGCAGCTCCGGACCGGCTGGCGGCCGGCGGACCACGGCGTGAAGGCTGCGCGGCCGAAGTGAGCCCGAGGAGCGGCGGCGTGGACCACGGTCGAACCGTGGTCCGAGGGGCCTCGGAACGGGCGCGGCCCGGGACGGAACGGTCCGCGGCGCCCGTGCGACCCGGATCGCGCCGGCCCGGCGGCGGAGAACCCCGGGGGCCCGTGCTGCTGATGGACGCGTCCAGCGTTCTCTACCGCGCCTACTTCGCCATCCCCCGCAGCGTCACCGGAACCGACGGCAAGCCCGTGAACGCCGTGCACGGCTACCTCGACATGACGTCCCGGCTCATCGCTTCGCGGCGGCCCGCCCGCGTCGTGCACGTCTACGATCACGACTGGAGACCGGCGCCGCGCGTGGCCGCGTACGACGGCTACAAGTCGCACCGGGCCGAGGAGCCGGACGACCTCTCCGACCAGTTCGAGCTCCTGGCGAAGGTGCTCGAGGCCGCCGGCTTCGAGCAGGCGGAAGCCCCGGGGTGGGAGGCCGAGGACGCGATCGGGGCCCTCGCCGCGACGAGGAAGCCTGCCGAGACCGTCGAGATCGTGACCGGCGACCGCGACCTGATCCAGCTCGTGCGCGATCCGCGGGTGCGCGTTCTGTTCACCGTCCGCGGCGTCACGGACCTGCGCGTGCTGGACGAGGCCGCGGTCGAGGAGCGCTACGGAGTCCCGCAGGCGCGGTACGTGGACTTCGCGATCCTGCGCGGCGACCCCTCCGACGGCCTTCCGGGGGTCCGGGGCGTCGGTGAGAAGACGGCGCGGATCCTGGTACGGGCGTATCCCGACCTGGGGGCGCTCGTGGAGGACGCGCGCCCGCAGCGGCTCACGGGCGCTCTGGCGCGGTGCTCGCCGGCGCTCCGCGACGCCGTGCGCCACGCGGCGCCCTATCTGAAGGCCATGCGGTCGGTGGTTCCGATCCGGACCGACGTGAGGGTGCGGATCTGGGGCGGGACGCGGGACGACCGGCGTCTCGACCGCCTCGCGAAGAAGCACAAGCTCGAAGGACCGGTGCGGCGGCTGCGCCAGGCGCTCGACGGACCCCGGCCGCCGCCGGCCGCCTCGCCCCGGCGAAGCGGCCCCTCCCGAGGGGCCGGCCAGGGCACGGCCTGATCTACAGTCGCTTGGTGGCGAGGCGACGGCCGTTGTCCGCGTAGCCGGCGCGCTCGTAGACCGCCCGCGCCCGCCGGTTCCCCGGTTCCACCTCGAGGTGCAGCGCCCGGACCCCCGCGCGTCTCGCCTCGCCCTCGGCGACCGCGAGCAGGGCCCGGCCGATACCGCACCCCCGCCGTTCCGGCGCCACGTACAGCTCGTCGATGAACGCGTCGCGGCCGTGCCATTCCAGGCTGAAGCCCAGGGTGAGCACGACGTACCCGACCGTCCGCTCCAGGCCCGCGGGACGGGCGCAGGGGGGATCCTGCGCCGCCACCGCCAGCCACACGCACCCGAGCTCCCGCCGCGCCAGCAGCTCGTCGAGGGCCCGTCGTGCCGCGGGCACGTCCAGCGGCGCCGTCCCGTCCTCGCGGTAGAGCGCCTGCATCAGCGGCAACACCGCGTCGGCATCGGCCGGCTCGGCGCCGACGATCCGGAATCCAGCGGCTTTCGACCGCGGCGGTCGAGCAGCCGCTCCGTCGCCGACTCCCATCTAGCGGCTGGCCGAACGCCTGGACACGGCCTGCGAGATCGCGTATCCGATCGCGCTCCCCAGCAGTCCGGCCAGACCGCACGCGAACAGCAGGTCGGGGAACCACCAGAAGACCTCGGGGAGGGGGAGGCCTACTCCCTGGAGCACCAGGAACCCGACGAGCGCCGACGCCGCGAACCCGGCCGCGACCACGCCCCACGGGACGGACGGAAACAGCGGGACGATCGAGAGGCCGAGCAGGATCGAGCCGACGACGAGCGCCCAGCCGGCGACCTCCCGCGCCTCCCAGTCGCCCGCGTCCATCGCCCGCATCGTGAGCGCCATCCCGGCGCTGAGGAGCGTCAGGGCGAGGCCCAGGGCGCCGCGAAGCACGGTGGCCGCAGCCGCCGAGGGCGGCGTGCGGGTGGCGACTCGCGGGCTCCGTGCCGGACCCGGAGCGATGCCGACGTCGCTCGCGGGCGCCGCCCGGGCGGGCTCGGAAGCGGCCTGCGCGCGCTCTGCCGTGGACGGGCTCGCCGCGGTCACGCCACGCGTCCCTCCGGGCCGATCCGGCTCGAGCGTTCCGGCGCGTGCCGGCGCCGGAGGAGCGGCTTCCGCCCACGTCGTGCCGTCGTGGACGTACCACACGCCGCTGTTCGCGCCGAGCATCCACCAGCGGCCGTCCTGCTCGATCATCGAGGCCCGGAGGGCTGCGTCGAAGGTCTCCAGCGTGATGCGGCCGGCGTCGAGCTCGCCCCGGAGGCGGAGGTACTCCTCCTCGGCCCTGCGGAAGGGATCCTCGGCCGCGCCGGCGGTCATCCCCCGGACCGGCGGATCTCGACCCGGCCGCCCACCCTCTCCAGGGCGCCGCGGATCTCCTCGGCTCCCGGCGCGGAGACGGCGCGGCAGACGACGCCCGGTGCGCTCTCGACGATGCCCTTGGCCGCCGCGAGCCCGGCGGGCGTCTCGCCGCACCACTCGCGCGCGTCCTTCACCGCCTGGATGCAGGCGATCTTCCGCGCAGGGTCGAACGCCGTGAGGACGACGTCGAACCCGGTCCCGGCGGCCTTCGGGGCCCCGGGCAGGTCCGTCCCGCCGGATCGAAGCTCCGCGGCGGTCTCCGAGGGATCGCCCCGCCGTACGCGCTCGCGCAGCTCACCCGCCGCGTCACGCGCGACGTCCTCGACGACGTCGCGGAGCAGGTCCCCGAGCGCGTTCGACAGGTTCTCGGGCTCCTCGAGCACCTCCGACGGCTTGCCGCGCGGGAGCTCTCCCGGCTCCGGGTCATCCGGGATCGCGGGATCGGATTCGACCGGCCAGCGCCCCGACGTCGCGGCGCCTGGATCCCCGACGCTCCCGTTCACGCCGCCGGCGGCACCGCCGCCGGTTCCGGGACGCGGCGTCCCGCAGACGGGGCAGCGCGGCGCGGCGTCGTCGCTCTCCCAGCTGCAGCGTCCGCAGACGCGGCGCGGGACCGCCGTCGCCTCGTTCCAGCTGGCCATCTCCTCGCGAGCCCGTCGGCCGAGATCGGCGAACCGCTTCCTGTCGGCCGCGGCGGCGGACGTCGGGTCCGTGCTCGCGCGGGATTCGCCGTCGGGCGTGTGCCGCGTGGACCAGAAGCGCTCGCCAGCGGCGACGTACACGAGCTCCAGCTCGCTGCCCCGCCACTGACCGTGGAGGATCGCATCGGGCGCGGCCCCCTTCCAGCACGAGACCTCGCCGGCGTCGTTCCCGCCGTCGACCGCCACGGCCTGCCAGCCGCCGGCGCCGGCGAGCTCCGCGCTTCCCTCCGGAGTGCCTTCGGACGCAGTCCCGCCGGCAGCCGGACGGCCCCGCAACCGCACGAGCATCAGCCGCGCGCGCTGCAGGACGGCGTCGTCGTCGACGGCGCGCCCGGCCGCCAGCTCTCGCAGGAAGCTCTCGAGATCCATCCGGATCGGACCCACGTCCAGGGGACGCACGCCGTTCGGGGTTTCGCCGTTCAAGCCCACTTGTACAGGTCCCGGATCCGGGTGGGCGCCAGGAAGTAGACGCACGCCAGGGCGACGACCTCCTTCACGAAGATCGGGAGCCGAATGAGCACGAGCTCGTGGATGTCGATGCTCTTCTCGTAGTCCCCGGCGAAATCCAGGAATCCCTTCTGCTTCGCCTCGTAGCCGGCGACGGTCGCGGCCTGCCGAACCGCCCACGGAGCGCTCCCCGCCGAGGCGGGCAGCTTCTGCAGCGTTGCCTTCAGGACGCTGGCGAACCGCTCCGCGAAGAAGGCGGCGCTGAACGTGAACATCTGGATCACCTTCGCGGCCAGCATCGCCCAGGCGCTGATCTCCTCCAGGAGCTCCGTGGACTCGGCCGCCTTCTGCCAGCCCTGCATCAGCGCGACCTCCTCACGCGACACCTTCGAGACGACCGCCTGCCAGTCCTCGTCCACGTCCAGCGCCAGCGAGCTCTCGTGGGCCTTCCCGAGCGGCCCTGCGAGCTGCTCGTCCAGATCCTCGGGCTTGATGAACTTCTCCAGCACCACGTCCAGGACGTCCTTGCCCTCCAGCCCTCCCTTGCCGCTCGGGGACCCCAGGAAGGGGAAGAACGTGGTGACGAGGCCGTCCACGAAGCTTCCGAAGCCGCCGTAGGCGTCGTTCGCGAACTCGCCCAGGTACTGCTCGATCACCTCTCCCACGGTGTTGACCGACCCCTCGTACGCGGGGCCCCACGGGAGCGCCTTGACGCCGGCGGCGACGAGCTTCAGCCCCCAGCACGCGAGCACGCCGACGCCGTGCAGGAACAGACACAGGATCTTGAAGCCCGTCCGCAGCAGTCCCAGGAGGATCGCGACCATCCCCTTCAGCCCCTGCCCGATCCCCGAGGTGCCGGCCGGGTCGTCACCGAAGAGACGGCCGATGTCGACGTCGTTCGGATTGATGCCGCGGAGCCGCGCGAGGTACTCCTCGGAGAGACCCGCCTTGCGTGCGAGCTTGACGGTCGTCTGGACCGCCACCCCCACGACGTCGTCCACGTACGTCACCGGCACGCGCACGAGCTTGACGCCGAGGTTCAGGAGGACGCCGATCCAGCGGATCCCCGGGACCTTCTGCAGCTTGACGCCGACCCAGAAGAGGATGTTCGGAAAGCCGTCGAGCTCGAACCAGTAGCGGCCGAACGCGAGCTTGAGCGGCTCCCCCGCGACCCACCCGTAGAACCTGGCGGCGACCGGGACGACGTCCGTGATCACGTTGAGGACGCTGCCGAACGTGTCCTGCGCCGCCATGTTGACGAGCGGGCGCTGACGGCGGAAATCCTTCCGGTACTTGAGCGCGAACAGAACGCTGCAGCGGAGCCGGTGGATCGCGCTCAGCAGCTTGCGGTAATCCT
>DATBJZ010000055.1:0-35473 GCA_036556125.1 Gemmatimonadota bacterium | reverse complement strand
TCTCGCCCGCGTCCTCACGGCTGGACGATGCCCGCGAACGAAGCCCTCGGGTCGTGCTACTCCGTCGCCGACCCCGCCGGGCGGACGTCCGCCGGCTCGAGCGTGAGGCCGCTCGTCGCCGCGATGAGGGACACCGGATCGACGCGGGCCCCGTTCAGCACGACGGCCCAGTGCAGGTGCGGGCCGGTCACGCGGCCCGTGGCGCCGACGCGGCCGAGGAGCTGGCCGCCGGCCAGCGAGTCGCCCTCCATCACCGACACCTGCGAGAGGTGGCTGTAGGAGGTGAAGAGGCCGAGGCCGTGGTCGAGGACGACGGTCTTGCCGCCGTAGTACAGCGTGTCCACGAGCGCCACGACGCCGCCGTTCGAGGCCTGGACGGGCGTGCCGGTCGTGGCGCGCAGGTCCATTCCCGTGTGCGGTTCGGCCGCGCGTCCGTTCAGGACCCGGCGCGCGCCGAAGCCGCCGCCCCGCGCCTCCGGCACCGGCGCGGTGAAGGGGCCGCGCCAGAGCCTCTCGGGGGAGACGGCGGAGAGGACGCTGGCGAGCTGGAGCGCCTCCCGCGCGATCCGCGAGAGCGTCTCCGGGTCGGGCGTCACCATCCGTCGGGGGAGCCGGAGCCGCTGCACGGGGAAGCTCCGGCTCGTGACCTCGATGACGTGCGCGCCGGACGCGCGTGCGCCGTCGGCGAACCGGGCTTCCCAGACGAGGTCGCGCGCGCCGGGCGTCGCCCGCAGGTCGAGTCCCACGAGCGCTCCGAGCGACGTTGCAGCGGCCGCCGCCCCGGCGTTCCGGGCGGCGTCCTCCGGCCAGGCGGCGGGGCGGCCATCGGCGGCTGCGTCGGGCGCGGCTCCGTCCAGCGTGAAGAACGGAACGGCCGACTCGCCCAGCGAGGCGCGGAACTCGACGAGGCCCGCGTCGCAGGCAGCGGAGACAGGCACCACGTCGCCCGGCCGCCGGTCCAGCGGTTCGAGGCTCACGCGGCAAAGCGCGTCGGACGCGACCTCGCCGTGAGACGCCGTCCGCACGGCGGGAGACACGGCCGTGGCGGCCGGCCGAAGATCGGGCAGGAACAGGAAGAGGAGCGCCGAAAGCGCGAAGGCCATGCGGTTCAGTCACCTCCACGCCGGCTGGCGGGCGGGGTCGGACCCGTGAACGTGGCTCGTCGGCCGCTCGCGCGCATCCGGCGATGGTGCGGCGCGCCAGCGTCCAGGCGATCGAGCACGGCTCGTGCCAGCGGGCGCACCGCCCCACGTCGTCCGGAGAGATGTGCCGGGGACCTCACCCTGGATCGCGGCGTTCAGGGCTCCGGACGAGATCGCGACGGTGCGGCAGCCGAGTCCGTGGGTCGGGCGTTCGGTTGAAACGGGGCCCCGGAAGGGCTATCTTGTAGGGCTGGCCCAGCATCCCGCCTGCCGGGGGCGAACGGCTTCGACGGGGGCGATGATGCAGGAGCTGCGTGCCGAGCACCTTCGGTCGTCTCGCTAAACCGTCCGAAGACCTTACGAGTGCCAACGACAACTTGGCTCTGGCTGCCTAAAGCGATTTAGGTAACCCGTCTCCGGCCAGGCACCCCGCCTGTGGTGCGGCCGCGAGGCGTCACAGAAGCAGGCTAGCGCACGCCCTCCGCCTCGCGGGGCGGGCGCGAAACCCAAGCGGGCTCGTCCTTCGGGTAGCCGCGTCGGCGGGACGCCCGGGGGAGACACCCCACAGCCGACTACGCACGTAGAGGTTCCTGCCGAAACGCTTTCGGACGTGGGTTCAACTCCCACCGCCTCCACCAGACGGGAACGCGAGAAGGGCGCCGGAGATCCGGCGCCCTTCGTCGTTCCCGCGCCGCGAGATTCCTCCCTACATCAGCTCCAGCGGCTCCGGCGTCTCCTCGGCCTTCTCCCGCAGCCCCAGGATCCAGGTCCCCGAGTTCGAGTCCGCGACGAAGATCTTTCCGCGGTAGAGCTGGATCCCCCAGGCGTCGGCCTTGAACGGGATCACGCCCTGGCCGAGCGGCGCCGACGTGTCGAAGCGCGCGAGCTCGCGTCCCTGCCGGTAGAGGTCGCCCCGCAGCTCGCCGGTCACGTCCACCACGCGCAGCCCCGCCTGGTAGTTCGCGACGTAGAGCTTCCCGTCCTCGACCCACACGCAGTGCGAGCCGGCCTCGGGCACTTCGTAGTGGGCGACGATCCGCGGGTTCGCGAGGTCGGACACGTCCACGACGTGGATGCGTCCGCGGGGGGAGGGCGGCAGCGGCTGGTCCTGGTAGTGCCAGGGGAAGACCTCGTCGCCCACGAACACGTAGTCGCCCTCGCGCCACGCGGTGTGCGTTCCGGCGATGTGCCCCGGGCCGTAGAGCGGCTCCATGTCGTAGAGCAGCTGGCTCACCTGCACCGGCTTCTCCACGCTGCCGCCCGCCATCCCGTTCCCGACGTCCACCACCACGAGCCCGTCGAGCCAGTACGAGAGGTAGGCGAGGCCGTCCTCGACCCAGATGTCGTGGAGATTCCGCCGCCATCCCTCCGAGAGCCCGAACTCGCCGGCGATCCTCGGGTTCGCCGGGTCGGAGCCGTCCAGGATGACCATCGTGTTCGGTCCGTTGCTCACGGCGAAGACGTGGTGCCCGTCGATCCACGTGTTGTGCACCCCGCCGGTGAGCCGGTCGGTGAAGCGCGAGACCACCTTGGGGTGGGCGGGCGTCGAGAGGTCCACGAACGTGACGCCGTTCTTCCGCTCGGGGTCGCCCTCGTGGGTGAGGACCGCCCACCGCCCGCCGGGCTCCACGCGCGGGTCGCTGGCGCGGCGGGCGTTCACGAGGATCGAGTCGGTGAGGACCGGACGCGCGGGCTCGGTGACGTCCCAGACGTAGTAGCGGTCGCCGATGGCGGTCCGGGCGCCGAGCTGCGGGCTCGCGGGGATCGTCCCCTGGATCAGGTAGTCCCGTCCGTCCATCCCGCGGAACATCGCGAAGTCCGTGCTGCGCGTGTGGGCGACCGGCGCGCGCCCGACCGCGTACACCTCGACGCCCGAGGCCCGCTCCTCCACGCGGACGTCGGTCTGCGCGGTGACTCCGCCGGCGGAGGCGACGATCGTGTAGATCCCCGGGTCCTCGGCGACGAACCGCGGGCCGTCGGGCTCCATCCACGCCGAGGCGCCGGGGGCGGAGACGCCGAGCACCACCGGAACGCCGTCCAGCCCGCGGCCCGCGCGGTCGCGCACCGCGAGCCGCAGGCGCAGCACGTCGCCGGTGCGGACGGCCTCCCGATCGGCGGATCCCGCCGCGGCTCCGCCGCCTGGGCGGCGGGCCCGCGTCCAGCCCTCGAAGGCGAGGCTCGCGACCGCGCTCTCCTCGACCTCGATCCGGACCTCGCCGCGGGCGCCGCCGTCGGCGTCGCGCACGGACACGACCGCGGCGCCCGGCCGGCGCGCGGTCACGCGCCCGAGCCCGCTGACCTCGACCACCGCGGGCTCGCTGGAAGAGAAGCGCAGCGCCACGTGCTCCAGGACGCCCGTTCCCACGGCGGCGCGCGTGCCGAGCGCCGTCACGCCCTCAACCTCGAGCCGCACGGATTGTCCCGTCGCGAGCCGGTCGAGCCCGCCCGGAAGCGCGACCTCGAGGCGCTCGACCGGCAGGTGCGTGACGCGGAGGAGCCCCGTGCCCACCTTGCCGCCCGCCGCCGCGCCGATCCGCACCAGCCCCACCTCGCGGCCGATCGCGAGCCCCGTCGAATCCACCGTGACCTGCTGATAGGAATCGGCGAACCACGTCACGGCGGCGGAGGGGACCGGACGGCCCGCGTCGTCGAACACGACCGCCGTGAACCGGACCGGCGTCCCGCCGGGGGCGTCGGTCTCGGCGGGCCGGACCTCGACCCTGGAGACCGCTGCGTCGGCGGAGGAGTCCGCCGCGCTCTGGGCGCGTAGCGCCCCGGGCGGCAGGGCCGCGGCGAGGCAGGCGGCGCCGGCGACGACACGCAGGGCGGTGGGCGAGCGACGGGCGATCGCGCGGAGCGGCACGGCAAGTCCTCCCGACAGTGAGTTCATAATCTGCTTGATGTGCTGCCTAGAAGATCGTCAGGTTCAGGTACTTGCGTGGATTCTCCCGTATGTCGTTCACGAGGTTCTGCGTGTCCGTGACGAAGCGCTGCAGCCGCTCGTAGAGCTCCTCGTCGGTGAGGAGCTTGCCGGCGGTTCCCTGGCCGCCCTCCACACGATCGAGGACGGCGTCGGTGCGGTCCACGATCTCGACCATCCGGCGGTAGAGGGTGGGGTCCTCGACGAGGCTCCCGAGCGTGCCCTCGCCGGCCGCGACCCGGTCCACGAGGGCCTGGAGCTCGCGGGTGGTCTCGACCATTTCCCTGTAGAGGGTGGGGTCGTTCAGCAGGCGGCCGAGAGCGCCCTCGCCGCGCTCCAGCCGCGCCATCGTGGCCGCGCCGCGCTGCGAGAGCTCCACGAACTGGCGGTAGAGCTCGTCGTCGTTCACGAGCCGCCCCAGCGTGCCCTCGCCGGCGTTCACCTTGGCCACGATCTGCTGCGCGTTCTCGATCGACAGCACCAGCTCGTCCACCGCCGCGGCGCCGCGCGCGATCAGCGCCTCGTAGTCCAGCGGGAGCTCGTTCCGGAGCACGTCGCCCTCCTCGAGCACGGGGTCCTCGGGGTCGCCCACGTCCACCGAGACGTACTTGTCCCCGAGGAGCCCGATGGTGCCGATCTTCGCGGTCGAGCTGCGCGTGATCCGCTCCCGCACGTCGGTGTCGACGGCGAGCCGCACGCGCAGGTTCCGGTCGCCGAGCGAATCGCCGTACACCCTGCGGTAGAGCGCGTCCAGGCTGTCCGCCTCCGCGGGGGCGATGAACTCGATGGCCTCGACCGTGCCGACGTTGACGCCCGCGAGCCTCACGGGCGCGCCGGTCTGGAGCCCGCTCACCGTCTCCATGAACGTGAAGAGCCGGTACTTGGTCGTGAAGAGGCCGACGCGGGTGCCGACGAACCACGTTCCGAGCGCGAACAGCGCGA
Organism: Gemmatimonadota bacterium; assembly: GCA_036556125.1. Taxonomy (GTDB): domain Bacteria; phylum Gemmatimonadota; class Gemmatimonadetes; order JACCXV01; family JACCXV01; genus DATBJZ01. The sequence continues at coordinate 30,469 of DATBJZ010000055.1, read as the reverse complement.
GGCTCACCAGCGTGAGCGCCACGACGCGCAGGTCGGACCAGGTCAGGTAGCTGGACCGCTTCACGGCGCCATCGTGGACTGACGCAGGTGGACGAACTGCCGGACGTAGGGATGCTCGCTGGCCAGGAAGTCGCGCCGCGTGCCGTCGAAGACGATCCGGCCCTCGTGGAGCATCGCGAACCGCGTGCCCACCGCGAACGCGGCGTCCAGGTCGTGGGTGACGACCATCGACGCCGCCTCCCGCACGCGGCGCAGCTTCACGATCATCCCGTTGATCGTCTCGGACGTGATCGGGTCCAGCCCCGTGGTCGGCTCGTCGAAGAGGAGGATGTCGGGCGCGCCGGCCATCGCGCGCGCGATCGCCACGCGCTTGCGCATCCCGCCCGACAGCTCGGCGGGCATCAGGTCGGCGACCTCCGGCCCGAGGTCCACGAACGAGAGCTTCTCGGCCACCTCCTCCGCGATCTCCTCGTCCGAGAGCTCGCCCCGCTCCCGCAGCCGGAAGCCCACGTTCTCGCCCACGGTCAGGGAGTCGAAGAGCGCGCCCGCCTGGAAGACCATCCCGATCCGGTCGCGCACGGTCTTGGCCTCCTCGGGGGTCGCGGCCGCCATGTCCACCCCGGCCACCACGACCGATCCGGCGTCGGGCTTGAGGATGCCGAGCACGAGGCGCAGCACGGTGGACTTCCCGACGCCGCTCCCGCCCATCACGACCAGCGTCTCCCCGCGCTCGACCAGGAACGTGACGCTCTTCAGGATCTCCTTCTCGCCGAAGGCGAGCCGGACGTCCCGGAGCTCCACCATGTTCTCGACGTCGGGACGGTCGTAGGGCAGCGACGTCGCGCGCGCGGCCGGCGCCGCGCCCGAGGGACCGGGGGGTGCGCTCAGGAGGGGAACAGCGAGATGAAGAGCTCGGTCATCAGGTAGTCGGTCGCGAGGATCAGGATCGACGAGACGACCACGCTGTTCGTCGTGGACCGGCCGACCCCCGCCGTGCCGCCGCTGGTCGCCAGGCCGTTGTGGCAGGCCACGAGCGCGATGATCGCGCCGAAGACGACCGGCTTCACCAGACCGGTCAAGATATCGCTCGGGCGCAGCGTGTCGAAAGCCGCGTTCCAGTAGAGACTCGCCGGCTGGTTCAGGCTGAAGACCGCGATCAGCTGACCGCCCACGATCGCGATGAAGTCGGTGATCACGGTCAGGATCGGGAGCATCACGATGCAGGCGACGAACCGCGGCTTCACGAGCTTGGCGAGCGGGTCCGTCCCCATCGCCTCGAGCGCCTCGACCTGCTCCGAGACCTTCATCGACCCGAGCTCGGCCGCGATCCCCGACCCGACGCGCCCGGCCACCATCAGGCCCGTGAGAACCGGCCCGAGCTCGCGGACGGCCGACGCGCTCACCAGCCGGCCGACGTACGCCGTGGCCCCGAAGGCGGCGAGCTCGACCGAGGACTGGAGCGCCAGCACCATCCCGGTGAAGATCCCGGTCAGGCTGACGATGAGCAGGCTGCCCACGCCGACGTCGTCCATCTGGTCCACGACGTCGCGGACGTGGTGCGGCCGGCGCGGGAGGGCGGCGAGCGCCCGGCCGGCGAGGATCGCGAAGCCCTGCACGTCCCGCAGGCCGGTCCAGACCGGACGCAGGGCGGGGTGGTCGGGGAGCGGCACCGGAGAAGTTTACGCGGCGCTCGGCGCGACGCGCCAACGCGGTGCGAGGTCTATATTCCCGGTGTGAACGCGACCTCCACGAAGGGCCGCGCCGCCGCACGGGCGGCCGTCGCGGCGGCCGACGCCCGGCGCGCCGGGCGCGACGACGGCCGCCTGCCGGCGGAGCTGCGCCGGACCCTCCTCGAGCCGGGCTGGCTGCCGCACGCCGAAGGGTCCTGCCTGATCACGATGGGCGACACGCGCGTGCTCTGCACCGCGTCGGTCGAGGAGGGCGTGCCGGCGTTCCTCAAGGGCCGCGGCAAGGGCTGGGTCACCGCCGAGTACGGGATGCTCCCCCGCGCCACCGCGACGCGGAGCCCGCGCGAGGCGGCCCGCGGGCGGGTCGGCGGTCGGACGCAGGAGATCCAGCGGCTGATCGGGCGGAGCCTCCGCGCCGTGGCCGAGCTCGAGGCGCTGGGCGAGCGCACGGTCTGGATCGACTGCGACGTCCTGCAGGCGGACGGCGGAACCCGGACCGCGGCGATCACCGGCGCGATGGTGGCGCTCCACCAGGCGGCGACGTGGCTGCGCGAGCAGGGCCTCGTGACGGTGCTGCCGATCCGCGAGTTCGTGGCCGCGGTGAGCGTGGGTCTCGTGGGCAGCTTCCCGGTCCTCGACCTCTGCTACGGCGAGGACGCCGCGGCGGGCGTGGACTTCAACGTGGTGATGACGGAGAGCGGCCGGTTCGTGGAGATCCAGGGCACCGCCGAGGGGGAGGCGTTCGGACGCGACGAGTTGGAGAGCTTCCTCGATCTCGGCGCCAGGGGGATCCGCGAGCTGATCGCGCTGCAGAAGGCGGCCGTGGGACTCGCGCCGGGCGAAAGGTGAGAGCGGCATCCGGTCCGGCGGGTTCCCCGTGCAGGGCGGGATGTCGCCGCTCGGCCGCTCGGAGGGCTTGCAGCGGGCCGGCGATGATCCTCACGGCGAGAACCGGCTGGGCAGGCCGACGGGCGTGGGCGTCCTGCTGATCGCGAGCGCCAACCGCGACAAGGCGCGCGAGATCGTCGACCTCCTGGCCGGTCTGCCGGTCGAGCTGCGCACGGCGGCCGAGGTCCCGGGATTCCGGCCGCCCGAGGAGACCGGCGCCACGCTCGAGGACAACGCGATCCTGAAGGCGCGTTGCGCGTTCGAGGCGACGGGGCTCCCGTCCCTGGCCGACGACACCGGCCTCGAGGTGCAGGCGCTGGGCGGCCGTCCCGGCGTCCGCTCCTCGCGGTACGCCGGCGAGGGCGCCACGTACGCGGACAACGTGGCGCTGCTCCTGCGCGAGATGGCCGGCGTGGAGGAGGGCGCCCGTGGAGCGCGCTTCGTCACGGTCGTCGCGCTCTACCGCGGGGACGGCCGCATCCTGCTCTTCGAGGGCCGCGTCGAGGGACGGATCGCGGCCCGGCCCCGCGGCACGCACGGGTTCGGCTACGATCCCGTCTTCCTCGTGCCGGCGGTGGGCAAGACGCTGGCCGAGATGACGCCCGCCGAGAAGGCCCGGCACGGGCACCGCGGGGCGGCGCTGCGCAAGCTGCGCGCGTACCTCGAGGGCCTTCGCGATCCGGCGGAGAAGGCGGCGCCGACTGACGGGCTCGGCCACCTCGAGGCGATCGGGGCCGGGTCGCAGCCGCCGCGGTCCTGACGCGTACCGGGAGCTCGCGCGCACGGCGGACGTGACGGTGCACGTTCACGCCCGGCAGGTCGGGGTGTAGCTCAGCCCGGTAGAGCGCCCGCTTTGGGGGCGGGTGGCCGCAGGTTCGAATCCTGCCACCCCGACCGGCCGGTCGCCGGCTACGCACCCCCGAGAGGGACCCGGACGACGCGGGGCTGGTCCTTCCGGCGGTCGGTGTTGGTGAGCACCGCGGCGAGACCGGCGGCCCGCGGAGGGACGCGGAAGAAAAGCACCCACTGTTGCCGGGTCGCGCCGGCGGCGTATCCGGCGTTCTCGCGCGACGCGGCCAGCATCCGGAACGGGTCCTCCGCGGACCCGCGGCGGAAGCGCATCTGCCGCTCGTAGGTCTCCCGCGTGACGTAGCCGGACGGGTGGTGGTCCTCGCCGTCGGCGTCCACGACGTGGATCGCGCGGCGCAGCAGGCGGTTCCGCGCCGCGCCGTGGAAGGCCTCTTCCTCGAGCCGCTCCCGCTGCCCCAGCAGGTCCTCGAGCTCCTCCGTCAGCTGCGAGTCGTCGAAGTTCCGCTGCGTGGACCGGCCGTTCGCGATCGCGCTGCCGACCTCGCTCTCGCGCTCCCGGAGGGCGGCGATCCGCGACGCGACCTCCGCCGGCGGCGGCGGGACCTCGAGCTCGACGAAGAGCGCCAGCCCGGTGTCCTCCGTCTCGGCCGAACCTCCGGGCAGGGGTACGGTCTCCGTGCGCGAGACCGTCACCGTGAAGGGGCCCAGCTCCACCGGCTGACCGGGCGAGGCGGGCGTCGGCGCTGCGCCGCCCCCGCAGCCGGCGGCGACGAGGGCGAGCCCCAGCGCCGCGGCGCCGCGGGAGCCTGACCGCGCGGGCGGCGGCTCAGCGCAGATCGGGCGTTCCCAGGTCCACACGGGCCAGCTCCGGCCCTCCCCCGTCGGGCTCGGGGTTCTCGACGAGCAGCGCGAACTCGCGCGCGTCCTCCGCCACGTGGAAGACGACCACCCAGTCGTGCGGAACGGTCCCTCCGATCATCCCGCGCGTGTCGCCGATCGAGTACATCGGCCGCGTCAGCGCGCTCATCGCCCGGTACTCCGCCCCGTCCGCGTCCGTCAGGGTCACACCCTCCTCGAGAAAGGACTCGAGAAAGCGGGATCGCTCCGACTCCGCCATTCCGTCGAGGCCGGCCCACTCGACGAACACCGCGAGCGGCCTGGCTCCCGGGTGCGCGCGCAGCGAGCTCAGGGGAACCGGCGGGGGAGACGGGACGGGCTCGAGCTCGAGCACGGTGAGCTCCAGCGGACCCAGCCTGATCGGTTCGTCGCGCGGAAACGGCGCCGGCTGCGCGCCCCCGCACGCTACGGTCAGCGCCGCCGCGGCGACGGCGCGCCAGGCCGGCGGGCGCCGGGTGCCGGCGACGGCCGGCACGCGCACGTCCGAGGCGAGGCCGCCCCCGCCGGGGCCGGCGTGGCGCCGCCCGCGGGCGCCCAAGGGCTCAGTCCACGTTCCCGTACAGCGACGGCACCCGGAACGCACGGTAGAAGCCGAAGATGTTCGCCGGGGTGGGAAAGCGGAGCTCCCACACGACCTGGCCACCCTGCGTGACCTCGAACACGCGGAAGTCGTTCCCCAGCGCGACCAGCGTGTTTCCACCGGGGAGCCGTTGGGCGTTCCCCATGCAGCAGCTCGCGATGCCGGGCTCGAACGACCACACGAGCGTCGCCGTGCGGGCCCCCTCGTCCACGGCGTACTCGACCGCCCGGCTCGACGGAGGCGCGTGGAAGTTGCCGTTGTCGAGGAGCAGCAGGTTCCCGTTCTCGAGACGGCGGGGCGTGTGCTGCATGTGGAATCCGTCGTGCGGGTCGTTCAGGAACGTGAACTCGTTGGCCGGTCCCTTGCCCATGCGCCAGATGATGTCGCCGGTCTCCGAGTCGATCTTCGTGATCTCGCTCAGGTGGCGGCTGCTGATCAGGTAGTTGCCGTCGGCGTCGATCTCGATCGCGTTCGCGTGCACCATGTCGTAGCCGCCGGGGTGCGCCGTCACCCAGGCAAAGGGCAGCGCGTCCTCGAGCGCGTAGTGGTCCACGCTGTTCCACTCGAAGAGGACCGCGCCGCCGCGCACGAGCCGCTGCAGCACGTTGCCGACCACGGTGCCGCCGGCGGGGCCGCCGAACGGCCGCAGGTCGCCCGTCGTGGTCGAGAAGCCCAGGATCAGCGCCTGGTTCCCGTCCCCGAGCAGCCGCAGCTCGTGGAGGTCGGTGATCCGGCCCGGCGCGGTCCAGACGTCCACGAGGTTCCCGAGCACGTCCCACTCCTCGTATTCGGCCCCGAGGAACGGGTTGACGTTCGGGACGATGACGGCGCCGGTGTAGTGGCCGTTCGGCTGGAGCTGGAAGTCGGCCACGATCGCCGACGTCTCGCGGTACCACACCACCCGCCCCTCGAGGTCCACGATCACGGGCGGGTGGTAGGGGACGGTGCTCGGCGCCAGCAGCGTGAACCCGGGCGACGAGGGACCCGAGCGGATCACCTGGAAGTCCACGATCGACGCCGGGAGCGCGCCCGTCCGGAAGGCCAGCGGGGCGCCCACGGCGGTGTCGCCCGTGGTGGAGGTCGCGACCACGCGGAGCTGGTAGTCCGATTCCTCGTGCAGGCCGAGAACGGGCAGCTGCTGCACCCCGCCCGTGGCCGGGAACTCGGGCGTGGCCTCCTCGAAGGCGCCCGCGCGGCCGAACTCGACGCGGACGGTCTGGGCGTCGCGCGTGTCCGCCTGCACGACGGCGCTGATCACGTTGAGCGGGTTCGCGGCGACCTCGGACGACGCGACCGACGGCTGGACGGGCTCGGGCCCGGCGGGACCGGGACCGTCGTCGCTCGAGCAGGCGGAAGCGAGGAGCGCCGCGGCCAGCGCGGCGGCGAGCGGCCGCCCGCGGTGAGCGGCCACGAACGGGCGTGGTGAACCGGGCATGGCCGCCACCTCGGGTCTGGAATGAGGGGAGATGGCGGGGAGAGTAGCGGCCGCCGACGCGCCTGACAACGCGGATCTAGAGGTTCGGACGCCGGCGCGGAGCGGAAGGACCGAGGATGCGAACGGGCGGCTAGCGGGACTCCCGTCCGCGAACGAGGCGGGGTGGGGCCGCCTCGCCGCTCGCGCCGGCCGCGAGGACGGCGGCGGCGGGGACGGCCGCGGCCGTGCCGGACCCCGCGAGACCCGTCACGGGTTCAACCGGGTCCGCGCGCCAGGGGATCGCGAGCGCCACCCGCATCCCGCCGCCGGGGGCGTCCGAGACCTCGAGTCGTCCGTCCGCGCCGTACATCTGGCGCAGGCGGATCTGGGTGCTGAGCAGGTCGCCTGCCGGCGCCGGTGCGATCCTCGCGGGCGGCGCGCCGCGCGCGTCGGGGCCGTCGTCGCGGATCTCGAGCTCCAGGTTCCCGTTGCGGCGCCGCGCGCGGATGGCGATCGCCTCGCGTCCCGGGCGCCGCGCGTTCGCGTGGCGGAGAGCGTGGTCCACCAGCGGCTGCAGCACCAGGTTGGGGACGCGGGCGGCGAAGGCGCCGTCCTCGACCTCGGGCGTCACCCGCAGCCCACCGCCCAGCCGCATCTGCTGCACCTTCACGTAGGGCGCGAGCGCGTCCAGCTCCTCCTCGAGCGTCACCTCCTGCCGGTCCTCGCTCTCGAGCACGAGGCGCAGCAGGTCGGAGAGCCGCGCCAGCATCCGCTCGGCGTCGCGCGGATCCGACTCCACGCGGTCGCCCACGGCGCGCAGCGTGTCGAACAGGAACTGCGGCTGCAGCTGGAGCGTGAGCAGCCGCAGCTCGCCCTGCGCGAGCCGGTCCTCGAGGGTGGCCGCCCGCCGCTCCCCCTCGCGGAGCAGGCGCCGGTACGAGAGCGCGTGGGCGACCCCGACCACGAGGCCGTAGCGGACGATCACGTCCGCGAACTCCGTCAGGCCGCCCTGCAGGAACTTCGCGGCTGCGGTGGCGGGGGGCGGATCGGGCCAGGCCACCCACCCGAAGACCTCGTCCACGGCGACCACGAGGCCGGTCGCCGCGGCCCAGACCGCGAGGCACGCGACGACGTGCGCGGCCAGGCTGCGCGCGACGAAGCCGTATCCCAGCGGGAAGCGGCGGGTCACGGCCGCGATCGCGAAGCTGAACGCGACCCAGGCGAGGCTCCCCACGCCGATGAGCCAGAAGCGCGCGGGGGGAATCGGCTCGCCGACCATCTCGGTGAAGAGCAGCGCCTGCCACGCGAGCAGCGCGGCGAAGAGGAGCCACGCCGCGGTCACGCCGGCCACCACGGCGAGCCTCCCGACCGGGCGCGGCCGGGCGACCCCGCCCGCGGACCCGGAGGGGCGACGGCGATCGCGCTCGACCAGGCCGCGTGCCGCCGCGCCGTCCTCGGCGCGCGCGGCCGTCGCCGGAGCGACCGTGGCCGCCGGCACCGGCGCGAGCACGCCGGCGGCGGAGTCGCGGGCGCGCCGGCGCGTGGCTGCGTCCTCGGACTCCCGGGGCGCGCGCTCCGCGGGACGGTAGGGGATCTCCACGAGCACCGAGAGGCCGCCCCCGGGCACGTTCGCGAGGTCAAGCCGGCCCGCGGTGCCGTACAGCTGCGAGAGCCTCTCGCGCGTGTTGGCGAGGCCGATGCCGCCGCGGGGAGGGTTCGCCAGGTCGGGCAAGCCGGTCCCGTCGTCGCGGACCTCGAGCCGGAGGACGCCGGACCCGCGCGAGGCGCGGATCCAGATCCGGCCCGCGCGCTCGCGCCGTCCGATGCCGTGGCGGACGGCGTTCTCGACGAGCGGCTGGAGGATGAGCGTGGGCACGGAGGCGCCGAGCGCCTCCGGGTCGATCTCCCAGTCCACGCGCAGGCGCTCCTCGAAGCGCGTCCTCTGGATCTGCACGTACGACTCGAGGAACGCGAGCTCCTCCGAGAGGGGCACCTCGGGCCGGGCGTCGTTCGCGAGGGTCACGCGGAGCAGCGTGCGCAGGCGCTCGAGCGTCCGGCGGGCGGCCGCAGGATCGTCGGGCACCAGCGCGGCGATCGTGTTCAGCGTGTTGAAGAGGAAGTGCGGCTGGAGCTGCATCCGCAGGACCCGCAGCCGGACCGCGGCGAGGCGGGCCTCGAGCCGCGCCGCCTGGCGCGCGCGCTCGAGGAAGCGCTCACGGAAGGCGCTCGCGTGGCCGACCGCGACGACCCCCGCGTACCACAGGCCGTCGAAGAGCGCGCCGAACGACAGCATCCGCGCGAGCTTGCCGCCGAACCCGGGAGGATCCGGCCCCCACGGGATCACGTTGAGGGCGTCGTCCAGGAGCACGTACACGCCGATGTCGGTCGGGACCAGCACCGCGGCGGCGGCGATGTGCACGAGGATGTTGCGGCGCGGCGCGCCGCGCGCGAGGGGGAACCGCCGCGACACCAGCAGGACGATCGGGGTGAGGGCGGCCCACGTGTAGATGCCGCCGAAGCTGAGGAGGATGTCGGACGACCCGAGCGGCAGGCCGCGCGAGGTGTAGATCGCCGCCCGCTGGCAAGCGAAGAGCACCGCCACCAGGGTCCAGAACGCCAGACCCAGGCCGATCACCTCGAGCCTGCGCCGAGCCAGCGCCACGCGCACCCTCCCGCCTGCCGTGTCCGGCGGCAACGCTAAGGGCCGGAATGCCGCGCGCGTACCGGAAAGGGACGGGACGCGCGCCGCGGGGACGGACCGCTCGCCGTCCGTGGCGGGCCGTGGGAAGCCCGCGGGACGAAGCGCCGCCGTGGCGGGACGACGGTGCCGGGGGCCGGGGCCGAACGCGCCAGCCCCGCGGCCGCCGCCCATCCGGCCTCGCCCCGAACTCGCGCCCGGGATCGTGCGCGGTGTCCGGAGGCCGCGGGGGACGTCAGCGCGCCCCCGCCTCGCCCTCCGGCCGGTCGGCCGCGTAGGCGTTGGCGACGTCCGCCAGGCGACGATCCAGCTCCGCGGCGTCGAGCCAGTGGCCGTTCAGCATCACCCCCGCGCGCCGCGCCACGTTTCCGACATCGGCGAGCGGATCGGCCTCGAGCAGCAGCAGGTCGGCGCGCTTGCCGACCGCGATCGTGCCCGACTCGTCCGCGAGGTCCAGGTGCACGGCGACGTCGCGCGTGCCGGCGGCGAGGACCTGCCACGGGGTCAGACCCGCCTCGACCATCGCCCGCATCTCGCGATGGATGGAGAACCCCGGCACGCTGAAGAGCTGTGGCGAATCGGTGCCGAGGAGCACCCGCGCGCCGCCGGACGAGAGCGCACCCAGCAGCCTGCGCCGCGCCTCGACGAGCGCCGGTCCCTCGGCCGGATCGGTGACCTCCGCCCTCAGCTCGCGTTGCGCCTCGATCCAGCCGCGCACCATCTGCGCCGGCAGGTAGCGCGACTCCGGCCGTTCGGCCAGCAGCTCCTCCGGGGGCCGCGCGAGGCTGAACGTCTCCCACAGCACCTGCGTCGGCACGACGCCCGCGCCGGCGCGCTTCACGGCCTCGACGAGCTCGGCCGTGCGCCGTCCGCCCTCCGTCGCCTCCACCATGCCGTCCAGGTGGTCGATCGTGGACTGGCCCGCGCCGAGCGCGTTCCACACGCCCACGGCGTCGGACACGTGGCCCGCGAAGGGGAGCCCGGCGCGCCCCGCCGCCTCCGCGATGGCGTCGAAGACCGGCCTGGAGAGCCCCTCGTGCACCTTGAGGTGGTCGTAGCCGGCCTCCGCGTACTCCTGCACCAGGCGACGCGCCTGCTCAGGCGTCGTGACGCCGTTGCCGCCCATCGCCGGGCTGCCCACGAACAAGCGGGGCCCCACCAGATCGCCGCGCGCGATCCGGTCCCTCAGGGTCAGCTGGTCGGGATGGCCGAGCATCCCACGCACCGTGGTCACGCCGTTCGCGGCGTAGAGGAGCAGGACGCGCTCGGCGAGTCCCGCCGGCCACTGCGGACCGGGAAGGTGGCCGTGCATCTCGGCGAGTCCCGGGACGAGCCAGCGGCCGCGGCCCTCGATCCGCACGGCGTCGGCCGGAACGTCGACCGTCCCCGCGGGTCCTACGGCCACGATGCGCCCGTCGCGCACCACCACCGTGTGTCCTTCCAGCACGCGTTCGCGGTCCATCGGGACGACCGTCACGTCCACGAACGCGAACGTCTCCGGGCTCTCCGGCGCAGCGGGCGCACCGGGGGGCGGCGCCGTCCGCGCGGCCGCCGCGGTGGGCGGTGCGAGGGCGGGGGATCGGAGGGCCGCGGCGCCCGTCGCGGGGACGCCGAGGAAGCCCGCTGCGGCGCAGGCCGGCAGGAGGCGGAGGAGCACGGACGTCATGAGGACCTCTCGCGAGGGGGAGAAGGGTGGACGAAGGTGCGCGCGCGCGCGACCGGCGGGATCGTCGGCGCACGAGGCCGGCGGCGACGCCGGAGGCGCACCCGCGGTTCAACATGGCCGCCCCGCGGCGGCGGCGCGCCGGCCGTGGGTCGAACCGCACGGAGGAGGTCACGTCCCGCGGACCCCGCCGGGGAGCCGCTGCGGGTCGCTGCGTCCGGCCCGCAGCAGCTCCCGCCAGAGGACCGCGCCGGGCACGGCCACGCCCACGTCCACCAGCCGGAAGAGCAGGAGCAGCGAGAGTCCGGCCTCCGCGGCGACGCCGAAGAGGCCGAGGACCCACACCATCCCTCCCTCGGCCACGCCGAGTCCCCGCCAGGCGATCGGGAGCTGCGCCAGGAACAGCGCGACGGGCAGCGCCAGCAGCAGGGGAGGCAGCGCCACGTCCAGGCCGAGCGCCCGCGCGAGGACGAGCATCGTCACCACGAAGAGCGCGATCTCGAGGACGGCCAGCGCGCCCACGAAGAGGAGCACCCCGGGCCGCCGCCGGTACGTCGCGCACGCGTCCACGAAGCGGCCCGCCGGCTCCAGCACCGCCCGCAGGCGGGTGCTGCGTCCGGCGGCGGAGCGGAGCCGGCCCGCGAAGGGTCCGCCGAGCGCGAGAGCGAGGATTCCGGCCGCGGCCGCCGCGCCCCCCGCCATCCACGGGAGCAGGGGGGCGAGCGGAAGCCCGTCGGCGACGGCGACGCCCAGCGCGGCGAGGCCGAGGACGACGAGCGCGGCGAACCCGAGCAGCCGCTCCATCACGATCGACGCGGCCGCCTCGGCGATGCGGCCCCGCCCGCGCCCGAGCGCCACCGCGCGGAGCGCGTCGGCGCCTTCGGAGAAGGGGATCACGAACGACACGGCGTACGCCGCGTAGTAGACCCGGAGGACGCGGGGCAGGGGCGCGTCCACGTGCACGCGGAGGAGCGGCGCCCACTTCAGGAAGTTGAGCAGGCGGTCGGCGCTCCAGATCAGCACGGCCGCCGCGAGCACCTCCGGGCGCACGCCCGCGAGACGGCGACCCACGTCGGCGGGCTCCGCCAGCCGGAGCAGGAGCGCGAGCAGCCCGGCGGTGACCGCCAGCCGGAGGAGCGCGCCGGCGGCGCGCCGCGCCGTCACGACCCGCGTCCGGGGTGTTTGACCGGGAGCCGCCCCGGCCGCGACAATGACGTGCGATGACCTCTCCCGGCCCCGCCCCGGCGCCTCTCCCCGCGCCGACCTTCGAGGACGTGCTCGCGGCGCGCCGCCGTCTCGAGGCGCACCTCGCGCCCACGCCGCTGCGCGAGAACGCCCCGCTCTCGCGTCTGGTCGGCGCGCGCGTGTTCGTGAAGCACGAGAACCTGCAGCCGACCGGCGCGTTCAAGGTGCGGGGCGGGATCAACCTGGTCGCCGAGCTGCCGCCGGCGGTGCGTGCGCGGGGACTGATCGCCGCGTCGACGGGGAACCACGGCCAGTCGATCGCCTACGCCGCGCGGCTCTTCGGCGCGCGGGCGACGATCTGCATGCCCGAGGACGCCAACCCTCTCAAGGCCGAGGCGATCCGCGACCTCGGCGCGGAGATCGTGGTGCACGGCCGGGACTTCGACGACGCGCGCGAGCACTGCGAACGCCTGGCCGTCGAGCGCCGCCACCGGTACGTGCACTCCGGCGACGAGCCGCTCCTGATCGCGGGGGTGGCGACGGCCGCGCTCGAGGCGCTCGAGGTGCTGCCCGACGCCGACCTGCTCCTGGTCCCGGTGGGCGGCGGCACCGGCGCCGCGGGCGCCTGCCTCGTGGCGAAGGCGTGGAGGCGCCACCCGGTGCGCGTGATCGGCGTCCAGTCCGCGAGCGCGCCGGCCGCCTGGCGATCCTGGCGGGAGGGGCGCGTGGTCGAGGACGTGATGGGCACCTCGGCCGAGGGACTCGCCACGAGGTTGGGGTTCGAGCTGCCGCAGCGGATCCTCCGCGAGAGCCTCGACGACTTCGTTCTGGTCTCCGAGGAGGAGCTCCTCGACGCCACGCGCCGGATGATCGAGGCCACGCGGACGCTCGTCGAGCCGGCGGGCGCGGCCCCGCTGGCCGGCGCCCTGCGCCTCGGCGCCCGCCTCGGCGCCGAACGGGTGATCCTCGTCTGCAGCGGCGCCAACATCCGGCCCGCCCAGCTGCTCGACGTCCTCGGGCGCGCGCCGGCGGCCGCGGCCCCCGACGCCGCGCGAACGCGACCGGGCGCCGCCGGGCGTGACGCGCGGGCTCCGGCTGCGCCCCCCGAGCCCCGCCCCGCCTGACCTCGGCGAGTCGCCGCCGCCGCCCCCCGTCGCCCGCGGCCCTAGCGGCGGTCGGTGCCCGCTTCGCCCGGCGCCCGCGTGCCGCCCCCCGGCGCCCCGCTCTCGAGCCGGGCCAGCGCCGGCGGCCGCCCCTTGAAGACGCGGAACAGATAGACCAGCGACGGCACGAGCACGACGGCGCCGGCGGCGAGCGCCGCGAGCAGCAGCCCCAGCACGCGGTCGGGGGCCGCCGCGGCGGCGAGCGTGAGGTCCGGCGGGAGGACGTACGGGTACTGCGAGGCGGCCCAGCCCCACAGCACGAACGCCACCTGCGCCGCGGCCAGCGCGCGCGCCAGCCGGAAGCGCCGCGTCCAGAGCGCCGCGATGGCCCCCGACGCGCACAGCCCCGTCGTCGCGTGGAACGGCAGCGACCAGGGACGCGCGGTCAACCCGGCCCACATCACCGGGGCGTCCAGACGCGCGAGCACGAGGCTCGCGAAGGCGAGCGCCCCGGCCGCGACCGCCGCGCTCAGCGCGCGCCTGCGGAAGTCCTCGCGCAGCCCGCGGTCCTCCGCCTCGACCGTGAGGTAGACCGCGGCCAGGAACGCGAAGAGCGCGAGCGTGAACAGCCCGACGGCGAACGGGAAGGGCCGCAGCCACGCCGAGACGAAGTCCGTGCGCACGGCGCCCGTGGCGGGGTCCAAGCGCACGCCTCCGGCGGCGACGGCGCCGATGCACACGCCCAGCATCACCGGCGTCACGACGCTCGCGACCGCGAAGATCCGGCTCCAGCGCGCGTGCACGCCGGGGTCGTCGTACGTGCGGAAGGTGAACGCCGACCCGCGCAGGACGATCCCGACCAGCATCAACGCGAGCGGGACGTGGAGCGCGGTCGCGATGGCGGCGAACGCGGTCGGGAACGCGACGAAGAGGAGGACGACCGCCAGCACCAGCCAGACGTGGTTCGCTTCCCAGATCGGGCCGATGGCGTCGGCGACGAGGTCCCGCTGCGCGCGCGCCCGCGGACCGGTGGCGAACAGGTCCCACACGCCGCCGCCGAAGTCGGCGCCTCCGCCGAGGACGTAGAGCGTGAGCGAGGCCACGAGCACCGCCGCGACGGCGGTGGCCGGGTCCATCAGGCGGGCCGCCGCGCCGGCCGCCCCTCGCCGGACGGCTCGCGGAGGAAGACCGGGCTCGCGAAGACCTGCCGGCGCATCAGCACGATCACGATGCCGGCCAGCACCAGGTAGAGCAGCGTGAACGCGGCGAAGGGCACCACGAGGCCGGGCATCGGCGTGACCGCGTCCGCCGTGCGGAGCACGCCGTGGATGATCCAGGGCTGCCGCCCGACCTCCGTCACCACCCAGCCGGCCTCGATCGCGAGGAACCCGAGCGGCGCCGCGAGAACGACGAGGCGGAGGAACGCCGGATCGTCGGGGAGCCGGCGCCGCCGCCAGGCCAGCACGGCCCCGAGGGCGGCCACGGCGGCCATGAAGAGGCCGCACGCCACCATCAGCTGGAACGCGAGGTGGACGATCGCAACCGGAGGGCGGTCCTCGCGCGGCACGGACGTGAGGCCGCGCACCTCCCCGTCGAAGTCCCCGGTGGCCAGGAAGCTCAGGCCCCGCGGGATCTCGGCCGCCCAGCGGGTGGTCTCGGCCTCCTCGTCCGGCCATCCGCCGATCCGCAGCGGCGCCCCGCGCTGCGTCTCCCATTGCGCCTCCATCGCGGCGAGCTTCACCGGCTGCCAGCGCGCGACCTGCTTCGCGCTCACGTCCCCGCTCACGGGCTGGAGCACGGCGGCGGTTCCGCCCACCGTCAGGGCCAGCGCGAACGCCCGGCGGTGGAAGAGGTTCCTCGGCTCGCGCAGCAGACCGAGGGCGTGCACGCCGGCGACGGCGAAGCCCACGGCCTGGTATGCCGCGATCGTCATGTGCAGCGTCTGCTGGAACGCGGCGGGGTTCAGCATCGCGGCGACGGGGTCCACGTTCACCGCGCGCCCGTCCACCACGTCGAAGCCCGCCGGGGTGTTCATCCAGGCGTTCGCCGTCACGACGAAGACGCCCGACAGGGCGCCGCTTGCGGCGACCACGACGCCGGCCAGCCAGTGCGCCCGCGGCGGCACGCGGTCCCAGCCATAGAGGTAGATGCCGAGGAAGATGGCCTCGAGGAAGAACGCGAACCCCTCGAGCGAGAACGGCATGCCGATGATGGGACCGGCATGCGCCATGAAGCCCGGCCACAGCAGCCCGAGCTCGAACGACAGCACGGTCCCGGAGACGGCCCCCACCGCGAAGAAGATCGCCGTCCCCTTCGCCCAGCGGCGCGTCAGCTCGAGCCACACGGGGTCGCGGGAGCGGAGCCAGCGCCACTCCGAGACCGCCATCAGGAACGGCATCGCGATGCCGACCGCGGCGAAGACGATGTGGAAGGCGAGCGACATCGCCATCTGGCCGCGGGCCGCCAGGAGGTCGCTCACGGTGGGGCGGGAGGCGGAGAGGGAGGGCCGGCCGCGCGGCTCGGAGCGTCCTGCCGGCGGCCGGCTCCCGGCGTGCGCCTAGTCGACGGCGTCCTCCACGTCGTCGGCCGCGTCCTCGAGGTCGCCGTCGCCCTCGACCTCGACGTCGGCGTCGCCTTCGCAGGCCGCCACGCCCGTGAGGCCGAGGCCGAGTGCCAGCAACAGCGCGTGGAAGGTGCGCATGGACGATCCTCCGGAGTGGGCGGTTGTAGGGACGCTGGAACGGCCTGCAATCTTGGGCGCGGCCGCGCCTTGGGAAACGATCCTCTGGAGCGTCGGGGAAAGCGGGCCGGCCCGGGGACGCCGGGGGCCTACGCGCCCGTGTGCCGCCGGGGGACCGGCGCCGCGGCGCCGTCGTGGCGCCGGATCTCGGCCAGGAGCACGTCCACGTCCATGGGCTTCGTCACCACGGCCTGGACGGGCAGCCCGCGGGCGGCGGCCGCGGCGTCGGCGGTGACCGCGATGACGGGAAGGTCGCTCAGCAACGAGGAATCGCCCCGGAGCCGGTCGAGGAACTCCCAGCCGTTCATCACCGGCATCCACAGATCGAGCAGGATGAGGTCGGGACGCCGGCGCTCCAGGGCCGCCATCGCCTCGCGCCCGTTGCCGGCGGTGGCGACCTCGTAACCCTCCTGCTCGAGCACGATCGCGAGCGCCTGGAGGACGGCGGGGTCGTCCTCGACGACGAGGATGCGCATCGGGTACAGATCCGCCACGAGTCCGCCATCGTCAAGCGCGACTTTTTCCGGCGGCCCGCGTCTTGCTCGACCCCGTCTCCGAGGCTACCTTTCGGCACGCGCGCACGCCCCGCTAGCTCAGCTGGACAGAGCGACGGCCTTCTAAGCCGTGGGTCGGAGGTTCGAATCCTCCGCGGGGCGCCATCGGGTCCGGCGCGGGGGGCGGGCCCCGGGGAACCGGCGTTCCCCGAGGCTCGCGGTGGGCGTAGCTCAGCTGGTTAGAGCACCAGGTTGTGGCCCTGGGGGTCGGGGGTTCGAATCCCCTCGCTCACCCCAACCTCCGGCCGGCCCGCCGTCCGCGGACCGGCCCGGACCCGGCGCGGGCGTTCCCTTCGCACGTCCCCGCGCGGGCGCCGGCGAGCCGCCGGCGCTCGACGATCGCCTCCTGTGCGCCGCTAGCTCAATTGGTAGAGCAGCTGGCTCTTAACCAGCGGGTTCTAGGTTCGATTCCTAGGCGGCGCACTTTCGCTTCGGACGAGCGGCGCATCCCGACGCGGCCTGCACCTGCCGACGCCCCGCCGGCTCGCGAACGCCGCGCGCCCGGGCGCGCCGATGGTGCGCCCGGGCGGGACGCGGCCCGTACGCGCGCGGGACACGTGGCGATCGTGGGGCTCCCGAACGCGGGCAAGTCCACGCTCCTCAACCGGGTGCTCGGCGAGAAGGTCTCGATCACGAGCCGCAGGCCGCAGACCACGCGGCGCCGCGTGGCAGGCATCCTCACGCGCGGCGACGCGCAGGCGGTCCTCGTGGACACGCCCGGGCTGCTCGAGCCGGCCTACGCGCTCCAGCGCGCGCTCGCCGGCGAGATCGAACGCAGTCTGGAGGGCGTGGACCTGATCCTCCTGGTGCGGGACCTGCGCCGCGGCGCCGACGCGGAGCCCGGACTCCCCGCGCGGCTTCCCGCACCCGCGCTCCTGGTCCTCTCCAAGGCCGACCTCGTCCCGCCCGGGCGCGCCGCGGCGACGGCCGGCGAGGCGCGGGCCGAGGGGAGGTGGTCCGACGTGCACGTGGTCTCGGCGGTGACCGGCGAGGGCGTGTACCGGCTGACCGACGCGGTTCTGGAGCGCCTCCCGGCAGGAGCGTTCCTCTACGACGCGGAGCAGCTCAGCGATCGCCCGCTGCGCTTCCTCGCCGCCGAGCTCGTCCGCGAGGCGCTGTTCCACGAGCTCGGCGCCGAGGTGCCCTACGCGTGCCACGTGGAGGTGACCGCCTTCGAGGAGCACCGTCCCGTGCCGCGCGTCGAGGCCGTGATCCACGTCGAGCGCGAGAGCCAGAAGGGAATCGTGATCGGCCGGGCCGGCGAGACGCTGCGCCGCATCGGCACGGCCGCGCGCGCGGGCATCCAGGAGCTGGCGGGAGGCCAGGTGTTCCTCCAGCTTCGGGTGAAGGTGCGCCCGAACTGGCGCCGGCGTCCCGCGGACCTGCGGCGATTCGGCTATCTCACCTGACCGCACCGGAGGAGCGATGCCCCTCGACAAGGAGCTGCTCGAGGTCCTGGCCTGTCCCAAGTGCAAGGGCGCCCTGGAGTACCGGGAGGCCGAGGACCAGCTCGTCTGCCACCGCTGCCGCCTGATCTTCGCCGTCCGCGACAACAT
Organism: Gemmatimonadota bacterium; assembly: GCA_036556125.1. Lineage (GTDB taxonomy): Bacteria > Gemmatimonadota > Gemmatimonadetes > JACCXV01 > JACCXV01 > DATBJZ01. The sequence goes on along the minus strand of DATBJZ010000055.1, from coordinate 12,693 downwards.
CCCGATCATGCTGCTGGACGAGGCGGGGTCCTTCTGACCGCCCGCCGCGCCACGGAGCGGACGCCTCCACGCAGCGCCGCGCCCGACGAGCAGACGGTTCGAAGCTTCCTTTCGGAACAGTCGACTCGACCGTTGAAAGCCAAGGAGTTGGCGCGCGGACTTCGTGTGCCATCGGAGCACTATGCCGCCTTCCGCGACCTGCTCGAGCGGATGCGGGACCGGGGCGAGCTGTACCGCACCAGGAACGGGAGGTACTCGCTCCCCGACCTCCTGAACCTCGTGGTCGGGCGGCTCCAGGTGGTGCGCAGCGGAGCCGGGTTCGTGGTGCCCGAGGACCGCGCGCAGCCCGACGTCTTCATCCCCGCGTTCAAGCTCGCGAACGCCGCCCACGGCGACCGCGTGGTCGCCCGGGTGGAGCACCGGCCGGCCCGCGAGAGCCCGCAAGGCGGGATCGTGCGCGTTCTGGAGCGAGCGCGGTCGCGTGTGGTGGGCACGTACCGGCGGTCGCCCCGGTTCGCCTTCGTGCAGCCCGACGACCCGCGCCTCACGTTCGACGTGTTCGTGGCCGACGCGGGCCGGCGCGCGGAGCCCGGTCAGAAGGTCGTCGTCGAGATCGAGGACTGGGGGGACGCGCAGAAGAACCCGGAGGGGCGTGTCGTCGAGGTCCTCGGCTTCCCGCACGAGCCGGGCGTGGACGTCCTGGCCATCCTCCACCACCACGGGCTGGACCCGGCGTTCCCGCCGGAGGTCGAGGAAGCCGCCCGCCGGCTCCCCGCGCGCATCCCGTCCGACGAGATCGCGCGGCGCCTCGACGTCCGCGACGTCCTCAGCTTCACGATCGATCCGGAGAACGCGCGCGATTTCGACGACGCGCTGTCGATCGTGTCGGCCGGCGGCGCCGGGGACTGGGAGGTGGGCGTCCACGTCGCGGACGTGGGCCACTACCTGGATCCGGACGGCGTCCTCGATCGCGAGGGGCGGGCGCGCGCCACGAGCGTGTACCTCGTGGACCGCGTCGTGCCGATGCTCCCGGAGCGGCTCTCGAACGAGCTCTGCAGCCTGAACCCGGGCGAGGACCGCCTCGCGATGTCGGTGTTCGTGACGCTCGACGCGCGCGGCGAGATCCAGGCGTCGCGGATCGCCCCGACGGTGATCCGGAGCCGCGCGCGGCTGACCTACGCCGAGGCCCAGACGCTGCTGGACGGCGGCGCGGACGGCGGGCGGCCGCCGGAGCTGGTCGCGGCGGTGCGCCGTCTGCGCGACCTCTCGCTCGAGCTCCGGCGCCGGCGGGCCGAGCGCGGCTCCCTGGACTTCGACCTGCCGGAGGCGGAGGTCGTGCTCGACGCCGACGGCTTCCCGCTCGACATCCAGGAGTCGGTCCGGCTCGACAGCCACCGGCTGATCGAGGAGTTCATGCTGCTCGCCAACGAGATCGTGGCGCGCCGGCTGCAGAAGCGGCGCGTGGCCGCGATCTACCGCGTGCACGAGGAGCCGGACCCCCTGAAGCTGCAGGCGCTCCGCGACTTCGCGGCGGCGTTCGGCCACGTCCTCCCCCCCGGCGAGGTGACGCCGCGCGTGCTGCAGCGCCTCCTGCAGCGGGCCGAGGGACGGCCCGAGGAGAAGGTGCTCAACACGATCGTGCTGCGCGCGATGAAGCAGGCGCGCTACTCGGTCGACAACGTGGGCCACTTCGGCCTGGCGTCGGAGTGCTACACCCATTTCACGTCGCCCATCCGCCGGTACCCGGACGTGGTCGTGCACCGGCTCCTCAAGGACCTGGACGCGGAGGCCGCGGCGGCCGAGGACGTCAAGGATGCCGCGCGCCGGGAGAGGGGGGAGATCGCCGCCCACGCGTCGGCGCGCGAGCGCGTCGCGCAGGAGGCGGAGCGGGACTCGATCGACCTCAAGAAGGTCGCCTTCATGGAGCGGCATCTCGGCGAGACGTTCGCCGGCACGATCAGCGGCGTGCAGGTCTTCGGCTTCTTCGTGCGGCTGCACCGATGGTTCGTCGAGGGTCTGGTGCACGTGAACTCGATCGAGGACGACTACTACCTGTTCGAGGAAGCGAAGTACGCGCTGATCGGGCGGAACACGGCGCGGACGTTCCGGCTCGGCGACGAGGTGGAGGTGACGCTGGCGCGGGTGGACCGGGATCTCCGGCGCCTCGACTTCGTCCTCGCCCCGGCCGGGGCGGTCGGGGGCCGCGGCCGGGAGCCGACGGCGCGAGCGCGCGGGCCCCGCCGCGCCGGGAGGGACGGCGGCGCCGACGGGGCAGGGGGTGCGGCCGTGACGCCCGCCAACGGGGCGCGCCGCCGGCGCGGGGGCGGCGTGGCGTCCGGCGCGCCGGGGCGCGGCGCGCGCGACGGGCGCGGCGGAGACCGCACGCGGTCAGGACCGCGCGACGGGCGTGGCGGAGACCGCACGCGGCCGGGATCGCGCGGCGGAGCGCGCGGCAGGCGGCGCTAGAAGTCGGCGTGGCCCCCCGTCGGGGCGCACGCTTACAATGCACGGACAGCTCGGCGCTCGTTTGGACCGGACCGCAGGAACTCTCCGGGTCCGGGAACCCTGGCGAGGGAGGCGCGCATGACCGAGGTCCACCACCACCATCACGAAGGCGGGGGCAACTCGGGAGGACTCTACGCGGTCCTCATCATCGTGGTCATCCTCATCCTGGCCGCCGTCCTCTACTTCAGCGGCGCCCTCGGCGGCGGCGGAGGGGGCGACACGGCGCCGGACGTGAACGTCGACGCGGAGATCGGCGGGGCGGCGGACGGGGAGTAGGCCCTTCGACCGCAGGGACGCGCGAGGACGGCCGGAAGCCCGGTGGTGCGCATCCTCCTGCCGTTTCTCGCGCTCGTCCCCGCGAGCGTGGCTCTCGAACTGCTGCACGCCTCGCCGCTGCTCGTCTTCACGGCGGCCGCCCTGGCGATCATCCCGCTCTCGATGCTCCTCGGGAAGGGCACCGAGGAGATCTCGATGCACGCGGGGCCGGCGTTCGGCGGCTTCCTGAACGCCTCCCTCGGGAACCTGGCGGAGCTCATCATCACGATCCTCGCCCTGCGCGAGGGTCTCGTCGGAGTGGTGAAGGCGTCCATCACCGGCTCCGTCCTGGGGAACCTCCTCCTGATCCTGGGCGCGAGCCTCCTCGCCGGCGGGATCGGGCGGATCCGCCAGTCGTTCAACCGCACCGCGGCCGGCGTCTACGCGTCGATGCTCGTGCTGGCCATCGTCGGCCTGGGCGTGCCGTCCGTCTTCGCGCTCACGCACCCGCAGGTGCCGGGCGGGGCCCCGCTCACGCTCAGCGTCGTCGTCGCCGTCCTGATGCTCGGCATCTACGTCTCGCAGCTGATCTTCAGCTTCCGGACCCACCGCTCGGTGGTGGCGGCCGAGATCGCCGACGACCACCCCCCGCAGTGGTCCCGGCGGCTGGCGCTGGGCGTCCTGGTGGGCTCGGCGCTCCTCATCGGGCTCGAGGCCGAGATCCTCGTCAGCGCGCTCGAGCCCACGATCGAGACGCTCGGGTGGAGCGAGATCTTCGTGGGTCTGGTGGTCATTCCGATCGTGGGGAACGCCGCCGAGCACGCGACGGCGATCTGGGTCGCGACGCGGGACAAGATGGATCTCGCGATGGGGATCGCGATCGGCTCCTCGACGCAGGTGGCGCTGCTCGTGGCGCCCGTGCTCGTGCTCGTCGCCCTGGCGATGGGGACGCCGATGGATCTGGTCTTCACCCCCTTCGAGATGGTGTCGCTGGGGATGGCGGTCGCGATCGTGAGCCTGATCTCGCTGGACGGGGAGACGAACTGGCTCGAGGGCGCCCAGCTCCTGACGGTGTATGCGATCCTCGCCGTGGCGTTCTACTTCTACTGAGATGGAGCGCCGGCGAGACGCTGCTCCCGGACGAGGCCCGCGCGTCAGGCCCACGTCTGCGCCCGCGCGGAGCGCGATGACCCGCCGGCTCGTCACGGTCCCCGCCGGACTGGCGCTGGCGCTCCCCCTCGCATTCGGCGCCTGCCGGGCGCCCGGAACGACGGGGGAGGTGCCGGCGGAGCTCGCCGCCGACAGCGCCGGGCATGGCGCCCCGGTCGACTCGTCCGGCGACCGGGCGGCGGACGAGCGCGCGATCCGCGAGCTCGCCAACCTGTGGGAAGGAGCGGTGGTGGTGCGCGACACGGCGGCGATCGCGGACCTGCAGGCCCCGGACGCGCGGCTCCTGCTGCCGGGGCGGCCGGCGATCGAGGGCCGCGACGCCGTGACCGCCGCGTGGGCGCGGCGACTGGCGCTGCCGGGCCTCTCCCTCACCTGGGACCCCACGACCGTCGAGGTGGCCGCGTCCCGGGACCTGGCCGTGGAGGTCGGGACATACGAGCAGACGGTCGAGGACGCGGCGGGTCCGGTCAGCGAGCGGGGCAGCTACCTGATCGTGTGGCGCAGGCTCGACGGCGAGTGGAAGGCGTGGATCGGCGTACCCCTGGCGGGGACGGCGGCGGGCGACACGGCGGCCGCCGGCGCGGCGCCGGGACCGACGCAGGAGGAGCAGCCATGACGAGACGAGGGATGACGGGTCGCGCGGCGGCGCTGGCGGTCCTCTTGAGCCTGACCGGCGCGTGTCAAGCGAGCGACTCGAGCGACGTCGACGACGCCGGGACGGCCCCGGGAGGCGCGGCGGCGGGCGGCGCGCTCGAGGACGCGGCGTCGGACGAGGCGGCGCTGCGGGAGATCAGCCGCGCGTGGCAGGCCGACGTCGTGGCGAAGGACTCGGCGGCGATCGCAGAGCGCTACGCGCCCGACGCCGTGTTCGTGGTGCCGTACGAGCCGCCGCACCGCGGGACGGCCGCGATCCGGTCGGCGTGGGGGCGTCTCGTGAACCTTCCTAACGTCTCGAACACCTGGCAGACCGAGGCGCTCAGGGTGGCGCAAGCCGGCGACGTCGCCTGGGAGTGGGGGACCTACGACCTCTCGTTCGCCGGGACGCAGGGGCCGGTCGACGACCGCGGCAGCTTCCTCGTGGTCTGGGAGAAGCGGGACGGCGAGTGGAAGGCGGTCGCGGACATCGCGAGCTCGGAGGTGTTCCCCGGGCCCGCGCCCGACGCGGCCGCGCCCGCCGGCGAAGGCGCCGCTCCGGCGGGGGACTCCCCTCCGGCCGGGGAGAGCCCCCCGGGCTGAGGCGGGGCGGGTCTCCCGCCGGGAGCCCGGCGGGCGACGCCGACGGTCGGGCTAGCGCGCGGCCAGCCGGTCGGCGAGCACCGCGCGCGCCTCGGCCCCCGTCTCGGCGAGCGCGGCCTGCGCCGCGGCGAGGCGGGCCACCGGGACCCGGAAGGGCGAGCAGCTCACGTAGTCCAGCCCCGCGCGGTGGCAGAACGTGACCGAGGCCGGGTCGCCGCCGTGCTCGCCGCAGATCCCCACCTTGAGGTCGGGCCGCACGCCGCGTCCCAGCTCGACGGCGGTGCGGATGAGCCGCCCCACGCCGCGCTCGTCGAGCACGGCGAAGGGGTCGGCCGCGTAGATCCCCTGCGCCAGGTACACGTGGAGGAACTTCCCGGAGTCGTCGCGCGAGATCCCGAACGTCGTCTGCGTGAGGTCGTTCGTGCCGAACGAGAAGAACTGCGCTTCGCGCGCGATCTCGTCGGCCGTCACGCAGGCGCGCGGGAGCTCGATCATCGTGCCCACCGCGTAGGGCAGCTCCACCCCGCGGTCGGCGAGCACGCCGTCGATCGTGCGCCGGATCACGCCCGCCTGGAGCTCGAGCTCCCGCGCGACCCCCACCAGCGGGACCATCACCTCGAGGGCCACGCGGCCGCCGCCGCGGATCACGTCGCAGGCCGCCTCGGCCATGGCCTGCGCCTGCATCTCGGTGATCTCGGGGTAGGTGATCCCGAGGCGGCAGCCGCGGTGGCCCAGCATCGGGTTCGCCTCGGCCAGCCGCGCGATCGCGCTCCGCAGCTCGAACACCGGGACGCCCAGCCCCGCCGCGACGGCGGACAGGTCGTCGCCCTCGTGGGGCAGGAACTCGTGGAGCGGGGGGTCGAGCAGCCGGATCGTGACGGGCCGCCCCTCCATCGCGTGGAAGATCCCGGTGAAGTCGGATCGCTGCATCGGGAGCAGCCCCGCGAGCGCCTCGCGCCGCGCCGACTCGCTGCGGGCGAAGATCATCCGCCGCACGAGGAGGATCCGATCCTCGTCGAAGAACATGTGCTCCGTGCGGCAGAGCCCGATCCCCTCGGCCCCGAACGCGATCGCCTGCCCCGCGTCGTGCGGGGTGTCGGCGTTCGCGCGCACCCCGAGGCGGCGGAAGCGGTCGCACCACTCCATCAGACGCCGGAACTCGCCCTTGAGCTCCGCCGGACGCGTCGCCACCCGGCCGGCCAGGACGCGCCCGGTGGAGCCGTCCAGCGTGATCCAGTCGCCCCGCCGCAGCGTCGCCACGCCGACGCGGAAGCCGCTCCCGTCGGGGAGGAGGTCGATCTCCTTGCAGCCCGCGACGCAGGGCTTGCCCATGCCGCGCGCCACGACGGCCGCGTGCGAGGTGGTGCCGCCGCGCGCCGTCAGGATGGCCTGGGCCGCGGCCATCCCGTGGATGTCCTCGGGCGAGGTTTCACGGCGGACGAGGATCACGGGCTCGCCGGCCTCCGCCATCTCGGCGGCCTCGTCGGCGCTGAACACGATCTTTCCCGACGCGGCGCCCGGCGACGCCGCGAGACCGGTGGCCAGCACCTCGAAGTCGGCGTGCTCGTCGATCGAGGGGTGGAGCAGGGTCTCGAGCTGCGCGGGGTCGATGCGCCCCACGGCCGTCGCCTCGTCGATCAGCCCCTCGTTCACCATGTCCACGGCGGCCCGCACCGCGGCGGCCGCGGTGCGCTTGCCGGTGCGCGTCTGGAGGAGCCAGAGCCGCCCGCGCTCGACCGTGAACTCGAGGTCCTGGAGGTCGCGGTAATGCCGCTCCAGACGCTCGCCGACCTGCGCCAGCTCGGCGTAGGTGCGCGGCATCCGCTCCTCCAGCGACGACCCGTCGCCCGCGGTGCGGCGGATCGAGTGCGGCGTGCGGATGCCGGCGACGACGTCCTCGCCCTGGGCGTTCACGAGGTACTCCCCGTAGAGCTCGCGCGCGCCGGTCGCGGGGTTTCGCGTGAAGGCGACGCCGGTGGCCGAGTCCTCGCCCAGGTTGCCGAACACCATGGCCTGGACGTTCACCGCGGTCCCGAGCGTGTCCGGGATGCCGTGCAGCCGGCGGTAGCGCACCGCGCGCCGGTTGCTCCACGAGGTGAAGACGGCGGCGACCGCCCCCCACAGCTGCTCGCGCGGGTCGCGCGGGAACGGCCGCCCGGCGCCGGCGCGGATCACCTCGAGGTATTCCTCGGTGAGGGCGCGCAGCGCCGCCTCGTCGAGACCGGCGTCGGACTCGGTCCCGGCCTCGCGCTTGCGGCGTTCCAGCGCGCGCTCGAACCGGTCGTGCGGGACGCCGAGCACGACGTCGCCGTACATCTGGAGGAGGCGCCGCCACGCGTCGAGCGCGAAGCGCGGGTTGCCGGTCTCGCGCGCGAGGCCCTCCAGCGTCTCGTCGTTCAGGCCCAGGTTCAGGACGGTGTCCATCATTCCCGGCATCGAGACCGGGGCGCCCGAGCGGACGGAGACCAGCAGCGGCCGGGCGGGGTCGCCGAAGCGCCGCCCGAGCAGGGCCTCGATCCCGGCGAGACCCTCCTCCACCTGCTCGCGCAGCCCCTCGGGGTAGGCGCCGTCGTGACGCAGCGCGTAGGCGCAGACCTCGGTGGAGATGGTGAACCCGGGGGGGACGGGGACGCCCATGCGGACCATCTCGGCCAGGTTGGCGCCCTTCCCGCCGAGCAGGTCGCGCATCGCGCGGTCGCCGTCGGCGCGGCCGTCCCCGAAGCCGTAGACCCACTTGCGCCCGCCGGCGGCCTCGGTCCCGGACAGGACGGCCGGCTCCCCCTCCGCGGACGCGGTCGGGTCCGCGGCGGCGTCGCGCGTCGGGCCCTCGCGCCCGGGCCGCTCCCGGCCGCGCGCGCCGGCTCGCCCGCGGCCGGCCGTCGTCACTCGACGGCCCCCAGCTCGCCGCAGATCCGCTCGAAGACCAGCTTGTCGTCCATGTTGCCCTCCACGCGCACGGGGTAGCGCCCCGTGAAGCAGGCGTCGCAGTGGCGCCGCTCGCCGCCCACCGCGCGGTACATCCCCTCCTCGGAGAGGTAGCCGAGCGAGTCCAGGTTCAGGAACGCCCGCAGCTCCGCCACGCCGAGGTTCGCGGCGATCAGGTCCTCGCGGACCGGGATGTCCACGCCGTAGTAGCAGGGGTGGCGCAGCGGGGGCGAGCTCACGCGCAGGTGGACCTCGCGCGCGCCGGCGTCGCGCAGGACCTGCACCAGCGCCTTGCTCGTGGTCCCGCGCACGATCGAGTCGTCCACCACGACGACGCGCCGGCCCCGGAGCACGCTCGCCACCGGGTTGTACTTCACCTTCACCCCGAAGTCGCGGATCGCCTGCGTGGGCTGGATGAACGTGCGTCCGACGTAGTGGTTCCGGATGAGCCCGAGCTCGAAGGGGATGCCCGAGGCCTCGGAGTAGCCCAGGGCGGCCGAGTTGGACGAGTCGGGGACCGCGATCACGCAGTCCGCGTCCACCGGATGCTCGTGCGCCAGCTCGCGACCGAACCGGCGCCGGGCCTCGTCCACGCTCACGCCGAAGACCCGCGAGTCCGGGCGCGCGAAGTAGATGAGCTCGAAGATGCAGGCGTGCTCGGCGTCGGGCGGCGCGTAGCGCAGCGACGTCGCCCCCTCGCGCGTGATCTTCACGACCTCGCCGGGCTCGACGTCGCGCAGGAGCCGGGCCCCGACGATGTCGAAGGCGCAGGTCTCCGAGCCGGCGAAGGTGCCGCCGCCGTCCTCGCGCTCTCCGAGCGCGAGGGGGCGGAACCCGTTGGGGTCGCGCGCCGCGTACAGCGCGTCCTCGGCGAGCAGCAGGAGCGAGTACGCCCCGCGGAGCCGCGCCAGCGACTCGAGCACGCGTCCGTCGAGCGTGGGCTCGCGCGAGCGGGCGATCAGGTGGACCACGACCTCGCTGTCCACCGTGGACTGGAAGATCGCCCCCTCCTGCTCGAGCTCCTCGCGCAGCTCGCGCGCGTTCACGAGGTTGCCGTTGTGGGCGATCGCCAGCGGTCCGCCCTTCAGGTTGGCGAGGATGGGCTGGGCGTTCACGAGGTTCGAGGAGCCGGTGGTCGAGTAGCGGTTGTGGCCCACCGCGCAGGCCCCGGGCAGCGAGGACAGCACCTCGTCCGTGTAGACGTCGGAGACGAGCCCCATCGCCTTGTGGACCCAGGGCCGGCCGCCGGCGAAGGTCACGATCCCGCTCGATTCCTGGCCGCGGTGCTGGAGCGCGTACAGGCCCAGGTAGACGAGCGCGGCGGCGTCGGGCGCGCCGAAGACGCCGAAGATCGCACACTCGTGGCGGGGACCGCTCACGCCGCACCTCCTCGGGCAGGGTTCACCGGCGACTCCGCCGGCCCGGACGCGTCCGGCGCGCCGACGGCGGTGCCGTCCATCAGGGCGGGGATCGCGCCCTCCCAGATCGCGGCGAGCTCGGCCGCTGGCACGTCGACGTCGGGGCCCAGACGGAACCGCCCCCCCCGCGGGCCGACCCGCCCCAGCACCCGGGCCGGGACCCCGGCGGCCGCGCAGCGCGCGAGGACGGCGTCCGCCTCGCCGGGCGCGCAGCTCACGACCACGCGGGAGGGCGCCTCGCCGAAGAGCGCGCCGGCGTGGCCGGGGCCGTCCGCCGCCTCGAGCCCGAAGGCGCCCGCCTCGTCGAAGCAGCTCTCCGCGAGCGCCGCCGCGAGGCCGCCCTCGGCGCAGTCGTGCGCGGAGCCGACGCGGCGCTCGGCGACGAGCCCGCGCACCACCTCGTGGACGCGCGTCTCGAGGTCCAGGTCCAGCGCCGGCGCGTCGCCCCGCAGCGCCCCCAGGACCGCGGCCTCGTACTCGCTCCCCGCCGTGTCGCGCGCGTCGGGCCCGATCAGGATCGCGGCGTCGCCCGCGGCGCGGAAGCGGCTCGTCGGGAGATCCGCGACCTCCTCGAGCACGCCGAGCACGCCCACGACCGGCGTCGGCCAGACCGGCCCTGCGGGACTCTCGTTGTAGAACGACACGTTTCCACTGACGACCGGCAGGCCGAGCGCCTCGCAGGCCTCGCGCAGCCCCTCGATCGCCTCGGCGAACTGCCAGGTGACCTCGGGGTTGTACGGGTTCCCGAAGTTGAGGCAGTCGGTGAGGGCGAGCGGCCGCGCGCCCGCGCAGGCCAGGTTGCGCACGGCCTCGGCCACCGCGAGCGCGGCGCCCCGCCGCGGGTTCAGGAACACGTGCCGGGCGTTCCCGTCCACGGTCAGCGCGATCCCGCGGCCGGTCCCCGGGATGCGCAGCACGGCGGCGTCCGCGCCCGGTCCGGCGACGGTGGCGGCCCGCACGGTGGAGTCGTACTGCCGCCACACCCACCGCTTCGAGGCCACGTTCGGCGAGCCGAGGAGCGTTCGCAGCGCCCGGGCCGCGGCGGGGGCGGCCCCGGGCGGGGGCGTCCCGCGCAGCCGGCGCACGTAGGCGGGCTCCGGGGCGTCCCGGAGGTACGCCGGCGCCTCGTCCACGAGCGCGCGCACCGGCACGTCGGCCACGGTCTCGCCGTGCAGCAGGACACGCCAGCGCCCGTCGTCCGTGACGCGGCCGATCTCGGCGCAGGGGAGCTCCCACCGATCGCAGATCGCCCGCACCTCGTCCGCGCGCCCGGGCTGCGCGACGACGAGCATCCGCTCCTGCGACTCGGAGAGCAGGATCTCGTACGGCGTCATCCCGGGCTCCCGCAGGTGGAGCCGGCCCACGTCGATCTCGATGCCGGCGCCGGCGCGCGACGCCATCTCCGCCGAGGAGCTCGAGAGTCCGGCCGCGCCCATGTCCTGGATCCCGGCCGCCGCGCCCGACGCGGCGATCTCGAGCGTCGCCTCGAGCAGCAGCTTCTCGGTGAACGGGTCGCCGACCTGCACCGTCGGCCGGTTCTCGAGCGAGGACTCGTCGAGCTCGGTCGAGGCGAGCAGGCTGCAGCCGTGGATCCCGTCGCGTCCCGTCGAGGCGCCGACCGCGAGCACGGGACTCCCGGGAGCACCGGCCCTCGCGCGCACGAGGTCGCCCGTGCGGAGCAGGCCCACCGCCATCGCGTTCACGAGCGGGTTCCCGGCGTAGCACGGCGCGAACGCGGTCTCGCCGCCGACGGTCGGCACGCCGACGCAGTTGCCGTAGTCGCCGACGCCGCGGACGACGCCGTCGAAGAGGTAGCGGTTCCGCCGCTCGGCCGGGCCGTCGCCCTCGAGGGGCCCGAAGCGGAGCGAGTCGAGGATCGCGACCGGCCGCGCGCCCATCGTGAACACGTCGCGCAGGATGCCGCCGACCCCCGTGGCCGCGCCCTGGTACGGCTCCACCGCGGACGGATGGTTGTGCGACTCGATCTTGAGCGCCGCGGCCCAGCCGCCGCCCACGTCGACGACGCCGGCGTTCTCACCCGGTCCCTGCAGCACGGCGGCGCCGGTCTGCGGCAGCCGCCGAAGGAGCCGCCGGGAGTTCTTGTACGCGCAGTGCTCCGACCAGAGCACGGAGAAGACCCCGAGCTCCGTGACGTTCGGGGGGCGGCCGAGGAGCGTCACGATCCTCCCGTACTCCTCGGGGAGGAGGCCGTGCTCCTCGACGAGCTCCGGCGTGACCGGTCCGTCGAGTCCGCGGACGGCCGCGGGCGCGGCGGCGCCCTCGCGTCCGGCGGGGGCCCCGGGCGGCGCGGCGGTCGCCGGCGGGCTCACGCGCGCGCCGCTCCCCCGGCGGCGCCGACGAAGGCGGACACCAGGGACGCGAAGACGCCGCAGCCGTCGGAGGAGCCCAGCGCCGCGTCGCACGCCCTCTCCGGGTGCGGCATCAGGCCGAGCACGTTCCCGGCCTCGTTCAGGATCCCGGCGACGTTGCGCGCCGAGCCGTTCGGGTTCCCGGCGGGGGTGGCGTCTCCGCCGGCGTCCACGTACCGGAACACGACGCGGCCCTCGGCCTCGAGACGGTCCAGGGTCGCCTCGTCGGCCACGTAGGCGCCGTCCCCGTGGGCGATCGGGAACCGAAGCACGTCGCCCTCCCGGTACGCGCGCGTGAAGGGGGTCCGGGCGTTCTCGACGCGGACCCTCACGACCTCGGAGCGAAAGCGCAGCCCGACGTTGCGGGTGAGGGCCCCCGGCAGGAGGCCCATCTCCGTGAGCATCTGGAAGCCGTTGCAGATCCCGAGCACGAGCCCGCCCTCGCGGGCGAAGCGCTCGACCGCCGCCACCACGGGGGAGAAGCGCGCGATCGCGCCCGGCCGGAGGTAGTCGCCGTGGGCGAACCCGCCCGGGAGGATCACGGCGTCGAGCCCCGCGAGCGACGTCTCCCGGTGCCAGACGCGCCGCGCCCGCGCTCCGCCGGCGTCCTCGACGGCGCGCAGCGCGTCCTCGTCGCAGTTCGAGCCCGGGAACGTGACGACGCCCACCGTCGCGGCGCCGCCGCCGGTCGCGGCCGACGCGGACCCGGCGGAGGCCGGGGCGCGGTCCACCCCCCGCCCCGCGCGGCAGGCGCTCACCGCCGCCCCGCCGGCGCGCCGTCCGGCCCGTCCACGATCTGGAACTCGAACTCCTCG
>DATBJZ010000054.1:0-14621 GCA_036556125.1 Gemmatimonadota bacterium | reverse complement strand
GTTGGCGTCGGGCACCCCCATCTCGGGGCTCACGTGCCCGCCGATGACGAGCAGACGTCCGTCGGGCAGGAAGGCATGACCCGCGCAGAAGATGTTCGTGGTGGGGTTCGGGACGGCCGTCCAGAGACCTGTCGCCGGAGTCCAGAGATAGGCTTCCGATCCGCCGGCGTGGACGGCGTCGTCCGCGCCGCCCCAGGTGAGGATCCGGCCGTCGGGCAGGACGTGCAGGTGGACGGCGACCAGCGGCCAGGGGAAGAGCGCGGACCACTCCCCGGCCGCGGCGCGCCCCTGGGCGTGAAGGGGCAGAGCGGTGAACAGGGAGAGGACGAGCGCGAGAAGCGCGGCAGCGGGGGACATCGGGGGCCTCACGGGGGAACGAAGGTCCGGTGCGATCGTTCGAGGCGGCAGCCGAGCGGGTGATCGATCCACGAGCGGGTGATCGATCCTCGAGTGGGTGATCGATCCTAATGGGGGTGGCGGCGTCCGCTGCCGCACCGTCGCAGGATCTTCGATCCTCCCTCCGCCCTACTCCGGGCGGGAGCCGAGCCGGCGCACGGACCACACGCCGCAGCGGCGGCGGGAGGACGTCCCGCGCCGGGGGCGGATCGTCCCCGGCGGCCGCCCCGCGGGCCCGCCGGCGCAGCCGGAGGGCGGATGTCGCGGCATCCCGCGGCCGCACCTCCTCGAGCGGAGACGCACGGATCCTGACTCGTCCGGCCCTGCCGGAGCGGGGCTCCTCCGCTTAGACTGCCTGCTCCCGTCCCTCTGCACGTTCCCCCCGCGCGAGGTTTCCGACGTCCCGTTGACCGCGCCTCCGAGCCCGGCCGCCCCGCCCGGCCCGTCGCTGCTCCGGATGTCCGCGCCGCTGGTCGTGTCCTTCTGGATGCGCTCCGCCTTCACGTTCGTGGACACGGCGTACGCGGCGACGCTCGGCGATTCCGCCGTCGCGGCGATCGGCCTCACCGCGCCCTTCGAGTTCCTGATGATCGCGGTGTGGGTCGGGCTCTCGACGGGTCTCACGTCGGGCCTCTCGCGCGCCATGGGAGCGCGGCAGGGCGCCCGGATCGAGCAGTACCTGGGCCTCACCTGGAAGCTCGTCGTCGCGACCTCGATCGCGTTCGTCGCCCTCGGCGCCGGGATCTGGGCGCTCGCCCCGCGGTTCGGGCTGGAGCCGGACGTGGAGCGGGACTTCCGGATCTACGGAGCCGTGCTCATCGCCGGCTCCGCGTTCACCAGCTTCTGGTCCGTCATCCCCGATTCGCTCGTCAAGGCGCACCACGACACGCGCGCCACGATGTGGGCCGGCATCTGGTCGAACGTGATCAACGTCGTGCTGAACACGCTCTTCCTGTTCGTCTTCCACTGGGGCGTGTTCGGCATCGCGCTGTCGACGGTGATCGGCCGTCTCGGCGGTCTCGTGTACGCCCTGGTGCAGGCCGGCCGGCACGAGCGCCGCCGGAAGGCGGCGGACCTCGACACGCGACCCGAGCGGGATCCGCGCCCCGCCCGGGCCCTGCTGGCTCTCGCCGTCCCGTCGTCGATGACGTTCGCGCTGATGGGGGCGGAGGTCGGACTCGTGAACGCGCTGCTCGCCACCCTGCGAAACCCGACCGAAGGGATCGCCGCGTATTCGATCTTCTACCGGGTGCAGATGTTCGCCCTCACGCCGATCATCGCGATCGGCGTCGCCATGCTGCCCTACGCCGCGAGGCGGTTCGGTGCCGGAGACGTGGCGGGCGTGCGGCGCGGCCTTCGCGACGCGGGGCTCGCCAGCGCGGCGTACGCGGCGCTGCTGGTGGGACCGGTGATGGTGGCGGGCGCGCGGGCGCTCGCGGACGCGCTCTCCGAGTCGGAGCTCACGGCGGCGTACGCGGCCTTCGCGCTGCGGCTCGTCCCGATCTCCGTCGTGGTCGGGACGCCGTTCCTTCTCTGCCGGCCGATCTTCGAAGGGCTCGGCCGCGGCGTGCCCGGTCTCGCGGTGGCGGCGATCCGCTACGTGGTGCTCACGGCGCCGCTCGCGTGGATCGGAATGCGGATCGCCGAACGGATGGGGGAGCCGGCGCTCTACGGGCTCCTGGTGGGGACGCTCACCGCGGCGGCGGTCGCCTCGGCCGTCTTCTACGGCTGGGTGGCCGCGACGCTCCGGGCGCTCGAGCCGGTCGGGATGGCGGGGGAACGGGAGGCGGCGCGGGCATAGCGCCGCGAGGACGTCAGCCGGCGGGTTCCCCGACCCGCGCGTCGCCCGTGTCGAGGCCGACGGTGTGGTAGAGGATCACGAGACCGTCGGTGCTCGTGACGCGGCCGTCCGCGTTCACGTCCGCCAGCGTCAGGTCGTTGCCGCCCACGGGCAGGCCGGTGATGTGGTTCAGCACGATGAGGGCGTCCGAGCTGCCGATGCGGCCGTCGCCGTTGATGTCGCCCCAGATGCGCGGGTCCGGATCGGGTTCGGGCTCCGGATCGGGATCGGGGCCGGGATCGGTGCCGCTGCACGTCGTCGTGCGCGGATTCTCCGACGGCGGCTGCGAGCTGCCCTCCCACGTGTTTCCGGCCGAGGACCAGTAGCTTCGCAGGCTGGATGCCAGCCGCACGCTGCGGAAGTCGTTCCGCTCGAACGCCGATTCCTTCACGCCGCCGGAGTTGAACGCGGTGGGATCACCCGACGAGCGGTTGCACTCGACCTCCATCAGGCTCGGCGTCCGTTCGGTCGGCCGCGTCTCGTCGCCGCCGCTGCCGTAGACCGAGAAGCCGTACTGCCGGTTCGATTCGGAGAGGTTGCCGATCCACTTGTTGCCCCACCCGCCCGCCTGCTCCGAGAAGCCCTGTTCGGTGCGACGCGCCACGTTTCCGCGGACGACGTTCCAGCCCGAGTTCACGTCGAAGCCGTAGCCCCGGCCCTCGCCGCCGATGTCCTCGACCACGTTCTCCTCGATCGTGTTGTACATCGAGGCGCCGCCGAGGCGGATCCCCTCGCTCATGAAGTGCCGCTCGCTGGCGGCGATGTCGTGGATGTGGTTGTCCCGGATCACCCACTTGTCGCTGAAGTTCGCGAGCTTGATGCCGCCTCCGGTGCCGCAGGCGATGTCGTGGATCTCGTTCCCCTCGATGCGTCCCTTCCGGGAGCTGATCACGAGGATTCCGCGGCCGCGGATGTCGTTCCCCGAGATCACCCAGCCTTCGGCGGGATCGACGTCGAACGCGGCGAGCGTGCGATCGGCACCGGCGGGGTCGTACTGGCCGCGCCCCGGCAGCGAGCGGCTGCGAACCTCGTCGCGGATCTTCCCGGCCCCGGCGGCGGCGATGAGGACGCCGCCCACGATGTCGAGCCCCTCCACGCGCCAGTGATCGACGCCGATGTCCACCGACAGCGTCCGGCCGTTCGGCGGATCGGTCTCGGCGCAGGACGCCGTGGGCAGGCTCGCGGTGAGCGTGACGGTTCCGTCACCCGCCGGCTTCAGCGTGATCGGAGCGCTGGCCGTCCCCGACCGCGTGATCCGCACCTGGCCGGAGTAGGTGCCGCCGTGCACGAGGATGGTGTCGCCCGGGCGCGCCACGTCGGCGGCCTTCTGCACGGTGCGGAAGGGCGACGACGAGGTGCCCGAACCCGAGTCGGATCCCCGGGTGGAGACGTGCAGGGTCTGGGCGGAGAGGAGGCAGGGCAGCAGCGCCAGGACCGCGGCGCCCGCCCAGGCTGGGAGCGTCACGCCCGCCTCCGCGGACGGAGGGCTTGAGTGCGCGGGCGGGGTCGGGCGCGTGCGCGGACGCGCCGCCTTGCGAGGAGAGCCGCAAAATGCGCCAGCGGGCACGCTGCAATGAGCGGGAAGAGAGTCTCCATGCTGTGCCTCCGTCACGTCCCCGGTGGGATGCGGTGTCGGGAGGCCCCGCGCGAAAGCAAGACGTGTACCCGCGATGCGGGGCTCGCGCGTGACGGGCGCAGGCGGGGTGGACGACTTCCGGACAGGAACGCACGGCGGCGGAGCTCGCCGCCGCCGTGCGGCCGCCGGGAGGTCGGCGATCGAGTCGTGAGGCGTGGCGCGCGGCCGCGTCTACGGCCGCATCCGCACCACTTTCCCCACCGACGGCACGCCGTCGCGATCGATCAGGAAGAGGATGTAGTGACCGGGCGGGGCGAGGTTCGCGCTCGAGGGTGCGCTGACGTTCAGCCCGCCGGTCGCCGGGCCGAACACGAGCCGGTTCAACCGCTGGTTCTCGTTGAAGGAGTGCGTCACGGACGAGAGCCGGATCCAGTTCACGCGGGCGATCCGTGCGGCGTCCGGCGTCTTCACGAGGAACGTCTGACCGGGACGCACCTCCGCCGGCGTCTGTTCGATCACGGGCCGCGGGGCCGGGGTGCCGTCGGCCTTGAACAGGTACGGCGGCGAGTAGACCTGGGCGTCCAGGCGGTCGGTGTCTCCCGCGTTCGCCCCGCCGCCCGCGACGAGCACGCGGCCGTCGAGGAGCAGCGCCGCGACGGAGTGATAGATCCGGCGCTTCGCCAGCGGCGCCACGGTGCGCCAGGTCTCCGTGCCGGGATCGAAGATCTCGGCCGGCAGGACGGCCCGCGTCGTGTCGTTCCCGGCGGGGGTTCCCCCCGTCGCGAGGACGCTCCCGTCCGGAAGCAGCGTCAGGTTGAAGTGCCGGCGCGCGAACGCCATCGAGCCGACGGAGCGAAAGCGCGGCTTCTCCGCCGTCAGGTCGATGACCTCGGCCGTGCGCGTGGCCACGTCCTTGCCGCCGCCCGCGATCAGGATCTTCCCCTCGTCGTACATCGCGGCGCTGCCGTCCACGCGGTGGCCGAACGGGCTCGCGGGACCGCGCGTCCACTTCCCGGCCCCCGAGGTCGAGAGCCACCACGCGCGCTTGTTCGGCCCGGCCATGAAGGCCCGCCCGTCGGGAGCCACGAACATCCAGGGGTAGAGCGGGAGGTCCAGGACGGCGTTCGTCAGGTTGCGCCAGCCGCCGAGCGGCAGCCACACCTGCGGCAGCGTGTTGCGGTCCCGGTTGGTGTGGAGCCCGCTCGTGACGAGCATTTCGCCGTTGGCGAGCGTCGTGACCGTGGGGTACCAGCGCCCGCGGTTCATCGGCGCCCACAGCGACCAGGCGTTGGTGGACGGGTCGAAGACGTTGACGTCGGCGGTGCCGGTCCGGTTGGTGATGTGGCCGCCCGCGACGAGCACGCGTCCGTCCCCCGTGAAGGCGTGCCCGGCGCAGAAGAGGTTCGTCGTGCCGTTCGGCGCCGCGACGAAGGCTCCGCTGGCGGGATGCCAGATCCGCGTGTCCGAGTGTCCGGCGAGCTTCTGCTCGTCGCCGCCTCCCCACGTGAGCACCCGACCGTCCGCCAGCACCGTGGCGTGCACCGCGACGAGCGGCCAGGGAAGGAGCGGGGAGAAGGACCCGTCCTGCGCGGGGCCGGCCTGTGCGCCGACGCGGCTGAAGCCGGGCGTGAGGATCGCGAGCGCGGCGAGCGCGACGGCGGCCGTCGCCGGCGGGACCTTGCCGGCCCGCGAGGGACGTGCGGACGCCCGGGAACGCGGCTGCGGTCCCATCGGGTGCTCCTGTCCGGGGTGCGACGTTGGAAGGGGGCGGCGAAGCCGGCAGCGCATGGCCGCGCGCGGGTTCGGATCATAAGAGTCGAACCCGGGCCGCGCGCGCGCCGAAAGTCGGAAAATCGCCGGACGGAGGTGGTACTCCTTCAGCTACTCTGCTGCTCCGTTGCTGACCTGCTCCGCCGCTCCGGCGACGCGAGCGACGCGCAGCCCGTCGGAGAACGCGGGGCGCGGCGGCCCTGTCCAGCTCCGCCGTCCGCCGCTTCCCGAGCCTTGAGCGTGGGCTACCGCTCGCAGCCGAGACCGTCGCCGTCCCCGTCGAACCGGTGCGGATCGCCGCCGACGACGGCGAAGCGGCGGGCCGCCACGTCGGGGCAGTCGAGATCCGGCGGCGGGGACGGGATGCAGACCTCCGGGTACGAGGGGTCGCACGCCGGGTCCGCGAGCGGTTGCGGCGTCACCGCACGCCGCGTCGCCGCGTCGGAGCGGCCGGACGGGGGGCGCCAGAGGCCCCGCCCCGCTTCCCGCGCCTCACGCTGGGCTTCCAGGAACTGCTCCATCCGCTCGAAGGGATGCCCCGTGTACACGTGCGCGTAGCCGTCGCGCAGGAGGAGCTCGTTGAACAGCGTGCCGTCGGGAAGGAACACGTACGCGAGAATCCTCCCGTATCGATCCCGCCGGCGAACGGGATCGAACTCGAGGCGGACGCGCCGGCCGAGGAGCCGCGCCCGCGTGTAGAGGGCCGCCTCGCGCCCGAAGGGCTGGACCTCGCGCCTCGGATCCACGCTCTCCGGCGCGTCCACGCCGAGCAGCCGGACCTTCCCGAAGCGCTCGACCTCGATCGTGTCGCCGTCGATGACGCGCACCACGACGCCGGCGGCCGCGCCCGGGGCGGACGCGCCGTCCGCCCCGGCTCGCCCGCGGTCTGCGGACGCATCCCCGTTCCGCGCCGACGGCGGAGCCGCCGGCGCCGCAGGTCCGGGCCGCCCGTCTCCAGGCTCGCCCTGCGCCAGCGCCCGCGGACCGCCTGCGACGCCGACGGCGATCAGGATCGCTGCCAGGCAGGGACGGATCACGGGAGCCAGGATGCGGCCTGCGGGGTAGAGGGGACAGGGCCTGGCGCCGCGGTTTGCGCAGGGCCGGCCGCCGCGGTTCGCCCAGGGCCGGCCGCCGCGGTTCGCCCCGTGCCGGCCGCCGTCCGGCCCTTCGGGGAGGCGCTCTGCCCCGGTCGCGACGACGTTCGTCCCCCGGCGTTGCCGCCCGAGGCCGGCGGGACGAGCTTGCCCGGCCTTCCCGCCGCGGGGTGGCGGGGTCCGGCGGGCGCCGCGGCGGACTCCGACCCGCCGCTCGAGGATCTGGAGCTGCGACTCACTCCCCATCGAGGTTCGCCCATGCGATCGATCCGACGTCTCCCGGCCGTGCGCGGCGTCCTCCACCTCGCGGCCCTCGCGGTCGCGGCGGCCGTCGCGGCCGCGGGCTGCGCCAGCGCCGCCGGACGCTCCGCGAGCGCCGGCCGCGCGGAGTCCGAAGCGTCCGGTTCCGAGGGCGGCGCTCCGGCCGTCGCCGCGGAGTCGCGTGTCCAGCCCTACGCCGTGCGTCCGGCGCTCGAGTACGCCGCCGCGGTGATGCGGGGGACGCGCACCGCCGACGGACGTCCGGGCCCGGGTTACTGGCAGCAATGGGCCGAGTACGACCTGGACGCCCGTCTGCTCGTCGAGGAGAAGCGGCTCGAGGGCACCGCCGGAATCCGCTACACGAACAACTCGCCGGACAGCCTCGCCGAGCTGCACGTGGAGCTCGCGCTCAACCTCCACGCGCCGGGTGCGCTCCGGAACCAGCCGGCGGAGACGACCGGCGGGGTGGAGGTCCGGCGCGTCGCCGTCGGAGGCCGCGCGCTGGAGCGCGCCGGCGAGGAAGAGGAGCCGGGCGAGCCCGGCCGTCCCGGTCCGACGGCAGGCCCCCGCTACGAGATCGACGACACGCAGCTCGTGATCCATCCTCCCGCGCCCCTCGCACCCGGCGCGACGGCCGAGCTCGAGGTGGACTGGGGCTTCCTGATCCCGCAGGCGGGTGCGAGCGGGCGGATGGGGTGGGACGACGACAACCTGTTCTACCTCGCCTACTGGTACCCGCAGATGGCGGTCTACGACGACGTCATCGGGTGGATGACCGATCCCTTCCTGGGCTCGGGCGAGTTCTACGCCGACTTCGCGCGCTACGACGTCACGCTCGACGTGCCGGCGGGCTGGGTCGTGATGGGCACGGGGGAGCTCGTGAACCGCGAGGACGCGCTGGCGCCGTCCGTCCTGCGGCGGCTCGAGCAGGCGGAGGGCAGCGACGAGATCGTGCACGTGCTCACCGAGGCGGACTTCGGGCGCGCCACGTCCGGGGGACGCGGCGGCCGGCTGACCTGGCACTTCCAGGCCGACTCGGTGCGGGACGTCGCCTACGGGATCACCCGCGAGTCGCTCTGGGACGCGACCCGCACCAGCGTCGGCGACCGCGACGGCGACGGGGACGAGGACCACGCGCGCGTGGACGCGTTCTACCGCGAGACGGCGCCGCGCTGGACCCAGTCCGCGCGCTACGGCCAGCACGCGATCGCGTTCCTCTCGCGCTACACCGGCATTCCCTACCCGTGGCCGCACATGACCGCGGTCGAGGCGGGTGGCATCATCGGCGGCGGAATGGAGTACCCGATGATGACCCTGATCGGCGACTACAACGTGCAGGGCGACACGGCGCTCTACGCCGTGACGGCCCACGAGTTCGCCCACATGTGGGTGCCGATGATCGTGAGCAACAACGAGCGCCGTTACGGCTGGATGGACGAGGGAACGACGACGTTCAACGAGAACAACGCCAAGAGCGACTTCTATCCCGGTGTCGCCTGGCAGGTGCCCGACCAGGCGAACTACCTGGCGATCGTGCTGAACGCGCTGGAGGGAGAGGTCCTGCGCTGGTCCGACTACCACTACAACCCCGCCGCGTTCACGATCGCGTCCTACCAGAAGCCGGCATCGGCGCTGCACGCGCTGCGCGCGATCCTGGGGAAGGAGACGTTCGACCGCGCGTATCGCGAGTACCTGGCGCGGTGGGCGTACAAGCACCCCTACCCGTGGGACATGTTCAACACGTTCGAGGACGTGAGCGGCCGCGACCTCGACTGGTTCTGGCGGAGCTGGTACTACGAGACGTGGGTCCTGGAGCAGGGGATCGAGAGCGTGACGCCGGGCGAGGATGGCACGCGCATCGTGATCCGGGACCGCGGGATGGTCCCGATGCCCGCGATCGTGGAGGTCACGCTCTCCGACGGGAGCACGGTCCGGCGCGAGGTGCCCGTCGAGACCTGGCTCGAGGGCGCCCGGGAGGCGACGGTCACGGTGGACGCGGCGGACGTGCAGAAGGTCGAGATCGATCCGGACCTGGCCTTCCCGGACCTGGATCGGTCGAACAACGTGTGGGAGGCGGGCGGGGGGACACCCGCCCGGGAGCCCGCGCCGGGGGATTGACCGCGGTCAGGCCTTCGCGGGCTCGTCCTCGGCTGGCGTGCCGTCGGATGCTTCGCGAGTCCCTCCCTGGTCGCCCTCCGGAGCGGGATGCTTCGTCCCGCGATCAGGGACGTGGTCTTCCGCCGGCGTTCCGGCGTGTTCGGTCGACGGTCGCTCCACGTCGCTCCGCCTCCGGCCGCCGCGCGCGCCGGTCCGGCGGTCCGCCTCCGAGACCCTGACCACCGGGGACCCGGCTCCACGACCCGCGGCGGAGCCCGAGACGGCCGCGCGTGGCGCGGCCGCACGGCCCGCGGTCGGTGCAGTCCTCCTCGTGATCTCCGGTTCGCCACCACGTGCCGCAGCCGCCGGAGCTCCACCCCGCTGCCGCCGCGGCATCCCGCTCTGCTGAAGCAGCTTCGCGACCAGCCCCGTCCACCCCGTCTGGTGGCTCGCCCCGAGCCCCCGCCCCGTCTCGGCGTGGAAGTACTCGTGGAACAGCGGAAAGTCCCAGAGCGGGTCCCCCTGGAGGACCGCTGAGTCGCCGTGCGCGGGGCGCCGGCCTTCGGCGTCCCGCAGGAACAGGCTCGCGAGGCGGCGCGACAGCTCGGCGGCGACCTCGCGCAGGCTCATCAGCCGTCCGGAGCCGGTCGGGAGCTCCACCCGCCAGCCCTCGCCCAGGTAGTGGTGGAACCGCTGGAGCGACTCGATGACGAGGTAGTTCACCGGAAACCACACCGGCCCCCGCCAGTTCGAGTTCCCGCCGAAGAGACCGCTCTCCGACTCGCCCGGCTCGTACCCCACCCGGTGCTCGACTCCGTCGAGGCGCAGCGCCAGCGGGTCGTTCGCGTGCGCGCGTGAGAGGCTGCGGATGCCGTACGGCGAGAGGAACTCCCGCTCGTCCAGCATCCTCGCCAGGATCCGCCGCAGCCGCTCGGGGGTGACCAGCGACAGGAGCCGCCGGTCGCCGCGCCCGGGGGTCCGACCGCACGCGACGTGGCGCACGAGCTCCGGCCGGTTCTCCACGACCCACTCGAGGCGCCGCCGGAACCCGGGCAGGCGCTCCAGGAGATCGGGCTCGAGGGTCTCGACGGCGAAGAGCGGGATCAGCCCCACCATCGAGCGCAGCCGCAGCGGGATGCATCCGTCGCCGGGGCGGTGCAGCAGGTCGTGGAAGAAGCCTTCGCCATCGTCCCACAGCGGCACCCCGTCCTCGCCGAGGTCGTTCATCGCGCGGCCGATGTGGAGGAAGTGCTCGAAGAACTTGCTCGCCACGTCCTCGTACGCCGGGTTGGTACGGGCGAGCTCGGCGGCGATCGCGAGCATGTCGAGCGAGTACATCCCCATCCAGCTCGTGGCGTCCGCCTGCTCCAGGTGTCCGCCCCCCGGCGCCGCGCCGCGGTCGAACGGGCCGATGTTGTCGAGCCCCAGGAACCCGCCCTGGAACACGTTCATCCCGTCGGCGTCCCGTCGATTCACCCACCAGGTGAAGTTCAGCAGCAGCTTGTGGAACACGCGCTCGAGGAACTCGAGGTCGCCCTTCCCCCGCCGCTTCCGCTCGATCTTGTAGACCCGCCACGCCGCCCAGGCGTGCACCGGCGGGTTCACGTCGTCGAAGGACCACTCGTACGCGGGAAGCTGGCCGCTCGGGTGCTGGTACCATTCGCGGAGCAGCAGGAGGAGCTGCTCCTTCGCGAAGTCGGAGTCCACGAGCGCGAGCGGGATGCAGTGGAAGGCGAGGTCCCACCCGGCGTACCACGGGTACTCCCACTTGTCCGGCACGGAGAGGACGTCGGCGTTGTGCAGGTGCCGCCAGCCGCGGTTCCTCCCCCGGCGGCGCGCCGCGGGGGGCGGCGGCTGCCCCGGGTCGCCGTCCAGCCACCGCTCGACGACGTAGTGGTAGAACTGCTTCGACCAGAGCATCCCCGCGAGCGCCTGGCGCATCACGGCCTTGCCCTCGTCGGGGAGATCCGGCGGGACGATCGTCGCGTAGAAGGCGTCGGCCTCGCGGATCCGCCGGGCGAAGATCCGGCTGAACTCGGCGCCCAGGAGGTCCGCGCCCGCCGAGGGCAGACCGGCGGGCGTGAACCGCAGCCGGAGCGTGGCGCGCTGGCCGGGCTCCAGGTGCAGCGCGTAGTGCGCGGCGGCTTTCGTGCCCGTCCGCTCCGGGTTCACCGCCTCCGCGCGGCCCTCGACCACGTACTCGTGGAAGGCGTCCTTGGCGTACGGAGGACCGGCGACGCCGTAAAGCCTCCGCACGTTGGTCTCGTTCTCCGTGAAGAGCAGCTCCGGCGCGCCGTCGCAGCGCAGCCAGCGGCGGCCGTACACGGGATCCTCGAGCTCGATCGTGACCGGGGACGGGGAACCGGGGCGGGTGCCGCGCGCGGGCGGCAGCGCCCGCAGCCGCGGCCGCGGGCCCTCGTCGCCCCACGACCACGTGTTGCGGAACCAGATGGTCGGCAGGACGTGGAGCGGCGCGGGCTCGGGACCGCGGTTGACGGCCCGGATGCTGAGGAGGACGTCCTCGGGACTCTCCTTCGCGTACTCCACGAAGACGTCGAAGTAGCGGTCGCCGGCGAAGACGCCGGTGTCGAGGAGCTCGAACTCGCGGTCCTCGCGGCCGCGGCGGCGGTTCTCCGCGCGCAGACGCTCGTACGGGAAGGCGGACTGCGGGTACTTGTAGAGGAGCCGCGCGTAGGAGTGCGTGGGCGTGCCGTCCAGGTACCAGTAGCACTCCTTCACGTCCTCGCCGTGGTTGCCCTCGGGACCGGTGAGCCCGAACAGCCGCTCCTTGAGGAACGGGTCGCGTCCGTTCCAGAGCGCCACGGCCAGGCAGATCCGGCCGTGGCGGTCGCTGAACCCGGCGAGGCCGTCCTCGTTCCAGCGGTAGGCGCGGGAGCGCGCGTCGTCGTGGGTCAGGTACTCCCAGGCGGAGCCGTCGGGGCTGTAGTCCTCGCGGACCGTGCCCCACGCACGCTCGCTGAGATACGGGCCCCAGCGCTTCCAGTGCGCCTTTCGCTCCCGCGCGTCCTTGAGCCGCTTCTCCTCGGCGTTCACCCGGCCTCGATTCGTTCGGCCCGAGGTCGTGCCCGGTGACGTCCCGGCGCCGGGGGCCCCGGCCGACTGGCCGCCCGGTGTTCCGTCGCCCGGCCAAGCGGGGCGTCGGCGGCCCACAGCCTGCGGCGGTTCGCCGGCTTTTTCAACGCGGGCGGCGAGCCCGGGCCGGCGGGGTCCCAACGCCGGCCGAGCTGCGGTCGTTCGACGATCGCCGACGGCGGGCGAACACGAGCGGACGCGCCGCGCGCGCCGTGCGGCTAGATTGGCCGCTCCCCAGCCTCGGAGGTCACGCATGAACGCACGCACGACGGAGCGGTCGCCGGGCGGCCCGCTCGTCGCGATCCTGATGGGCAGCCGCAGCGATCTCGACACGATGCGCCGCGCCGGCGACGTCCTGACCGAGCTCGGCGTCGCAAGCGAGACGCGCGTGCTGTCGGCGCACCGAACCCCCGACGCCCTGGTCGGCTACGTGAAGGAGGCCGAGGACCGCGGCGTCCGGGTGTTCATCGCCGGCGCCGGCGGCGCCGCGCACCTGGCCGGCGTCGTCGCGGCGCACACCCTGCGGCCCGTGCTCGGGGTGCCGATCCAGTCGAAGGCGCTCCAGGGCCTCGACTCGCTCCTCTCGACGGTGCAGATGCCCGCCGGCGTGCCCGTGGCGACGCTCGCGATCGGCGACGCGGGCGCCACGAACGCGGGGCTGCTCGCGGCCGAGATCCTGGCCTTGGCCGACGAAGGCCTGCGCGGGCGCCTGAGCGAGCGCCGCGAGCGCGCGGCCGCCGACGTGCTTCGCTCGACGACCTGAGGAACGCGCCTTTGTGGCACCCGCCGCAGGGCCCCGACATTCCCGAGGTCCCCTGGGAGAGGACCCGCGCCTGCATGACCCGCCGCTCCGGAAGCACCGTGTCGCTCTGGCACGCCACCGCCGAGCTCGCGCGCGGGGATGACCTGCGGGAGGACCTGACGGTGGACGCCTTGGTCGTCGGCGCCGGCATCGCGGGTGTGACCACCGCGTATCTCCTGCGCCGCGAGGGTCTCTCGGTCGCGATCCTCGAGGACGGTGCGGCGGGCAGCGGCGAGACGGGGCGCACGACCGCGCACCTCGCCAGCGCGCTGGACGATCGCTTCTGCCATCTCGAGCGCCTGCACGGCGAGGGAGGTGCGCGGCTGGCGGCGGAGAGCCATCGGGCGGCGATCGACCGCATCGAGGCGATCGTCCGCGAGGAGGGGATCGACTGCGACTTCGAGCGTCTGGACGGGTGGCTCTTCGCCTCGCGCGACCAGGGGTCGGAGCTTCTCGACCGCGAGCTCGAGGCCGCCCGCCGCGCCGGGATGAGCGTCGAGCGCGGCGAGCGGCTCCCGCTCCGCGGCCTCGGCCACGCGCCGTGTCTCCGCTTCGCCGACCAGGGTCAGTTCCACCCGCTCCGGTACCTCGGCGGGCTGGTGGAGTCCTTCCGGAGGTCGGGCGGCCGCCTCTTCACGGGCGCGCACGCCGAGGAGATCGAGGGCGGCTCCCCCGCACGAGTGCGGACTTCGTCGGGCCGCGAGGTGCGCGCGCGGTCCGTGGTGGTCGCGACGAACACGCCGGTGAGCACGCGGTTCGCGATCCACACCAAGCAGGCGCCGTACAGGACGTACGTGGTGACGCGGGCGGTCGCCCCGGGCGCCGTGCCGCGGGCGCTCTACTGGGACACGGCCGATCCGTACCACTACGTCCGGCTCCAGCCGGGCGCCGGCCCGGGCGGCGCCGACGTGCTGATCGTGGGCGGCGAGGACCACAAGACCGGGCAGGAGGAGGACCCGGCGGGCCGCTTCGACGGGCTGGAGGCCTGGGTGGACGAGAACCTCCCGCAGGCCGGGGAGCGGCTGATGCGCTGGTCCGGTCAGGTGATGGAGCCCGTGGACGGCATCGCCTTCATCGGCCGGGACCCCACCGGGGACGACGGTTTGTACCTGGCGACGGGCGACTCGGGGCAGGGGATGACCCACGGCACGATCGCGGGGATGCTCCTGACCGACCTCGTCGTCGGGCGGGAGAATCCCTGGGCGACGCTCTACGACCCGGGGAGGATCACGCTCCGCGCCGCGTCCGAGTTCGCGCGCGAGAACCTGAACGTGGCGGCGCAGTACCGCGACTGGGTGACGCCGGGCGAGGTGGAGTCCGCCGACGAGATCCCGCGGGGGAAGGGCGCGATCCTGCGGAGGGGCGCCGGGAAGGTCGCGGTGCATCGCGACGAAGCCGGGGTGCTGCACGAGCGCTCGGCCGTGTGCACGCACCTGGGCTGCATCGTCGCCTGGAACGACCTCGAACGCTCGTGGGACTGCCCCTGCCACGGCTCCCGCTTCGATCCGTACGGGAAGGTCCTGAACGGGCCGGCGATCCGGGAGCTGGGGCCGGCCGAGCCGTCGTGATCGTGGAGCGACCGGCGCAGCACGGATCCGGCAGCGCGCCGCCGACCTCGGCGCCCGCCGGGATCGGTCTCGAGCCGGCGCCCTCGCTCGACCGGCTCGCCGCCAGCGCCACGACCCACTGCCT